>JAVBQX010000249.1:0-18612 GCA_031548645.1 Thermoguttaceae bacterium
AGCCGTCATGGCGATGAAAACCCGGGCCGACGTTTACAACACGCGAACGAACATCGTCACCAACCGCCTGGTGCCCGTCAGCCGGCTCGTTTCGACGATCACCGGCCTGCGCGTGCCGCGAAACAAGGCGATCGTCGGACAGAACGCCTTCGCGCACGAGTCGGGCATCCACCAGGACGGCATGCTCAAAAATCCGTCGACCTACGAGATCATGACCCCGGAAGACGTCGGTTTTCAAAAGAGCGACCTCGTGTTGGGCAAGCACAGCGGTCGCGCGGCGCTGATTGATCGCGCCCGGAATTTGGGACACGAACTGACGCCGGAACAGGTCGACGTCGTGTTCGCCGAGTTCAAGCGGCTCGCCGACCGCAAAAAGGACGTGTTCGATGCCGACATCATCGCGATCATCGAACAGCGGGTGCAGCAGAAAACGACCGTCACCTGGGAATACGATTCCTACCGGCTCGAATGCGGGACCGGCAAGGCCCCGAACGTGACCCTGACCCTCAAGCGTGCGGGCGAAACGTTCCGCAAGACGGTTGCGGGAGGTGACGGCCCCGTGGACGCGATGTTCGTCGCCGTGTGCGAACTGACGGACACGAAAATGCAGTGCCGCGAATACACGATCCAAAGCGTGACCGACGGTCAGGACGCCCAGGGCGAAGTGTCGGTGTACGTCGACAGCAGCGGTCGCAACGAACGCGGGCAGGGCATTTCGACCGATATTTTCGAGGCCAGCGCCATCGCCTTCGTCAACGCGGTCAACCGCATCCTGCAGGTCGGCAAGTGACCGTGATGTATGAGCCACCGCACCTGTCGAGCTGCAATACCCGCACCCTTGGTACTACAGCGCGATCACCCGTTTGTTTCCAATGGCAGCCCGGAGCGTAAGCGACGGGTTTTACCGTCCCATAATTGTTACGGTAGGTGATTTTTCCGGGATATGATTTGCCAAATGGAAACGAAATAGGATAAGGAAACTTTAACCTGTCGCTTACGCTCCGGGCTGCCATTCATGCGTGTTCGTTAGGTTTGCCCCGGTACAACCGCTCCATGACTGTCGCGGCCCTGATTCCTGTCCCTTGTGCACGCTTCGGGTTCTGATTGCGGTGATTTCGGCGGGACCGCCCGACCTTCGTGTTCCTCTGTTGTTCTTGTGGATCACTTTCCCGTGAAAGCACTTGCGGTCGTTTTGCCGGGATGCTATATTGTTTTTTTCGGTTTGATTTTATCGCGGAGGCGGGATGCGTATCGTGATCATGGGGACGGGGGGCTTTGCCGTTCCGACATTCGAACAACTTTTGGGCAGTCGTCACGACATCGTCGCGGTCGTTACGATGCCGATTCGCGCTTCGCGTGGCGCGAAATCGCTCACGACGCCGGTTCGCAGCGTCGCTTCGGCGGCGGGACTTGAGATTTTCGATCCGGAAAACATCAACGATCCGACACTACTGCCGATCATGAACGCCTGGCGGGCCGATTTGCTGTTCGTTTGCGATTACGGGAAAATCCTGGCCCCGCACGTCCTGGCAGCGACGAAATTCGGCGGCATCAACCTGCACGGATCGCTGCTGCCGAAATATCGCGGGGCGGCCCCGATCAACCGCGCGCTGCTGGCCGGCGAACCGACCGTCGGCGTGAGCGTCATTCACATGACGCCGCAATTGGACGCCGGGCCCGTCGTCGCCATGTCCGAGCCGGTGCCGGTTCTGCCGGAGGACACGGCGGTTGAAACGGAGGAAAAACTCGCCCGAATCGGCGCCGACCTTGTCATGAGGGCGCTGCCGCAATTTGAAACGGGAACCCTGGCGCCCGTGCCGCAGCGGGATGAATCGGCCTCAAAAGCGCCGAAACTCAAAAAACACGACGGTGAAATCGACTGGCGGCGTTCGTCGCGGGAAATCGTCTGGCAATTCCAGGCCCTGCAACCTTGGCCGAAGATATTCACCGACTGGCACCGGGAAAACGAGTCGGAGCCGATGCGGCTGATTCTCGGTCGCGTGCGGCAGACTGACGAAACCGTGCCATCGGCGGATTTTGTCCCCGGCACGATCCTTGAGGCTTGCGAGGAGCGTGTCACCATCGCGACGGGCGGGGGCGTGTTGCAGGTGCTGGAAATTCAACCCGCCGGGCGAAAGATGATGCCGGCGAGCGCGTTCCTGAGAGGTTACCCCCTTCAACCGGGCGACCGGTTCGGGGAATGATGAGGAAAAAAAGGGATTTCACGCAAAGCCGCCAAGAAAACAAAGTTCGCAAAGAATTTTAAGGAAGCTTGGCGTTCTTTGTCTGCTTTGCGTCTTTGCGTGAAACGAAATACAAAGATATTTGAACAGACAACGACACTGATACCCGGGCCCACACCATGCTGAAACAGAGACTCCTTTTCGCGCTTCCGACGGTGGCCGTGATTCTCGGCCTGGCCTGGCTTGATGACAGGCTCGTGGTCAAAGGCGTTGCCCTCATGCCGGTGTTGTTGGTCAGTCTCGCTTTCCTGTGCAGGGAATTGCTCGACCTGCTTTCGGCCGGGGGACTGCACCCGCGACGTTCCAGCGTATATTTCGGCACCTTTCTCATGGCCGTTTGCTGCTGGATCATTTGCGTCGGTCATAACAACGACCGTTTGAATTTTCCCGGCATGGGGCAACTCGACGACGAGGCCTGGCGCTGGGCGGCCGGCGCCGCGATGGGCATTCTTTTCACTTTTGCCGGCGGAATATTAATCGCCTTCGCGGGCGAAATGTGGCGTTACAAACGTCCCGGCGGCGTGACGATCAATCTGGCCGGCGCCGTGTTCCTCATGGGGTATCTCGGTCTGCTCGTGTGCTTCATTATTTTGTTGCGGATGACCTACGGCCTGATTCCGCTCTTGATGATGATCGCCATCGTCAAATTGAACGACGTCGGCGCCTACACGGTCGGGCGGATTTTCGGGCGTCACAAAATGGCGCCGGAACTCAGCCCGAAAAAAACGATCGAAGGCGGATTCGGCGGATTGGCGTTCGCGGTTTTCACGTCATGGTTTTGGTTTTATTTTTTGCAGCCCGCTCCGGCGTTCGTGCCGAACTGGCTGTTTTTCGGATTGGCCGTCGCCATGGCCGGTTCGCTGGGCGACCTGGCCGGATCGCTCATCAAACGCGACGTCGGCAAAAAGGATTCCGGCTCGCTCATCCCGGGCTTCGGCGGCTTTCTCGACCTGTTCGACTCGCTGATCCTTGCCGCGCCGGTCGCGTTTTTCTGGTGGACATTTTGTGTGCTCAAGACGTGACCGCAACATATCAGTGGATGAAAATATCAAAATCATAAACAGTCAACCATTCGAAGGCGAAAATGAATATTCATCAATTGACTCAGCGTGCTTTATGTCTGACGTTTCCTGTCGTCATGTTCGCGGCGACATGTTTATCATCCGTTTCGGCGGAGGACGCCGATCGAAAACTTTCCCTGGCCGGGGAATGGCAGGTCGCGCTCGACAGGAACGACGTCGGGGTCGCGGAAAAATGGCATGCAAAGGATTTCGACGAAAAAATCCAACTCCCGGGCACTCTTTGCGACGCCGGTTACGGCGATCCGCTGACGCTGGAGCCGGACATCGGCAACCGTGAAGTGCTTTTGAACCTGAAACGCAAGTTCGATTACGTCGGCGTCGCGTGGTACAGGCGGACGGTGGAAATCCCGGAAAACTGGTCGGGAAAACACATTTCACTTGAATTGGAACGCGTACTCTGGACGTCGGAATTGTGGGTCAACGGCGAAAAGGTCACCAGGTTGGGGAATGACGAAGTTTCGGACAAAAACGACAGCCTCACGACGCCGCATGTTTTCGACGTGACGTCTTATCTCAAGCCGGGAAAAAACACCTTCGCGCTGCGAATCGACAACCGGAAAAAGTACGACATGTCCGTGCGGAACATGGCCCATGCCTACACGAACGAAACACAAACGATGTGGAACGGCGTGCTTGGCGAAATCGCTTTATCGACAAAAGACGAACTGCATATCAAACAAGTTTCGATCTTTCCCGACGCGGCGGAAGAAAAAATTCATGTCGAAGTGACCTTGTCCCATGCCGCACCGATGGCGGGAACGATCCAATTCAAGGTTGCCGGCAAAAATAACAGTGGGTTCCCCGAACTGGTATCGCCGTTCGACAAACAGGCACGCGAAATGACTTTCGATTATCCGATGCCGGAGGCGAAACGTTGGGATGAATTTTCGCCTACGCTTTATGAGGCGGTCGCCACGCTGAACGCGGAAAACGCGCACGACCGGTTTTCGGTGACATTCGGTTTGCGGAACGTCACGAACCACGATTCGCGTTTGCAGGTCAACGGTCGTCCCCTGTTCCTGCGGGGAACGCTCGAATGCTGCATTTTCCCGCTCAAAGGCTATCCGCCGACCGATAAAGACGATTGGCTCAAGGTGATCGACGCGGCGAAGGAATACGGCCTCAACCATTTTCGCTTTCACTCATGGTGCCCGCCGAAAGCGGCGTTTGAGGCGGCGGACGAACTCGGTTTTTATTTGCAGGTCGAATCGCCGTATTGGGAACTCAACTTCGGGAAAGACGAACCGACCGTGCAATTCGTGACGAAAGAGTGCCGCCGCATTTTGCGGGAATACGGCAACCACCCGTCATTCTGTTTTTTCTCGATCGGCAACGAAATCAACGGCGATTTCAAATTGCTTGATAAAATCGTTTGTGAATTGAAGGACGCAGACAATCGCCGATTGTACACGCACACGTCGTTCACCTTCCAGAAGCCGGAAACCGGCTGGCCCGTGCCCAACATGGATTATTGGGTGACGCAATGGACCGACAAGGGCTGGATTCGCGGACAGGGTGTGTTCGACCAGTATCCCGCCGATTTCACCAAGGACTATGAAAAATCGCTCGAAGACGTTCCCGTTCCGGTGATTTCGCACGAGATCGGGCAGTACAGCGTTTACCCGAATTTGCGAGAGATCGAAAAGTACAAAGGAAATCTCGTGCCGCTCAACATGATCGCGATCAAGAACGACCTCGAAAAGAAGGGGCTCGCCGGGCGTGACGCCGCATACCAGGAAAACACGGGCAAACTCGCGGTCCTACTTTACAAGGAGGAAATCGAACGGGCGATGAAAACCAGGTCGCTCAGCGGTTTTCAACTGCTTGATTTGCGGGACTTTCCCGGGCAGGGGACGGCCCTTGTCGGCTTGCTCGACGCCTTTTGGGACGGCAAGGGCGTGATTTCCGGCGAAGAATTCCGGCAATTTTGCAGCCCCATCGTTCCGCTGGCACGTTTTGCCAAAGCGGCCTATCGCAACAACGAGATGTTGAATGCCAAGTTCGAAGTCGCCAATTACAGCGATCACGAATTGCGGTCGGACATGCTCTGGGCGTTGAAAGATCAAAGCGGCAATGTGATTCAGTCGGGTAAAATTGAGCGACAAAACATTCCCATCGGCGGCGACAATCCGGTCGGCGAAATCTCCGTGCCGCTGGATTCGATCATCAAGCCGGTCAAGCTGACTTTGTCGCTGAACATCGTCGCGGAAAACCGCGGCAACCAATGGGACATCTGGGTCTACCCCGTCGTCGCCGAACCGGTCGAAACGAACGTCGTTTGCACGGCGTCCGTCGAGGAAGCGCTCGCCGCATTGCAGGACGGCAAAAAAGTGCTGCTCAATCCGCCGGTCGACCGGATTCAAGGCATCGAAGGAAAATTCGTGCCGGTGTTCTGGAGCCCGGTGCATTTCCCGAATCAGGCGGGAAGCATGGGGATTTCGTGCGACCCGAACCACCCGGCGCTCGCGCATTTCCCGACGGAAAGCCACGCCAACTGGCAGTGGCGCGACCTGTGCAAACGTTCGAAAACGCTGGTCATCGACGGCATGTCGTGCGAACCGGTGGTCGAGATGATCGACAATTTCATCACCAACCGGAGATTGGCGAATATCGTCGAGGCCAAAGTCGGCAAGGGTTCCCTGCTGTTTTGCTCGATCGATATCACGAACGATCTCGAACAGTGCCCGCAGGCCGAATGGCTCCGCATTTCGCTGCTTCGTTACATGGAAAGCGATCGTTTTTCACCGAAAAGCAACATCGAACCCGATGTCGTTCGTTCCCTGATCGTCAACAAGGAAGAACCGTGACATTTCAAAAACATGGCATTTTGTTTCACGCAAGTGAAAGGACGGCCCCAAGTCAATCCCGGTCTTCCGTGACGAGCGGGATATTGCCCAGCGGGGCGATGCTGCCGGAATGAATTTTGGCCTGCGGCCAGCCTTTGCCGCCGATGGCCGGGTCCTGCGTGTAAATCACGTTGACCTCCTGCAGGGCCGAGGGGAGAACCGTTCGGAACACGTCCCGCACGCGTTTGGGGACGTCGCCCTTCGTGCCCCACATGGGGAAAACCGGGCCCGGCGGCGTCGCGAGTTGCGGGTTGGCCGTCAGTTCGCGGACGAGGCGGTTGTACAGTTTTTCCTGCGAGTCGAAGTCCCACATTTCGCCGGAAAGCCCGACCGTTTTTCCGTTCGCCTGGAATTCCAGATCGCAATGGTCCGTTTCGGCGTGATAGCGAATGTAGAAAATCCAGACCGTGATGTGGCTTTCCAGCGCGACGGCGCTCTTTTTCATGACGACGTAGGACTGGGCGAATTGCTCGGCCATTTTTCGGCGTTCCGAATCGCTGAGCGGAATCGGCGGCGAACTTTCCGCGAGGTTGCGACTGTCGGGCCGGTTGTTCGACTGCCGGACCAGCGCGAGAAAGCGGTCGGTGTCGATCACGCCTTCGAACGCCGTGACGTAGGCCTGTTCACGTTCGAGCAGGTCCTGTCGGATCCGCTTTTGTTCGTCGATCTGGCGTTCGACCTGCCCTTGCAGCGCCGCGATGCGTTGCTCGCGCTCGGCGATGACCTGTTCGCGTCGGAGATCGGTTTCGCGCATTTCGTCCCGCATCCGCAAAACGGCCTGATCGGCTTCCGCCTCGACGCGTTGCGTTTGGTCGGTGAGCAGCAGGCTTTGCGCGAAGAACAGGATGATGATCAAGTCCAGCAGCGGCGTCAGGTTCATGACCAGCCGTCTCTTGTTCATGAGGACGCCCCCCCGTGACGGCGTTTTTTCCGCGATTTTTCCGATGCCAAATCCGATTCCGTTTCATTCGCGATTTCGCCGGTCGCGTCGTCGCCCCCGTTCGGGCGTTGTCTCGCGGCGATCAGGTGCAGCACGTCATCCAGCGAGTTTTGGGCCGTCTTTTCCAGCTCGAAACATTTCTGCGTGCCCGTTTCGATCAGCAGGGCGTTGATCACGGTGAACGTGATGGCGAATCCGATGCCGAAAATCGTCGTCCAGATGGCCGTGCCGAAGTTTTGCGTGACCGAACGGAGGATGGCCTCCGATTCGCTCGTCACCTCGGCCGCCGAGCTGAACTGGCACGCGATGGCCACGACCGTCCCCAGGATGCCGAGCATGGGGAACATCGGGATCAGGTCGAAGAACAGGTTGAAGGAGGTTCGCACGAATTTGCTGTAGGCGTAAATCGAATGCGTCTTTTCGTTGGTCAGCTTGTGGTATTCCTCCTTCAGCGATTCCGGGCCTTTGCCGTCGAGCTTTCGCACATACTCGACGCGGAACGCGTGCAGGAGATGCTCGACCTGAAGCCAACGCCCGAGCGTCGACGACGGTTTGCTGCATTCCTTGAGCACATCGTGACGGAACCAGCGGTCGACCTTCCGGAGATACCGGCGGTTGTACGCGAAAACGATCAGGGCCAAAAAGGCTTCGAGCAGGGCCACGACGAGAATGAGCTCGACGAAATGGTCGCTCAACGTTTTCAAAACCAGTTCCCACGGCGGCAGGTTGTCTTTCAACTGTTGCAGCATGACGTAACTTTCAGGGATTATTAATAGCGGCCAAATGCTTTCAGTACAAATGATTGATATTAGGCTTTCGCCAATAAGTTTTCCGCAAGAACAGCAGCCGGGAACGCAGTGCGTGCAACGAACGGAGTGACCGGGGAACAGGCCTGCGTTTTGTGCAAAATTCCAATTCCTGCGATGTTCCTTGCATAAATAAGCAAGGGAATTGAACGTTTCCCCGGTTGGAAAACCCTCACTCCGGTCACTCCGCTGCGCTGCGTTCCCGGCTGCTGTTCTTGCTCATCATTTTTCGGCGAAACCCTTACTGCAAAATTAATGCAGAAAAGATAAAATGTTCAATCGGTTTCGATGTAACTCCGCATGTTGGCTTTTTTCAGTTCCTCGGCCCATTTTTCCTCGTAGCGTTCGATGGAGTCGGGCAGCAGCGTGTAATGCACTTCGCGGATGCCGTTTTCCTTGAGCTGCCGGATGTAGCCGGCGAAACGGTCCGCGTCATACCAGGTGATCCGGTCGGCCGATACGCCCCGGCGTCCGAGATACAACTTCACGACCGACACCGCCGGGCGGTTCTCACGGACTTCCTCCGGATTTTCCTCCCCGGCGTCCGTCTCCCGGTCCTTGTCCTGCTTTTCCAGGCGTTGGTTATTATTCGGGCGCCCGTTTCCGAGGCCCCCGAATTTCATGTCACAACCTTTCCAGCCAAGAAACGCGGCGATCAGAATCGCACACATCACGACGAAAACCAGCTTGTCCTTGATGACGCCCCTTTTGCCCATCGGTGTCCCTCCGTAAAATCAAATATTGCGCAATAATCCTTTAGCCGATTGCCTTCGCATCTTCCATAATACATTATGCCCGATGTCATGTCGAGTTGACAAGATCGAATTCCGTGCAGATGGGACAATTGTGCACAAGCGTTGCGGGGACTTCGCTCTGGGACGATTATTCCGAATCGGCAAGGTCATCGTCCGCGGACGTTTCAATCGGCATGCCGTACCGCTCGTCAAGCCAACGCGCCGCGTCGATCATTTTGCAGCGAACCGAGCAGAAGGGCATCGCCACGCCGTCGTCGCTTTCGCGAAAACGATGTTCGCAAACGGGACAGGTTCGCGGAAGGTCGGATTTATCTGTTGACATAAGATAAGAAATATCAATTCCTTACCATCATTTTATGGTAAAAAATAATTCTTGGGGAACGGGAACAAGAAAATACAAAAAACGCGATGTTGTTGTCCATCGCGTTTTGATTCAACGATAATCATATTATCTGATTAGCCTTGACGAATGCGCTTTTGAACGTCGATTTCGAGGACGCCAAAGGTCTGTTCGTGGCGCTGAACCGTCATGCTCAGGGCGTGCAACATGCGTTTGGCGGTGAAAAAGTTCGTAATGACCCGCTGCGTGACCGGAATCGGTGTCGTCGGAATGCCGAGCGGTTGCGGATTGAGACCAAAATCAATGATCAATTCTTCCGGCGTGCCAGTCACCCGGCAAAAATTCGCATAGCTCGCGTTCACTTTCGAATCGTCGATTTGAATTTGCGCACGCTGCGGTTGTTGAGCTTCAGGCTGTTGTTCTTGGGGGACTTCAGGATTTTCTGATGACACGTGACTCTCCTTTCGGAAGATAAGACGTTAATTCAAACTTGTATCAATCGGCGTAAAGCCAAAATTTAAAACATTTCGTAGCTACACCGTAAACATCGCACCGTCAGTTTTTGCTCAATAAACAAAAACCGCAAACGCCATTTCGTTGGATTGATTGCAAAAACTGAAAAAGAACAGTTCAATTATCATAATCATAATTCACAAAAATCCAATGGGGTGGATGCCTATGCAATATAGCACCCTGTACGAAGGCAAACGGAAAAATTTTCTGCGAATTCGTTAAAAATAATAAAAATTACGCAAATGAAATACGTTTATGAGAATCACACGGCAAAAAAGATCACCGCGTCGATAATGTTCAGTGAAACGCACTAAGTTTACCGCCGCTTCATCATGGCCATGCGGAGTCCGCTTTTGACGGCTGCGTCTTTCGCGGCAGCGCGTTTGTCGTGCAATTGCTTTCCCTTGCAAAGGCCCAAGAGGATTTTCGCGAGACCATCCTTGTTGAAATAGAGCCGGAGCGGCACGAGAGTCAGCCCTTTTTCGTAGGCCCGCATCGCGAAGCGGCGATATTCGCGGCGGTGCATCAGCAGCTTTCGGGGGCGTTTCGGTTTGTGATTGAAGCGGTTTGCCTCGCGATATTCCGGGATATCGGCCCCGATGAGCCAGACTTCACCCTCGATGATGCGACCGTAAGCCTCCGCAAGCGAAACGGTCCCGTCACGCAGGCTTTTAACCTCGCTGCCGACCAGTACAATCCCGCATTCCAGCGTGTCAAGAATGATGTAATCGTGACGCGCCTTGCGGTTTTCGCTGATGACCCGTTCGTTCGGGTTATTCGAAACGATTTTTTTCTTTTTGGCCGACACCGAAAACGCCCTGATTTATGCGGAAATGTATTGTTGTAAATTGTGTCATGCGGGGTTTCGCACCAGTGATTTCGGGAGTCGCACCAATGTCGCGCCCCACGAAAGCCCGACGCCGAAGCCGACCAGCATGGCCGTATCACCCGCATGGAGCGTATCCTGTTCGGCAGCGTTGACCATCGCGATGGGCACACTGCTCGAAACCGTGTTGCCGATGTGTCGGATATCGTTGAAATAATTGCGGCCCGAAAGCCCGGAAAGTTCCTGCAGGCGTTGCAACATGTACTTGTTCGCCTGGTGAAAAACGTAGCAATCAATCTCGTCCCGGGTTTTCGACGCCTTGGCCAGCAAGCGATCGACCAGCGGCGGGATTTCATCAATCGCAAAGGCGAAAATGCCCTGTCCGTTCATGTAAAGCTGGTTCTGCGAACGCGTGTTGCCGCGTCCGTCGGTGGCTTCGACCGCCGTTTCCGCCGAATGCGGCAATCGATGCCCGCCGGCGGGAACGATCAGCATGTTGGCCCCCGCCCCGTCGGTTCCGAACACGAACGGACCGATTCCCGGCGACGCGGCGTGTTCTTCCAGCGAAACTTCGACCCCGCGCAGCAGCGTGGCCGCCGCTCCGTCGCCGAACAGCGGACGCGTCGAGCGGTCATTTTCGTTGATGTACTTCGTGTAGGTTTCCGCCGTGACAAAAAGCACCGTTCGGGCGGCCCCAGACTCGATCAATCCCTTGCACAGGGACAGGCCGTAAATGTAGCCGGAACAACCCTGGTTGAAATCAATCGCCCCGATATCGCGGCGCAACCCCAGCCTGTGCTGCATGACGCACGCGGATGTCGGCAAAAAATAATCCGGCGACTGCGTGCAAAAAACAAGGAAATCAATGTCTTCCGGCTTGCAGACGCCGCGATCGAACAGTTTTTGAGCCGCTTTTAGACCCAAATCCAAGGCGGTTTCATCTTTCGCGCTCACCGGCCGCTCTTCAATGCCGAGTTTTCTCGCGATTTTTTCGGCCGTCCAACCGGTGAAAACTTCCGAAAGCTCCTCATTGCGAAGCAGATGGGAAGGAAGATGATAATCGATATCAAAAATCTGGGCGGAAATCACTGGCCGTTCTCAGTCCAAATAAATCACAAGAATCATTCTTGTGTCAGTCAGCATTGATACATATCAACAGCGATTTTTATTATAATTCCAAATTGCGTTTATCCAATGGGTGAATGCCTGGCATGTTCGATATTCAAATTCCATCGTAATTTCTATTAAAATAACAAGTTGTGAAATCAAGTCACCTTGAAATCCCGAAATTAAAATGACATTTTTGCGTTTTTTGGCATTTTGAACGGTTTGAAATCCAAAAGGTCAAAAGTGAGGCTCATTTTTGTCCGGCGGCATATTCTTTGTACAGTTTTCCGAGGTCAAGCGATGCGGCGTCGCCCTTGTGCAGGAGGACGCGATAATAAAACTTGAGTGACTCGCCTTTTTTCAGGACGACCGAGCCGTCCGTCTTGAGTTCGGGTTCGAAGTCCTTGATGCCAAACGGATTGGCCGCGAACAGGCCGTAAGTCCGAACATGCCACCAGGTCGGGTAACGGAAACTCGCCGGGTGATTGAAAATCGCAATTCCCGCGATTTCACCGTCAACGGGGCCGGAATAATCAACCCAATTTGAACGTTTACCCCAGGCCGCGTCATCCTTGTCGCCCTGCGCGTTGACGATCGTGCCGCCGAGTATCGGATCCGTTTTTTTCGCATCCGCGTCCATTGAGGTCGGGACACGCAGGCCGAAGCTGCCCTCTTTAGTGTCGGCGATTGCCACCTCGTCCTGTTCGGCGGTGAGCACGATGTCGAAATCAATGTACCGATTTCCGTCGATGATCCCGAAGGTGACTGTGCGTAGATCGCTGCAAATCGGGCCTTTTGTTTGCTTGTCGAGCCAGAGATTTTTCGTCACGAGGGTCGCGGTCTTGCCGTCACATTCGGTTTTGAGGAGTTTCTGGTGTTCGATGACATCGCTTGCCCAATGCTTGTTGCCGTTGACGCCGTCGTGCGTAAACCAGAGCGACCGGTGGTGCGGGTGATCCTTTTTCTCGCCGGGAACCGCGTCGGACATCGGATAGGCCCGCGTCATCGGCTTTTCGTTCGGTCCGATGATCGGCCAGATGATCGGCGTCCCGTTGAAATTCTTGCGATAACCGGCAAACAGTTTGCCGTTGATGGCCACTTCGTAACCGTCGGACGTTTCGGACAGCGTGACGCGGTTTTCCGTCGGAGAAGGCGATTCGTCCGCAATCCCGGAATTCGTGGTCATTGGCATGAAAATCGCAGCAAGAACCGCGACAGGCAATATGCGAAGCAGCATTGGTACAACCTCTTTCATTTCAATCATCTTATCACCGCCACAATACCGTTTTTCCATCAATACTCTCCATTCGAAAATTCACTCTTTTTTTCTTCCTTGAATTCATTTGTAACAAATAACTTAGTGTTCGTCAATCGAATTGGCGAGATCGGTACCACGCCGGCGTATTTCGTTCACTCCGTCTTGTGACCCTTCCAGAAAATCCAACGCCATACTCATCCAAAACACATGAAATCCTCGCTGTTTGTGCAATCACCCCAAACCCACTGCTTTGCGACATGTTAATATCGCAGGTCTCCTGAAAGTGCTATAGTTTTTTTTGACAAAATCTGTTACAATCGCTAATAATTGTTAAAGTTTTTCATTTCTCGAAAGCCGGAATTTCGATTCGATGATTGAACCGAATCGCGAAGCAGTGTAACCTTTTTGTCGACAAGAAGTAACAACATGGGCGAGAGCGACCTGTCGGAACCCGTGCATATTGCGGTGATGCCCGATGAGGTATTGCGGCTGCTGGCCCCCAAAGCTGGCGGCGTGTATATCGACGGAACACTCGGGGCGGGCGGCCACTCGGCGTTGATTGGCGAGACAATTCGGGAGAACGAGGAAAAATACGCGAATGACAATGACGCTTCCCCCCTGACCGCGGGGTATGTCGTGGCCTTTGACCGCGATGCCGCGGCGGTGGGACATGCGAAAAAACGTTTCGCCGGGACGAACGTCAGGCCGTATCACGCAAATTATCGCGATGTGGCCATTGCCCTTGACCAGCTCGGATTGGAAAAAGTCGACGGCATGTTGCTTGATTTGGGACTTTCGAGCGACCAGTTGGCCGACGTGACACGCGGCTTCAGTTTTGAGGCAAGCGGCGAACTCGACCTGCGGTTTGACACCAGCGAAGGGCGCCCAATGTGGCAATGGCTTGAATTCCTCTCCGAGGAACGCATCGCCGACCTGATATACCGTTACGGCGAAGAGCGTTGCAGCCGCCGCATCGCGCGGGCGATCGTCGAACGGCGGAAGTTCGAAACGCCGCTGCGAACGGCCGGGGAACTGGCCCAAATCGTCCGGCGCTGCGTACCGCACAAGCCGGGTAAAACGCGGATTGATCCGGCGACGCGAACGTTCCAGGGAATGCGGATTTTTGTCAACGACGAATTGGGGGCACTTGAGGAATTTTTGAAAACGGCCCCGAAACGCCTGAAGCCGGGCGGACGAATCGCGATCATCAGCTTTCATTCGCTCGAAGACCGGATCGTCAAGACGGCCTTTCGAGACGACCCGTCGCTGGAAGTGATCACGCGAAAACCGGTCGAGCCGACGGAAGAGGAAATCGTCGGCAACCCGAGGTCGCGAAGCGCCAAACTGCGGGTGGCCCAACGCATTGACGATTGAAACAATATGAACGCAGAGCCCGAACCGTAAGCGGGGGGCACAAACTCCAAAACTCAATATTCAGCAGGGATGCGGATATGACAGGGATGACGGATATCAGCCGCCACGGCGGCGACAGGAAAAATCGTGACGAACGCGACATCAAAGTCAAGGACGATGCGCTGATCGACCCGGAATTGCTCGCGGCGACTTCGGGCTGCCTCATGCAGGCGGAAAATCTGGTCGACGACTCGGACGACGATGACGGCTATGATTTCGACAACGCGGGGCCGGGACTGGCCGCGAAAGTGGTGCGGAACGGTTTCAAGCTGCTCTTTTTCCCTTTGATTCTCGCGTACCGGGGCGTGATGTCGCTGAAACATCTGCCATGGCTTTGCGGGCGAATCGGACAGGGCGTCAAGCAGGGCCCCGGGGCGATTCTGCGGATCGGGCCGTTTTTCAAATCGCTGTTTTCGCCGACCGGCCGGCTCGGAAAAGCCCTCGTGATCCTCGGGACGGTGACCGGCGTGATCTGGGTTTCCCGGAAAATTGCGGCGGTTGGCGCTTCCTGGTCCGCCAAACGCAAGGCCCGGCGAATTGCCGCCGAAGAGGCGACGCTCGAAGCGGAAATACGCGCCGAAGAAACCGCGGCCAAAACTGCGCCGGCGGCCAACTCGCAGTCACATCAAACGCATGCGGGTCACTCACAACACGGTCATACACATTCCGCTCACGGGCACCGCAAGGTCACGGCGACCGTACAGGTGAGTTCCCCGCAACAACAGCCGGACACCGTCACGTTCAGTTCGCAGTTGCAACAACAGCAGCAATCGCAGACCGCTCAACAATCGCAAGAAACGAAAAAAGATGCGGCATCGGCGGACGAATCGGGACACGAGGAAACGCGGGAATCGCGAAAGAAGTTCGGTCTTGGCAAGTTGAACAAAATCGCCGCCGCTTTCAAACGCTCCGATTCGACGGCTTCGGACGATGCCGCTTCGCCGAATGATTCGGCGGCGATTTCGTCGAAACCGGAAAAATCGAAATGGCGGTGGTCGAAACGGGATAAGACGACGGTCGAGGACGCACACGATCCCTTCGCCGAATCGGGCAGTCGCTGGAGTGCGAAAAAATCGGCCCTGTTCGCCGCGGCGTGCCTCGTTTTGCTCATCGGCGGCTTCAGCGTTGCGCGACAGGTCATGCAAAAAGGCGACGACGTGGCCCTCAACGCACCGGACGGCGAAACGCCGGTGACAAGTTTCGACCCCGATGACAATGTTCGTCCGTCATTCGGAGCGGCGCCACCGAAAACTGATTATTTTCCGCAGGCACCGTCGACTTCCGCATCAAACAGAAATACGGTCAGTACAAAAAGTTTTCTGGATGCGCAGCAGGACCCACCTCCCTCGGGTATCGCAGTCAACGATCCCCATTTTTCGAATCAAGTTCCAACGCAGCAGCTTCCTGACGCCCCCCAAACGGGAGGGGACGTCCCCGCTTTCAGCGCATTCGGGCAATTCAGCGCCGGCGGCGACATTGCTAATGGCAATGCCGACAATATGAGATTTCAAACGCCGGAAAGCCTGCCCGTTCCGGGAACGCCCGGCGGCACGGCGGAGAATCATGCGGACAGTCCCATCGGCGGTTCATTCAATGATTCGTCCTACGCTTTTGCAGACAACACGCAAAGCGGCCAGGGCACCGCCATGCACATCCGCGTGACGGGCCCCTCCGAAGAAACGCCCTACGAGGAAATTCCCGTTGCCGACAATCGCACCCCCGCCGCACCCGCAACACCGTGGGCGCCCGGTCCGATCGCGAGCGGTTACGGCGACGAATACGCTCGTGACGAAAGCAGCGTCGCGTTCGCTCCCCCCGCCGCACGGGACGCCGCATCCGCATTGTCGGCGACGCCGCGAGTCGCGTTTGACAATGCGTCCGTGCCATCCGGCGCGACAACGGAATCCGCATCGCCTTTATCACTTTCGGCAGAGAGCACAAACGCCGCTGTGACGCCAGCATTAACCCCTGTTTCAACATCAGCGACCGCGGAATCCGATCAATTCGTTTTAACGGCCGCCCCGCGAACGCCGCAAAGCCGCAGCATCACAACGACGCCGGAGTACGACACAGCGGCACAGGCGACGCCACGTTCCGACAGTTTCACTCTGGGCGAGAACGACACAACGTCGACACAATTGCAATCATCGCCGACGCCAACGGTGCGTGAGAACGCGGCTTCGCTGGCCGACATCTATGCGAATTCACAAACGCCCCGCAACGCCGGAAATTCGATCACGACGGGACCGGCGCCGACCGCTTCAAATTCGACCGGACTTGCGGCAATGGCCAACGTACCCGTCGAGCAGGACGGCTGGGACAGCGCCCCCGAACCGCAAATCACCCGTCAAACCGAAGGTTTTTCGCTCAACGTCGCGGCTACGCCAGCGTCCGCCGCGCCAGCGGGGGAAATTCCATCGCAGCAGGAACGGCAACCGTTGCAAGCTCATGCGCCGTCGGGAGGCGGTTTCAGCCTTTCGCAAAATACGCCGTCGGCGCAGGACACGTTCACCAATGCGAACGTCGAACCGCTTGTCGCGAACAATTCGCCTGCGGCAGGTTCCAACGCTTTCGCCCCGTTTGCCGAAAACCAGATACCGCAAGCCCCGACGTCGAACGGCGGTTCTTTTGCATTGACTCCGCAGGCGACACAACCCGCGCAACAGCAGATTCAACAACCGCCGCAGAATATCGTTGGCGGGGCCATTCCGACGCAATACGCCGACGCATCGACGCCGGCAAGCAATCCGCTCAACACGTTCAGTACAAATTCGATCAACGCACAGCCGCTCGTCACCGGGACGGGCAATGGCCCGGTCGCCCCGATTGCCGCTGCGAATGCAAACTCGCCCGCGGTCCTGCCGCTCCCGGACGCGGTGCATGAAAGCCTCAATGCGGGCGTCGTTTCGCCGAGCCAGCAGATGGCGGCTATGCCGATGGTTTCGGCCAACTCCCAAAGTGCGGCGAGTTTCTCACCCCCGGTTCTTGCCCAGGCTGACACGCCGGCGCCGTCCTATGCGGCGCAACCGCAATTGCAGCCGATCCGACAAAGTCAAGGTCAGTCGTTGCATGAGGCTTCGCAACAGGTCGCGGGACTTGGCGTCGCCATGCAGGCCGCAACGGTACAACCCCTGAATTCCGGTGCTTCAGCCGGCGTTTACATCGTTCAGCCGGGCGACAACATTTACAAAATCGCCAAGCAGGAACTGGGAAGCGTCAAGCGTTACCGCGAAATTTACGAGCTGAACCGCGACCGCATCCCGATCGGCCAGGACACCCTGACCGCCGGGACGGAGTTGCTCATTCCCAACATGTGAAATGCTTTTGCGCTGAAGCGACAAAAAGGTGGCCGACCGAAATCGGCTACCATGATGTTACCCAAATGCCATTGGGCCGTTCAAAACATCACCATATTTCACTGTCTTTTCAAAACCGTGTTTTTGCACTATATTAATCGTGATCACCTTTTCATGATTATTCGACCATTACGGCACACAAGGGAGGCAGCGATGCAGAATTTCACGTTTCACAATCCGACCAAAATTATTTTCGGCAAAGACACGATCGGCCAGCTCGGGCAGGAGTCGAAACCCTACGGCCAAAAGGCGCTTTTCATTTACGGGCAGGGGGCCATCAAGCGGAACGGCGTTTACGACCAGGCCGTCGCTTCGCTCAAGGCGGCGGGAATCGAAATCGTCGAATTTCCCGGCGTGCGGGCCAATCCGGTGCTGAGTCACACGCGGCAGGGGGTCGCGCTGGCCAAATCGGAAAAGGTCGACATGGTCGTCGCGGTCGGGGGCGGCAGCGTCATCGACGAAGCGAAAGCCGTTTGCGCCGGGGCCTGCACCGCGAACGATGTGTGGGAATTTTACACCGGCGAATCGGCCCCCGAAACGGCCCTGCCGCTTATCGCCGTGTTGACCGTCGCGGCGACCGGCACCGAAATGAACGGCGGCACGGTCATCACGAACGAGGAAACGAAGGAAAAATACGGCTGGGGCAACCCGCTGCTCGCGCCGAAAGTTTCGATTCTCGACCCGGTGACGACCTTCAGCATCGGCCCGGAATACACGGCCTATGCGGCGGTCGACTCGGTGACGCACCTGCTCGAAGGCTATTTCACCGCGACCGATCCCGACACGCTTTTGCAGGACCGTTACGTCGAGGGGATCGTCCGCACGATCATCGACGTGACCGAAACGATGATCAAAACGCCGAACGATTACCCGGCCCGGGCGACGTTCATGTGGGCCGCGACGCTGGCCTGGAACAACATCTCGCCCTGCGGAATCGGCCCGTGGTCGACGCCCAACCACCTGATCGGGCACAGCATGAGCGCCCTGTTCGACACCCCGCACGGGGCCTCGCTTTCGATCGCGCTGTCCGGCTGGCTGCCGTGGTACGCGGAACAGGATGCGGCCAACGTCCGGCAACTGGCCCAATTCGGCAAGGCCGTGTTCGACATTTCGGAAAGCGACCCGAA
>JAVBQX010000001.1:0-4095 GCA_031548645.1 Thermoguttaceae bacterium
GATCGCGTCGGACTGCTGGCCGACATACTCGGGCAAATCGCGTTTTTCGGGATCAATCTGCTCAAAATCCATTCGCGGCCCGCGCTGGCCGACGATCACGCCCCGGCCCCGCAGATGTTTTACCTCGAAACGGACGTCGCGGTCGACTCGCCCGAACTGCGGCTGTGCATCGAAACGCTCAACATGCGATTGGCACGTCAGGGTGACGCCGGCGATCACCCGGGCCACCAGGTCGTCCGCCTGTTGGGAACCTATCTCACGCGAACGATCTGAAATAACGATGTCGCGCTCGAACGTCGTTATTGAAATGCCTGATCTTTTGGGATAAAATCGGACGGGAAATGCCGTCTTGATTTCACACATCCCGAATGAATCACCATGGAAATACTTTTTTGCCAGACCGCCGTGTCTGGAACGTCCGTCGCCGATGTGGCTGCCGCGATTCCAATTTCATCTTTCGGCGCCATGCTTGGTTTGTTGATCGCGGTCGGATTGATCATCTTTCGCGTTGCGCCGGCTTACGCGATGATTTTCGGCGCCCTGCTCGGCGGGTTGATCGGCGGCGCGGACATGGAACGAACGATCCAGCTCATGACGGGCGGTGCCAAAGACATCATTCCGGCGACATTGCGTATCCTGACCGCTGGCGTCCTCGCGGGGGTTTTGATCGAAAGCGGCGCGGCCCATCGCATCTCGCAAACGATCATCCGGCGGTTCGGCGCTTCGCAGGCCCTGCTCGCGCTCGCGGTTTCCGCGATGGTTTTAACCGCCGTCGGCGTGTTCATCGATGTGGCCGTGATCACCGTTTCCCCCATCGCGCTGGCCATTTGCCGGGACGTCGGTTATTCCGTTCCGGCGGCGTTGCTGGCCATGATCGGCGGCGGCAAGGCGGGAAACGTGATTTCGCCGAATCCGAACACCATCGCGGCGGCGCAGGAATTCGACGTCGAATTGCCAAGCCTGATGTTCGCGAACCTCATTCCGGCGTTGGTCGGTCTCGTCGCAACGGTGCTGATCGCACGGTTCCTGATGCGGGGCGGACGGCCGCAAATAATTGAAAATCGAAAGACGGATCAAGATAATGCGCAACACCAACTCGACGAATCATCGTCGCCGTTTTGGGCCGCCGTCTCGGGGCCGATCGTCACGATTCTGCTCCTCGTGCTGCAACCGGTGTTGAAGCTGCTCGGCGTCAATATGATCAGGATTGATCCGTTGATCGCCCTGCCGATCGGCGGAATCGTCGGCTGTTTGTGCATGGGCCACGCCCGGCGATTGGGGGGATACATGTCGCAGGGGCTTCAACGCATGGGCGGCGTCGCCATCCTGCTGCTCGGAACCGGAACGATCGCGGGAATCATCAAAGGTTCCGCGCTCCAGACGGATTTGGTCGACGTGCTCAACTATCTGGGGCTGCCGGATTTTTTGCTTGCGCCGATCTCCGGGATCGTGATGAGCGCCGTCACCGCTTCGACCACCGCCGGGACGACCGTCGCGTCCTCCACGTTTCACGATCCGCTTCTCGCCATGGGACTTGCCCCGATTGCCGCCGCCGCGATGATCCATGCCGGCGCCACGGTGCTCG
The DNA here is from genome assembly GCA_031548645.1 of Thermoguttaceae bacterium. Lineage (GTDB taxonomy): Bacteria > Planctomycetota > Planctomycetia > Pirellulales > Thermoguttaceae > WRMR01. The sequence goes on from JAVBQX010000001.1 coordinate 1,586, forward strand.
ACCACCTGCCGCACGGTTCTTTCTTTCACACTACCGGCGGTGCCGTCGGCATGAGCATTCGCGAACGTTTTTTTATCATACCTTATGAAACCGCCGTCGGTCTCGTCCTCGTCACCGTATCAACCCTGATCCACATGTGAAGGATATATGATGACCGCAAGAGAAAAACTCCGCATACGCACCGCCGGACATGACGATATTCCGGCAATGAAATCGTTGTACCGGGAGACGATTCGAACGATCAACGCCGCGGATTACGCCCCGGAACAGGTCGCGGCATGGTCGGGCACGATTGAACGAAACGATGCCTTGACGCGGCGGATCGAAACGCAGTTTTTTTACGTGGCGGTTTCAGAAAATGATGAGATTCTCGGTTTCGCTTCCTTTGAGATGCCGGACCATCTCGACATGATGTATGTTCACAAAAATCATCAGCGACGGGGGATCGGCACCGCGCTCCTGCGAAAGATACTTGAAACGGCGGAGAGCCTCCATGTCCGGCGAATCGTTTCCCGCGTCAGCATCACGGCAAAACCGTTTTTCGAACGACACGGCTTTCACATCGTCGAAGAAAAAACCGTGACGATCGGCGATGTGGCATTGACCAATTTCGAGATGGAAAGGGCGCGTTGAGCCGGAGCCGTGACGGGGAAGGCGGATTTGCCCGGAAGCGAAAAACTGGTGGCCGACCGATCTCCGAGCGGTCGGGTCGGCGGCAGTCGACGGAACTCTACAAACAGGCCTTGGTCGTCGAGTACGACGACGTAGCCGCTCGGAGATCGGCTACCCACCTTCATGAATGCCGCGTCCGAAAATTCCGCACTCTGCGTTTTGCGCTCTGCGCTCATTATCGGCCTCACCGCGAGAACAGCAGTTCCGTGTAGGTCGGCAGCGGCCAGAGGTTGTCGTCGACGAGTTCTTCGAGCGCATCGACCGCGTTGCGCACCGCGCTGATGGCCGGCAGCAAGGCGTCGCGGCAGTAATAGGCCCGCTCCTGCGTGCCGTTCGTCGGAATGGCTTCCAGTTTTTCGCGGAGCGTGTCGAGCGAAAAAATCAACGCGTCGATCTGCGTGTCGAGTTTCTCAAGCACGGTTTTCTGGGCCGGGGTCGTCGCGGTTTTGAGCAGGCTTTCCTTGTACCGGAAGGCGGTCGGCAGGATCATCGTGCCGGCAACTTCGGCGGTCGTGGCGGCCTCGATGCGAATGACGCCGTTGTAGTTTTCCCCGATGATCTCGAAGCGGCTGTGCAGCTCGGTCGGCGAAAAAACCTTGTACCTGGCGAACAGGTCGATGGATTCCTTGCTGTCGATGTGCGGCAGGCATTCGGCGGTGCTCGCCAGGTTGGGCAACCCGCGGCGTGCGGCCTCGTCGCGCCACGCCTGCGAGTAGCAGTCGCCGTTGAAGATGATGCCTTTATGTTCCTTGACCGTTTCGAGGACGAGGTTCTGCACCGAGGTGTGGAAGTCATGGCTCTGCGCGACGGCGGTTTCGAGTTTCGTGGCCATGTAGTCGAGGCTTTCCGCGACGATCGTATTGATGACGGTCGTCGATCCGGCCGGGTTCTGACTCGCGCCGACGGCACGGAACTCGAACTTGTTCCCCGTGAAGGCGAACGGACTGGTGCGGTTGCGGTCGCCGCTGTGACGACTGATCGGCGGCAGCGACGTGACGCCGATTTCGAGCGGGGCCGCCTGGCTGCCGGGCGTGAAATTGCCGTCGGCCAGTTGCGTGTACACTTCGTCGAGCGCCCCTCCGAGAAAAATGCTGATGACGGCCGGCGGCGCTTCGTTGGCCCCGAGTCGGTGATCGTTCCCCGCGCCGCAAACGCTCATGCGGAGCAGGTGCCCGAATTTGTGCACCGCCCGGATGACCGCCGTGCAGAAGACGAGAAACTGCGCGTTTTCGCCCGGCGTGTCGCCCGGGTCGAGCAGGTTTTCGCCCTCGTCGGTGACGAGCGACCAGTTGTTGTGCTTGCCGCTCCCGTTGACCCCGATGAACGGCTTCTCGTGTACGAGGCACAAAAATCCGTGCCGCGCGGCGACGTTTTTCAGCGTCCGCATGGTGAGCATCTGGTGATCGGTGGCCAGGTTCGCCGATTCGAACATCGGGGCGATTTCGAACTGCGAGGGCGCGGTCTCGTTGTGCCGCGTTTTGATCGGCACGCCGAGTTGCAGCAGTTCCAGCTCGACCTCGGTCATGACGGCCAGCACGCGGCCGGGAATCGCGCTGAAATAATTGTCCTCCAGTTCCTGCCCGCGCGGCGGTCTGGCTCCGAACAGGGTCCGCCCGGTGACCATGATGTCGGGCCGGAGCACGGCCAGGCGGCGGTCGACAAGAAAGTATTCCTGCTCGGCCCCCATCGTGACGTCGACCCGTTTGGCCGTCCGGTTGCCGAACAGCCGCAAAATGCGCAGGGCGTGTTCCTGCACCGCGGTGACGGAACGCAGCAGCGGCGTTTTTTTGTCGAGTGCGTCGCCGGTCCAACTGACGAACATCGACGGGACGACGAGC
>JAVBQX010000270.1:0-10495 GCA_031548645.1 Thermoguttaceae bacterium
GACTCCGGCCAAAAAGAACGTCCCGAATCCTTTCAAACCCGGTGAATTCCGCGACATTCCCGCCAAACCGGCCCACAACAAAATCAAAGTCCGCGCCCTCAAAGGTCTCAAGGACATGGCCTGAACCAAGTGAAAAGTGAAAAGTGAATAACGACATGCTCCCGGCGAGAATCAAACAAAATATAATTCATGCCGGGAGCATTTTTTACGATGCACTTCTTCACGTCGTTCCGTCGGGTGAAATCTTGACGTTTTTGATGCCGATACCATGCTTCACCGCATTCTTCGAGGCCAGATATTTGTCGGCGGCGATTTGATCCTGCAGCGAATGCTGTTCAATACTGCCCGAATCACCTTGGGCACGTTTCGGACCGGAAGCGTTTTCACGAATCGCTTCTTCGAGATTGAAATCGTTTTCCATTTTTTTCTTTTCAGTTGACGAGCGATGATGACGATTCTAAAATGATGGTATTGCTCTATGACAATGAGTTTGCTTGATCGCGGCGAGTTGCATTCCTTGCATCAACCCGCGAAGCGGGTGAACGGGGATCAAGCCCGCACCTTGACGACGAACTCCGTACCATTCGTCGGCGGCAAGGCAAAGAGCAGGTTGATCACGTTGGCCGAAGCGATTTCCCATTGCACGAAAATACGTTCCGGTCCGCTGGCGCCGATCCGAAAGACGTCGGCGACGACTTCCTCACTGCCCAGTCCGTGCGTGATCGCGAAACTCGCCTGCGTTCCGTCACCGCTGAATGTGCCGCGATAACCGCCGGAACCGGACTGCGTATCGACGTATTGCTTCGTCGCCACGTCGCTGTTGGCGACCGGCGTACCCGAATGCAGACGTCCGCTCGCATCGAACATGGCGATGCGGTCCGCCGTCGGCGTCGAGGTCGATTCATGGGCCGTCGTCGCGCTGGTATGAACGAACACCGCCGCGCCGGTCGGGATTTCATTCGCGGAGTCGGCAAGCACCGCCTGCGTCGGCAGTTGGGTGATGGGCACCTTCGCGGAGGCGTCGAGCGTCGCAACGCCGTTCGCCGTTCCTTTTTCCGTGACGGCGATCGCGCCGACGTCCATCGCGACGAGGATCACCGTGCCCGATTTGCCGTTGACCGAGGCAACTGCGCTGGTCGGCGTCAGGAGCTCCTGCCAGTTGGCCAGCGTCGTTGCCGGTTCACGCAGCAGGATGAAACTCTTACTGACGTCGGTGCGAACGGCCACGTCGCCCGTTTGGGCCGTGAGCGCCAGCATCGCCGTTTCGCTGGCAACCACGAAGGTGCTGTTGGTCGTGATCGCAGGCAAAATGGAAGCGTTCAACTTGCCGTCCGGCCCGACAATCGGCACGTTGCCGACGGCCGTGCCGGTATCGCAGATCGCCGCCGTACCGAGCCCGACGAGCTGGGTGACCGTATGCGTATGTACCGTGTCCGCCTTCGTTGCCAGACCGACGTCGACATATTGTTTCGGAGCTGCGTGAAGGTTTTCCTGCGGATTGCGCGGGAGTTTGAGATCGGATTCAAAGAGAATCGCCATAAATGCTTTCTAAAATTAAGGATTGGGGAGTTTCGCCAGCATATATAGCCGGTTTTCGTTGCTTGGGTTGTAATTGGGCATCTGGATCATGTCGTATTCGTTCGAAAAATACTGCAAGCGAAAGACACCCACGCAGGTGCCGCGAATGATGGAGGACACGTTGAGCCGCACGAATTTTCCCCGACGCGGCGTCGCGACCGTGAACTTGCGGTCGATGAGTGCGATGTTGCCTGTCTGCCGGTCGATGACCGTCCAGTTCGTGCCGTCGTCCGAAACCTCCACCGTCCAGTCCTGCGGTGTGTTGTCCTGCGTATTGCTCGTCTTGAGATCGTAGGCGTTGATCAGAATCGAGCGCGGCAGCTCGACCTGAATCCAGCCGCTTTTGACGGTCGACGCGGTCGCCCAGTAAACCGTGCCGTTGCCGTCAAAAGGTTTCCAGCGGTTGTTCGTTGTGTTGGCCTCCGAACTGACGGTGACGGGGTAGGTGCCGGGAATGAGATTGCTGAGAAGGACGGGCACGACCTCGCCGTTCTCAAAATGGCGCACGCCCTTCTTGTCCACGAGGTCGGGATATTCGGCGACTTCATGCGTATTCATGTTGCAGGCCAACCAGGTGCGTCCGAACTCGTCGATGTACGTTTCGTCCGTCTGGCCCAAAAGGACGCGGTCGCCGATCTGCAAATGATCTGACGGCAGTCCCGATTTCATTTTCACGAAGAACGGACAGCCGTTGGCGTCGTCGGCTTTTTTTGGTACGGCGTATTGCGTGATGCTGTCGTGGAGTTCCAGCTCGCTGATCGACATGTAGCCCGTCCCGGTTGATTTGCTGAAAGCCCAGCGAAAATACAAAGCGTTCCCCTCGTAAGGTGTCGGCAGTTCGAACACCTGCCGTACCGTACCACGCGCCGCCGGGTCCCAGGTCACGTTCTTTCGGTTATCGATGGTCTGCCATGTACTGCCGTTGAGCGAGGCCTGCAATACCCATTCCGTCGGATAGCTGATGCTGCTCGAATACTGGGAAACAATCGAATAGCCCGTGATTTTACCCAACGGCGCGGGAATTTTCCGCGTGATCATGTTCGATTGGCTCAAGGTCGGCCCCGGCAATCCCTGCCAGTTGTTGCTGAAGTTTCCGTCGAACATGTAATACGCCGTGGCGATGTTGCCGGTCGACAGGGTGATTTCATTGCCCGCCGGGAGCGATTGCGACTGCATGATCGGCAAAAGGTTTTTGTAATACGGTGCGACCGCTTTCATGGCGACGATTTCGGGATAGTCCGGGCCGTGAAACGGCAGCCCGTGGCAGGCCCACCATTCGTCGCCGTTGCGGACTTCCTTTTCCGCCATGAAAGGCCGGTACATTTGGGCCGTCATGGGGAATCCGTCTCCTTCGGGCGGCGGCTCGCCGGTCACTTCGACGAATTGAACCTGATCCGATTCGGGCTGACGCCGCAGGGCGTATACCCTGCCGTCGTCTGGCGGCAGAATATTGTCCGAATTCGCGTCCACGTATTGTTTCGTCGCCGCCTGCAAGGGTTCAACCGGGTCGCGCGGCAATTCCAGATCGGATTCAAAGGCAATGGCCATTTCAAGGATTCCTGTTATTGAATGAGAATGTGGATCGAGCGACCGGCGGCGAGCCGGACGTCCGGCAGGATGCGGATCGCATTTTCTGAAACCGGCTCCCAGTGAACGAAAAGAATTTGCTGCGATGCGTTCGTCACGTCGTAAAGTGAAACCTGCAACGAACTTGTCCCGAGCGAATGCGTGATCGTGTAGGCATCCGATACGCCGTCGGTCGTGAAAGTCGTCTCGAAACGCCTGCGGTGAAGGCCAAGATCATTGACATGATCGCTGATGTTCTGGCGGATTGTTGTGATCGTCGGGCTGCGGATGTCGCCGGTCACTTCCAGCGTTTGGCAGTCGACCTCCACCGTATCCGGCGGAGGCGGTTGATAGGGTGGGTTGATGGCGCTCATTTACATGATCTCCTCCTTCGTGAAATAGGTTGGTGAAAAACCGGGACGTCGCGTGCTTGCTTCTACTCTTTTAGGACAGCTCAGGCTCATTGTGTGCCGGTGAAAATCCTGAAAATGAATATTTTCACAAAGATTTTTTCCGCCGCGACGTGCCTCCCATTGATCTATTCTTTTCGGCGGGTGAAAACCTGCACTTTTTGTTGAAAAAATTTTCACTTCCGAAATTCGGACAGCTTCACGCGAGGCCGCTGTGGTTTGGCGATGGTCTTGAGTGTCCCGAGCTCGACACCCTGGATCGACGCCGCGACGGCGCAGCCCACCAAACAGTCGAGCCAGTGGTTGTCCGGCTGCGAGGGTCGGATTTTCCATTCGTCGACCGTGCGGCCGTTCGCCGTCGCCTGAACGCGGTACTCCGAAACCAGATGCTCGGCCAGCATGGTATGCACCTTCGGATCGTGGCCAAACAGGGAGAGACAACCGGGATCGCCCATGTTCACCGCAAACCGTGCATGCACGAAGGACTTCCAATAGTTCGTATCGATCAAAACGTGCCGCACCTGACGCTTGCCCGCCGTGTTGGGAATGCGCCAGTGGTGGCCGACGCGGTCGCCGCGTTTTTTGGCATACTCCGCGAAGGGAATGCTCGACGCACCGACGTATTTTCCGTGCGAGGGATAAAGAATTCCGGCGAATTGCGACTGGCGGCAGAACTGGTAAACGACGTCGGTGCTCTGACCCCAGTTGCTGTCGATGAGGCATTGATTGACGTGCATTTCCACGCCGTCCTCACGGTAGTACGAACGATTAAGCCTTTCGTCGCAAAGTTTTTCCAGTCCGCCGTAGATCGCGCCTTCGAGCCCGCTGTTGGGAATGGCGACGGCCAATGTTTTCTGGATGTCCCGCAGGGTATAATACGTCCGCTGCTGATCGGGCCAAACGCCATAATCCAAAACGTATCCGTTAAAATACCCGTCCCATGCGGCCAGAAGCCAATATAAGGCCTTTTGTTGGACATCGACGAACATGGTGACGTGACTGCATTCCAACGGGATGACCGCGCGATCATAACCGTTCGTTTTTTCCGCGATTTGTTCAGAGGTGAGCATCTCCTCGCCGAGTTTTTCCAAAATCGGCGAGTTCTGATATTCCGCAAAAAACGCGCCTTCATCCCGGATTTTCAGGTTCATCGCATGCTGCAAGCCGGAGATTTCGTCGTCGTTGTAACGTTCCGGCCACGCGATCCGCGAACCGGCGTCCATCGCTTCGCGATTCTGCTCGTAAAAGCGCGTCGCATTGCTTCCGTCGCCGTCGTTGCGTAACGAATCGCCTCGCAATTCGGCGTATTTCGCCCACAACTTCTCGTTCGTGGGAAACAAATAGACCATTTTCGTGCGTTCGCCCTGCCATTCCGGGTGCTTGTCACGGTCCAAAATCGCATCGGCCATATCTCCCGGCCTGATGACCGTACACGCCATGAGCCCGGCGATCTTCTTGCCCGGACCGGCCATGCCCAAAACATCGCCAGCAAGGATTCCTTCACGATGTGTCGATTGCGATTCCGACCACGCCGACTCGGAGGTTTGAGGATCGTCGATCAAAACGAGCTGCGGACGCACGACCTGACCGTCCGCGCGGGCGTGATTCTGGCCGCGAATATCCGAGCCTTTCATGCCGCTGCTCGAAATGACCACGCCGCTCGCCGCCGAACCTTCGATGGTGGGAAGCACCACCTTGTCGACATTCCATTCGATGCGCGTCGGTTCATTTTTGTACTTTTGTCCCTTCTGGCGGTTGGTGATGCGTTCCAAACACTGGATCGGATAACAGACTTCCGGGAAGTCGCCCTTGAGCAGCGGGTTCGTTTCCAGCCAGACCTTGATGTTCTCCAAAAGATCGCGGGACCTGCTGGCGCTGGATGCGATGAGACAAACGAAAGGCACGGCGCCGATGAACGAGGCCCAAACCACCGCAGTCTGGCATAAAACCGTATTGTGTGTCGGCACCATCTTGTGACCGGCCAGATAAAGGCGGTTCGGCGAATCGACCTGAATGCAACGCACCGGAACGGAGTCCGTATCGTACACCGCCGTCATGCGTCGCGTTTGATAATCGGGATGGGAACGCGGTAGAAATATCTTCCGTTTTTCCTCCAAAAGACGATATTGCAGTTCCGTCGTATCCAGCGTGATCGGATTTCGATGGGATTTGACGTCATACACCGTCCATAAATGCTCCGCGTCGCAAACGATGTATTCGCCGTCACTGAACGCAACCTCATGACATTGACGGTTGTATTGTGTTTTCGTTGCGAAGGTTACGGTGCAGGGGTTTCCGTTTTCGTCGAATACCCGGTCGCCGACTTTCAGGTCACCCATCGTCGTCCAGCCGTTCGGCGTGATGATCGGCGTATCCAGCGCAAGGGCCTTCCCGCTGCCACGCGGCATGGCCAACGCGAACAGACCGCCGTGCAAAACCGCACGCTCGATCTTTTCAATAACCCGCAAATGATCAAAGGACCAGGGCAGGTAAAAGATTTCGGGAAAATACGATTCGCAAAACACGCGAAACGATTTGATGGCCATTTCCCGGCGCTGGGGATTCTCGATTTCCGGCAGCTCGCCGATGTCCTGCGCGGTGCGGACTTCCTCGGCGTTGCGAATCGCCTGCAATCGCTTCTTTTCCGCGTAGTCCATCGGTTCGTTTTTGGGCCGAAAATACTCCAGCGTCAGCCAGGCGGCGTAACGAAACAGGTTGATCGTCTTGTCGTCGCCGATGGTGTAACCGGCGCGATTGCGATGTCGGCGCAGACGCGTTTCCGTCAAGACCGTGCCGCGTCCCGCCGTATTCAAAATACGCATCAGTTCGGCGGGCTTCAAAGATTGCGGGTTAATTTGCGTCAAAAAAAACTCCTCCGGCCAGAAAGGCCGTATATTCCACGAGGTTGATCTTCTCATCTTCGTTTAATAATTTCCCAGCCTCGGCGATCTCCCGGATTTGTTTCTCCGGGATCGGCCGCTTCAAGGCCTGGGATAACAAGGTCGCCAAATCGCCCGGCGACAGGGCGGTCATATCCAGTTTGTCCTTACTCAAAATATTCTCCTTGACTTTGAAACCGTCCCGCGTATCCTGTGATTGAGGAGGTTTCCATGATTAAGATTGGTTCGTGTTATATTGCTAAATTCGCGAAGGTGACCATGCCGGTACGCATTGAGTCCCGCAAAGAGAACGGCATTTGGCTGTCGCGCAGCTTGACGCACGGACGCGTCGTGTTCGTGAGAAACGAAGCCCAGCTGTTACGTGAGTGTTCTGATAGTGATTTATCCGAACTGGCCAAAACCGTCCTGCCGAACCGACGCTCAAAGAAACCGGCACCCGCTCCGAAAATGCCCGTTGAGACGGTCCAGGCCGCGCAGGATCGCAAGATCAAGAGAAGGCGACCAAGTGTGCCGGAGTTCGGATTAACCGCCCTCGACGCGGCCTACCGTGTGCTCAAAGAATCGAAACGCCCCTTGACGAGTCAGGAGATCGTCGATCTGGCCCTCAAAAAGAAATACGCACGAAGCAACGGGGCGACGCCTGCGAACACTGTGAACGCCGCTATCCTTCGGGCGATAAAGAAAGACGGCGAGAATGCCAGATTCGTGAAAGTCGGACGCGGCATGTTCACCGCGCGATAAAAAACGGCTTCCATGCCGATGCCAACATTTGTTCAGTCGGTCCATTCCCCGTTCTCGGTGACCTTCTTGATTTCGACGAACAGCTTGCCCCACATCGAACGCCCCCGGTAGTCCTTTTCCATGATCGCCGACATGACGGCTTCACGCATGACGTCGAAATCTCCGTATTCGTGCGGTTTCGCAAAGAATGTGATGCGGTCGGCCAGATGGCGCCCGTAACGCGAACGCAGGAAGTTGCGAACGACCGCCGGGTCGTCTTCCCGATAAAAACTGGACAGAACGAGACTGGCCGACTCCCAAAGATGGGCTGCCATTTCTTCGTCGTTCGTCAGGGATTGGACGGTGCCGTAAAATCCGAAAATGTCTTCGACGGGAGCGGGAGTTAGAATAGAAAAGTTTTCGCCGGGATACAGGTCGTGGTCGTGAGTTTGCATGATTTGGCCTCGTAAAAAAAGTGGTTTGGTTGATTTCAGTGAGGTCCATATTAACCGCCGTGTTTCGGGATTCAACTCAATTCATCGAAGTTCGGCGGTTATTTTTGAAAATTTCCCGCAACGGAATCTGCGGATTCATCCGGAGCCATCATTCCTTTTCGGAATGCTGTTCAATCCTCGTCATCGACCTGGAATTCCTCAAACGCGAATGCATTCTCCGGCAGCGTTTCGTCCGGGTCGACCGAGAACAAGACGAACCGCTTGCCCGGTTTCTTTCCCTGAAAAACGGCGACGGTATCTTTCGGAAACAGCTTCCACGCAATGACCACCGGCGCCTTGAAAACGCCGATGTACCAATGGCCGTTGTGATTGTCGATGTCGGAGGCATCAAGCATGCGGGAAACATCTTCCACGTCCAAGTCCAACTCCGTCAGCTTCGCGAAAATCGATTCCAACTGGTTGCCCAGCGTGAGCGTCGTCAAGACGCGGTCGTACTTGAAAAAGCGATCGGTGAACGGCGTGTCGGATTCTTCAAGTTCGATGTCATGGTTTTTATTTTCATTGTTTCTCATGTTTTGACTTCGTAAAAATGGATGTTGGGTTGAATTCACTGCCTGTCCATGATAAACCGTTCTTTCCGCGATCCAAGTCAAAACAGCGCAATCCCGGCGATATTTTGTAAAATACTTCCCGCCAAAATGACTCGCAAAATGAGTGCTGAAATAGCCATTCACACGGGTGTTTTGAGAGTCGTTTATCCGTGAAAAGTTTCTTGGAAATTATGAAGTATCTTCGCATCTTTTGATGAAATCCGCTTGGCTCGTGCAAGGGCCCGACTATCGTGTGTTGTGTTCAATGAAACGCAAACAACTCACACGAAAGGCCCACCATGAGCAGCGCAAAAGACTACACGTTCGGCATTGAAGTAGAGCTGATGATTTCTAACGAATCCATCAACCGCCACGGATTGCGAATCGGAGCATACCACAACGGGATTCAAGTCCCCTTCCTTCCCAGAGGTTGGAAAGCTGAGCGCGACGCCTCGATTCAGGCCTCTCCCGGCTACCAGGCCTGCGAGATCGTCAGCCCGGTACTCAAGGGCGAAGCGGGGATTCTTGAGGTCATCGAGGTTTTGAAGAAACTCAACGAACTGAACTGTAAAGTCTCATCTTGTTGCGGAGTCCACTGCCACGTAGGATGGGACGAAACATGGGGCGCCGACGTCCTCGCAAGACTGATTTCGATTACATCCTACCTTGAGGGCGGATTATTCGCGATAACAGGTTCGAAGAAAAGGGAAAGAGGAACCTATTGCAAGGGCATTCGCAAGCACGGCGACGCACCGAAAGCGAAAGAAAAAATTTCTCCCGACAGGTATAACGCTTTAAACATTTCCAACCTTGCCAACACGCGAAGCCGCCAACGCACCGTCGAATTCCGGGTTTTCTCGGGCAGCACCTCGGCAACGAAAATTGTCGGTTGGATCCAATGCTGCTTGGGAATTGTCGAACGAGCGGTCAACAGCAAACGCTCACCGAAATGGGAACCGGCACCGCCGACCGGTGGCTGGAAGATGCAAGGGCCCGGGCAGAGCGAGATTGCTCGACTCTTGGGATTTTTGGCTTGGAGCGAAGGCGCCGCCCGGATTCATGGTGGGAAACAATTTGGGTGGATTAGCGACGCGATCCCGCAGGAAACGATCAAGGCCGAATTTCGCAGACTGGCAAGGAAATACGATTCTGAAACCTAAGACAACGAAAAGATGCGTTCCCGGGCGAGGTCGATAAAACCGGGAACGATGTCCATTCCGAGAAAACGGCGGCCCAGTCTTTTGCAAACAACGCCCGTCGTACCTGCGCCTGCAAACGGATCAAGCACCAAATCGCCCGGCAAGGTAAAGAGCTTGACGAAAAACTCCGGCAGACGTTCCGGGAACACGGCGCTGTGCCCCCTGTTCCGCGTCTCTGTCGAGAGTATCAATACATTGGAGGGAAACACCATCTCCCGATCCTTCCAGCGCGACATGTTCTTCCCGAAGGTGCTGCCAGTCTTCGACGCCATGCGACGGCAGTCGTTCTCCGAAAGGTGCCGTACCCGCTTAGCGGTATTGGGTTTACGGGGGAGCATAACGGCCTCTTGAAACATCGCGAAATGTTTCTGTTTGTTGAAATGCAACAATCGCTCCCATCCGTCGCGGAGCCGATTCGGCCAGCGCCCAGGCATCGAATTGCTTTTTACCCAAAGGTACTCGTCTGTCCAAAAAAATGAAATGGAACGCAAGGCTTTGATCAGGTCGATGACGTATGTGTGCCGTTCGCCGTTCTCGACATGTTCTTTGATACAAACCACCATACTGCCCGTCGGTTTGAGGACACGAAACAATTCCCGACCGATGGGTAAGAACCATTCCACGTACTCCGATGCCTTCACTCCGCCGTAACTGTTTTTTCGACGTTGGGCATACGGCGGCGAAGTCATGATTAATGATACTGAATCCGATTCAACATTTTTCAAGAGTTCCAAACAGTCGCCGCACTGCAAAATGATGGAATCATCCGTTGTTGGCATTATTCCTCCTGACCAGTTCCGCCTTACGGCCCGTGAATTCCTGCCAACGTTGGACGATGACGTCAGAATACCAGCGGTCGATTTCCATCGCAAAGCATTTACGCCCGGTCATTTCACAAGCGATCAAGGTCGAGCCGCTGCCGCCGAACAATTCCAACACGTTCTCGCCCGGTTGCGTTGAATAGCCGATGGCCCTAACTCCAAGTTCCGTCGGCTTTTCCGTCAAATGCACCATCTGCTGTGGGTTCACTTTTTTCACACGCCAGACGTCGGTGACGGCATTCATACCAATGAGATT
>JAVBQX010000032.1:0-25029 GCA_031548645.1 Thermoguttaceae bacterium
CCGCGGCACGATCTTCCGGCAGACGATGTTCGCCGAATTCGAAAAAATCACGCACGACGCCGCCTGGGCCGGCGAACCGCTCACCGTCGACCGGTTCCGCGAAATGTACGGCAAGCTGCTCGGCCGCTATTTCGGGCCGGAATTTACGATTGATGACGATCTGACGCTCGAATGTTTCCGCATCCCGCACTTCTATCGCGGATTTTACGTTTACAAATACGCGACCGGGCTTTCCGCGGCAATTGCACTGTCACAACGCGTGCTGCAAGGCGGCACAAAGGAACGCGAAGACTATCTCTCGTTCCTCAAGGGTGGTTGCAGCAAGGAACCGCTCGACCTGCTCCGCGACGCCGGCGTCGACATGACCCGCCCGGAAGCCATTCGCGGCCCGATGCAGAAATTCGCGTCCCTCGTCGACGAACTGGAACGCTTGCTGTAAAGTATGGCTTTCGCTGGAAAATCATCCGAAGAAACGTATTTTCCAGCGAAAACTTCGGGCAAGATTTGTCACCCCGGAAGATTTGGGATCACTGCATCCCCTGGAGCATCTCCTCCGCCAGTCGGCGTGTGTCGGCATTCTGCGTCGTGTCGATGATTTTTTTCATCACAACCGTGACTTCGGCGGGCTGCTGCGTCAGGATCGCCTTGCCGACATTGATGGCCATGAGCGAGGCCTGTTCCGCGAATTCCGGCTGATCGATGAATTCCGACAATTTCGCCAACGACGCGGGCGTCGTGATTCGCCCCAACGCGTCGACGAGAAGCGTTTTTTCCTCGTTCCGCTTGGCCAGCGCGAGAGCCTCCATACACATATTGAAACGATGTTCGTTGGACGTGTCCATCTGTCGCACGATGCGAATGTATCCGCGAAGCGCGCGTGTCTTGAATCGATCATTGGCCTGTGAATTCATGACGCCGAGCAGGACCGGGGCGGCGTCCGGATCGGGCCAGTCCCCAAGCACGCGGGTGGCCGTATCCTGGATTTTTTCCGTCGGATCGGCCACGGCGTTTTGAACGGCGGCGATCGCGGTTTTTCCGCCGAGCGCACCGAAAAGATCAAGCAACGCGCATTGAGCCGACAACGACGCGTCACCATAAACGGCAGCCAGTTTCGCGGCCACGGAGTCGGGATCGACCGTGCGATAGCAAACCATGCGGAGCGAGCCCTGGACCGTTTCAAATTCCGTTTCCGAAGCCGGATTCAAAAGATGTTCGACCAGGACCTCGATGTTTTCGCCCGACACGGTGTTGCCGAGCGCTGCGATCACGGCGAGCCGAACGTCATTGTCAGGGTCGGAAAGAAGCGGCAGCAAAACAGGCGTCGCTTCGCCGATTTTTCGGTTTTGGCAAACCTGGACGAGCGGAATGCATGATTTTCCCTGGCTTTTCTTGATGCGTTCGATGATTTTTTGTTCCAGCGCCGGCGATGTCATTCGTGTCAACGCATCGGCGGCTGCCGTTGCTGTCGCACTGTTGTCACCGGTTGCCGTTTCGAGCAGAAAGGCGACCGCTTCATTGTTGGGGAGACCGGCCAAAGCACGAACCGCCGCGGCCTGTGCCTCGCACTGATTGTTTTTCGCCATTTCCAAAATGACCGATCGCGCCGCGGCATCACCACGGCAATCGAGCAAATCGAGCAAAAGCGTTTGCCGGTCCGCATCCAGTTTCGGCAACGCGGCCAAAAGGACCGGCGTCGATTCCGGCGATTTCAAATCCCGGGTTGCTTCCAGCATCGCCAAGAACACGCCGTCCTCCTTGTCGACCGTTTTTTCTTTCAATTCGTCATTGGCGTCGGGTCCGAGCGCGAGCAAAAGCCCGCGAATGGCCCCGCAACGTGACGTGACCGGCAGTTCCCGTTGATTTTGAATTTGACGGTAGACCGAAACGGCCTTCTCCGTTTCGCCGGCGGCGATCAATCGTTCCGCGCATGCCAACAAGCCGTCGACCAGCAGGGATTTTTGGGCCGCATCAGCAGCTTCAAATTGTTTTCGCATCGCGGCCAGCGCATCGGCGGATCCGATTTTCCCCAAAGCGACGGCGGTGGCGTAAACGATTTGCGGTTCCTTGTCGGCAAGAAACGTTTCGAGATGTGAAACCGCCGACGGGTCGCGTCGTTCGCCAAGCGTTCCGATGATCCCGATCAAAATCTTGTCTTTGGCGTTCGGAAGAGCGGTGCAAAGCGCTTCCGTCGCCGCCGGATCGGGAATCTGCTGCAAGGCGATTCGCGCCGGATGGGAAAGCGATTCGTCAAGCAAAACGGCGGCCAAGGGCGCCACCGAGGCTTTGGTACCGGTTTGCGCCGCCTGTTTGCAGGCGAGCGTTTTTGCATATTGGGAAGCGTTCGGGTTCTGCAAAACCTTCGATAAATCAGCCGCTTCGTCTTGTGCGCTCAATGCGGGAGCAACCAAAACGAGCAGCGCAAAAGTCAATAGTATTCGTTGCATATCGGTATTCCTTTCGTGTCGTGTTTGGTTGAATTAAATGATCCACGGCTGGCGAATCGCGCGGCTTCGGAGGCGGTTGGCTTCGTCGTCGCCGATGAACTCATATTTGGCGGAATCCCATTTGAGCGGGCGGTTGAGCCAATAGGCGATGTTCCCGAGAATCGGATCAATGGTCGAATGGCTTCCGATTTCAACGTCGCAGGCCGGACGTTTTCGCAGTCGGACGCAATCAAGCCAGTTGCGCACATGGCTGAGATGGCCTTCGTGACGGCTGGGGCGGTCTTTGGCGATTTCCGCGGGATAACATTTCAGGTACCCTTGCCGCCCGACATGAATCCAGCCTTTTTCGCCGACAAATACGGCGCCGAACGCCTGCACGCTCGTAATCGGATCAAATCCCTCGGGGATGTCATGATACTTGGGATCAAGTCGCCCATGCACGATTTGCAGCGTCACGTCGTTCGGATACTTGAACGTAATGAACGGGCATTGCTCGTTCGGCGGAATGATTTCCTGCGGGCCGGAGGTGTCGAGACCGAGTCCCCAGTGAACGATGTCGAACGCATGGGAACTGCCGCTTGCGATTCCGCCCAGTCCGAGGTCCCTGCAGAACGACCACGGCACAACGTTGAGCGGATTGCCCAGATAGTGAAGCCGATGGTTGAAGGGCCGCCAGGGTGCCGGTCCGAGCCAAAGGTCCCAGTCCAAGGTGGGCGGCGTCGGTTCCGCCGGCAACTCGATTTCAACGCTCGGATCGTGATGCACGGTGTAGACATTGCTGATCTTGCCGAGGGCGCCCTCGCGAACCAAACGACAGGCGAATTCAAAGTTGGCCCAGCTTCGCTGTTGGTATCCGACCTGGCAGATGACGCCGTGTCGCCTGACCGCGTCGATTTCGGCGAGGGCCTCATGCACGGTGTAGGCGTTCGGCTTTTCGACGTAAATATCCTTGCCGGCTTTCGCGGCCATGATCACCGCGGGACCGTGCCACTGTTCGCCGAGCGCCATGACGAATCCGTCGATGTCCGCGCGGTCGAGCATTTCGTGAAACCCGTGATAGGTGTCGCATCCCTTGAATTCGCCGCTTTCCTTGCGTTTGGCGTATTGCGTTTCGACGGTCGTTTTGCCCGTCTCGCGACGCCACTGGTCGGGATCGCTGACGGCGAGAACCTGCGCATCGCCATATTGGAGCGTGTTGTAAAGGTGTCCGCGATTCATGCAGCCGACACCGCAAAAACCGAGGGTGATGCGGTTGCTCGGCGAAACGGAACGATTCAGGCCCAAAGCGGAGCCGGGAATCAGGCAAGGGGCCGCAATGCCTCCAAGCAACACCGACGTCTTCAAAAAACGCCGACGTGAAATCGAAGAAAGGTCGTTCATATAAACCTCGTTGAAATTAGGTGGGAAAAATAGTGGGTGAAAACCAAAAAAGCCGGTTGTTTTGGCTTCCGGCTTTTGTTGACGATTTATTGGTTGACGATGTTTTTGACCGTCTCGTCAAAAAACTCAATACATTTTCGACATTCGGACATGTTGTTTTCAAAATTTTTCGAATACTCGACATCGACGTCCAGTGGTTTGACCCCGAGTTTGTACAATTCCTCGAAAAACTCCCGGGTCTTGCCGATGCCGGTTCCCCAGAGCACGTCGGCGCCTTCGGGGGTGAACTCGTCGAGGTCATGCACCTGGACGACCATGATGCGGTTTTTCAGGATTCGCGCCGCGTCGATCGGATCGATCCCGGCACGCATCCAGTAGCCCATGTCGGCGCAAACGCCGATTCGCGGACCGTGTTTTTCGCATTGTTCAAGCACTTTTTCAGGATGCCAATAGTGCGGCGAACTTTTTTCATCATGATTGTGCAGCGCGACGTTGATCCCGAATTCCTCGCAGAAACGATTGATCACGCCGAGGCTTTCCGGTTTGGGTTCCGAAAGAAAGGTTTCAATTCCGAATTTGTCGGCGAACTCGAACACCTTGCGGCAACCCGCTTCATCGCCGGGAATTTCGCCGTAAAAATAAGAGACCATTCGAATTCCCTTCGAGTTGAGCTTTTCGTTGATCGCGGCGATTTCCTCGTCGTTGAGCTGCGCCGGGTCGAAAAACTTGTCGATGCCGCCGCCGACTTTCTGGAAACTCAAACCGCCGCAATACCGCAGGCCGAGTTCCGCCGTTTTGTCGATCGTGTCGAACAGGGAATATTGATGGAACGTGTAAGCCGGCATCGAAAGTCGCCAGCCCGCCTTTTCATGATCGCGAATCATGTCGCTGACCATCGCCGAAGGCAGCGTCGGGGCGTCCAGATCGCCGAGCGCGAACTGGGCGGTGGCCAGATAAAACTTGAGCATCGCGGGATCCCAGAAAACTTTCGGACTGTGCCCGAAGGTGCTGTAAAAGCAACGGCCCTGCCCGTAACTTTTCACCCAGGCCAGGGCGTAATCCTCGTCGGCGCGTTCTTTTTTTCCTGTGTGCGGGGCGCGGTCGAGGTCGGTTTTTTCCTTGTCAATGCTCAAAAGCACCCGTTGCTTTTCCCGGGAATACGGGTCGCTCACGCGAAAAAATTCATCCTGGTATTCGAAGCCGTCCTTCGGGAAAAATTGCACAAGCGGGTGGTCCGGCTCTTCGACCTTGACGAAAATTTTCTCATCCATTTCGCGGTGATTGGCGCCGCGACCGCCGATCATTTCGCCGAATTCCGGCCAATCGTCCGTGCCTTGTTTCGGACCGCTCCAATTCAAAAACGCGGCCGTCGTGCCATGCACGCCCATCAAACCGCCGCCGTGCTTGACGAAATTCTCAATATTTTTTCTCAGTTGCGGATCGGAAAAAAGATTACCGACGTTGTTGTTGAAAAAAATCGTGTCAAAATGTTTCAACGAATCCTCCTGAAACACCTGCGGATCATGGGAAACGACGGTTTCGAAAGCACCGGTCTTTTGACCCATGAGCGTGAAGGCGAGGTTCGCATAAGGAATGGAACCGTGCCCGCCGTAATCGGCGTTGATATCGAAAATCAGCAACTTCCGCTTTTGCTTCGGCGTGACGACCGCTTCGGCGGGAATCGCCTTTTCAATCATGGCCTTTTGTTCCGGCGTGACGATATTTTCTGAAACGACTTTGATTTCCGGCGAGTCCGCAGCGAAAGCGGACAAGGAAAAAACGGCGGCAAACATCAGAGCCGCCGTTCGTGTGCGAATGAGTGACAACATTGTTCTGACTCCATTGTGTGGCATCATCGGGTAGGTTATGAAAATCATTCTATCAGAACGGCTGCCTGTTGCCAAGTTTTTTCGAAAAACTTTTTACCCCGCATATATTTCCCGTCGCAAAAAAAGTTTGGACGAAATTTTTGTTTCACGCAAAGTTGCCAAGAACCCGAAAAAATAAGGGGGACAATCAAGGTAGGGCCCGCACACCGGGTGAGCCGCATATTCGGCGGTCACGGCGTGACCGCCCTATTGCTTTGCTAACATTAGAAATTGGGATATGAACAATTCTGGAAATCTGTTATTCTGTTGTTTTCAACACATGGAGGTTTCAGGATGCAGAAGATTTGCTTCTACTGTATTAACTAACCTTGACGGCATTTGTACGACAGCTCAGTAAATTGATGTTGCGTTAAGTTATAAAGTTGTGGTAAAATGCGTATTCCCTGGCGGTTGTGCTCACGGAGGACGCGACGATGGATCAGTTTGATAATGATGGAATCCGGACGGAATTGCGACGGTTTTCTCCGGCGGTTTCAATCGTGTTCGGCGGACAAGCGGATGCGGAATTATTTTCGGCTTTACGTGAACGGATCGATCTCGAATCTGCCGCGAAATAATTGCGAGGCGATTGCCATGCAGGCGATGGTGTTGCCGCACCGTTGCCAATAATTCGCTCATGATGTTCGCTGACATCAACATGTAAACGGTGAAGCGGAGAAATGCAAGCGAGGCAACGACTCGCGCACCACTGGAAGCCGAAGGCAATCGCCTCGACGGCCTGCCACCGACGAACAAAACGCAAACGAATCGCCAAAAGTGGCATCGACTTGCGAAAAAATCACCGGTGTCAATGGACATGATCATTCCGTGTAGTATTAAAGTTTTCCGAAATATTTTCTGTGAATTCCGTCATCCCAAAACCATCATGCGACTGAAAACGGCGACGCTCGGGTGCAAGGTCAACCAGTACGAAACCCAATTCGTTCGCGAGGCGTTAGGGCGGATCGGCTACGTCGACGCCGCGCCGGGCGAACCGGCCGAACTGGTCGTCGTCAACACCTGCACCGTCACCGCGGAAAGCGATTTGAAAAGCCGCAAGCTGATCCGGCGGCTGGCCCGGCTCAACCCGAAGGCCGAAATCGTCGTCATGGGCTGTTACGCGGCCCGTGCGGCCGACGAAATCCGGCAACTGCCGCAGGTCGGAGAAGTCGTCACCGACAAACGCGAACTTGCCGCGTTTTTACAGCGTCGCGGCGTGATCGATCTGCCCGACGGCATCAGCGCGTTCGGCGGGCGGCATCGCGCTTACGTCAAGGTGCAGGACGGCTGCCGCGTCGGCTGTTCCTACTGCATCATCCCGAAGGTGCGGCCCTACCTGTTGAGCCGCCCACCCGGCGAAGTGCTCGACGAAATCCGCCGGCTGCTCGACGCGGGTTATCGCGAAATCGTGCTGACCGGCATTCACCTGGGGCATTACGGGCTCGACTTCGAACGTGATTTCGATTCGCAAACCGAACGCAAGCGGCTGATCGAGGGAAATCTCCGGCTCGCGGAACTGGTCGAACGCATCGTGCAAATCGACGGCCCGTTCCGCCTGCGGGTTTCGAGCATGGAAGCGGTCGAAGTGTCCGACGGGCTGATCGAACTGATGCGGACCTTCCCGAAAAAATTGTGCCCGCACCTGCACCTGTCGATGCAAAGCGGGGCGGACGAAGTGTTGCGACGCATGAGGCGACGCTGGCCGGGCGGGCCGTTTTTCGAACGTTGCGAACAAATCAAGGCCGCGATTGATCGCGTGGCCCTGACGACCGACGTTATCGTCGGTTTTCCCGGCGAAACGGAGGAACAGTTCGCCGAAACCCGCGACATGGTCGAACGCGTCGGTTTTTCGAAAGTGCATGTATTCCCCTTCAGCCCACGCGAAGGCACCGAAGCCGCCGCGATGCCCGACCAGGTTCCCGCCGTTGAAAAGGAACGCCGCGCGGCCCGTCTCCAGCAATCGGCCGACCGCCTGCGGGCCGATTTCGCGGCGGGGCAAGTGGGTCACACGGTGCAGGTGCTTTTTGAGACGATACATAACGCGACGCTCATCGGCACGTCCGACCGCTACCTGCGAACCCGCGTGCCGATTGCGACACCAAGCGCCGATGCTCTGATCGGCCGACTCGCCGACGTGACCGTCACCGCGTCCGACGGCGACGAATTGATCGGAATATTATATGAAATTCCGTGACCGCAGGTCACGGCTCGTCAACACCACACTCAAAACCGCCCTGCCGCAATGACACGGCAACAACAACACGCTCGGCGATTTGCACTGGTCGATTGCAATTCGTTTTTCGCATCCTGCGAAAAGGTTTTTCGACCGCAACTGGCCGACAAACCCGTCGTTGTGCTCTCGAACAACGACGGCTGCGTCGTCGCGCGTTCGCCCGAAGCGAAGCAGCTCGGCATCCCGATGGGCGAGCCGTATTTCCGCATCAAACATCTCGCCGAAAGCGGCCGGGTGACCGTTTTTTCGTCGAACTTCGAATTATATGGCGACATGAGCCGCCGCATCATGAGCATCCTCAGCCGCTGGACGCCGAACCTTGAAGTGTATTCGATCGACGAAGCCTTCCTCGACATGACCGGGTTCGACATCCCCGACCTGGACGAATTCATGCGAAATATCTGCCACACGGTCAAAAAATGGACCGGCGTGCCCGTCTCGGTCGGCATGGGCCCGACGAAAACGCTGGCGAAAGTGGCCAACGACGCCGCCAAAAAAGGCACCTGCGGCTGGTGCGGCTTTTTCGACGAAGCCGAACGGCACGCCGTGCTCAAAGCCTTCGACGTCGGCGACGTCTGGGGCGTCGGGCGGCGGCTGGTCACGCGATTTCGCAATCTCGGACTGCGGACGGCCTTCGACCTGCTTTCGGTCGACCCGTACTGGATGCGGAAGAACTTCAGCGTCATACAGGAAAAAATGGTTCGCGAACTGCGCGGCGAAGTTTGCTTCGAACTCGACGACGACTCGGCGCCGCGCAAAAACATCCAGATTTCGCGTTCCTTCGGCGAACCGGTCACCGAATTCGAGGTGCTCGCCGAGGCGGTGTCGACTTTCGCCTCGCGCGGGGCCGAGAAACTCCGGGCCCAGAACGGCGTGGCCTCGGCCATTTACGTGCACGTCAACACGAACCGCTTTCACGAGGAAAGCTATTACACCAACTCGGCGGTCACGGGTTTTTCCATGCCGACGGACAACACGCTGGAAATCGTGCCCGCGGCGATCCGAACGCTGCGCGGAATTTTTTCGCCGAACCGCAACTACAAACGGGCCGGCATCCTCCTGATGGACATCCGCGACCGCGACGCGGCGCTCGCGCAGCAGACTTTGTTCGAACTCGACGAATCACGCCCGAAGGAAAAGCGGGAAAACGACCAAAAGCTGATGCAGGTCCTCGACCAAATCAACCGCCGCATGGGCCGCGGCTCCGTCTTTTTCGGCGTCGAGGGCACCGAAAAGCACTGGCATTCGCTCGCGACGCAGAAATCGCGGCTCTTCACCACCGTCCTCGAAGACCTGCCCGTAGCGAAATAAGGCCTTCGCTAAAAATGATGCGCAAGAAACGGTTGCCGGGAAGGCGGCGGAACGGCCGACTGCCGTTTTCACGAATCACTTCGCCTTTTCAATAAACTCGACGATCGGCGTCGGGTCTTTCAGTGAGTGCGGGTGATGGCCGATGCCCGGCTTGCGAATGACTTCGATCGGGCCGCCCTGTTCGCGATAGCGTTTGATGAGGATTTCCCCGTTTTCGTCGAAGGGCACAACCTCGTCCGCGTCGCCGTAAATCAACAGGATGGGGACTTTCTTTTCGGCCAGCGGCTGCATGGCGTCGATCGGGTTGCCCTTGTACGCGAGGGCTTCGGCTTCGGTGAAATCGTAGACTTTCAGCAATTGGGCCCAATCCCCTTCGCTCCCGGGTGATTTGCCGCGACCGCCGGGCCAACTCTTGAAATCGCACACCGGCGCGTCGATGTACAGGCAACGCACCTTGTCCGGATTGGCGACGGCCCAGTTCAGCGAACACAGTCCTCCGCGGCTCATCCCCAGCAGCACGGGCCGTTTCGACAATCCGTAACGTTCGGTCATCTCCTTGTAAAAGGCGTCCCGCTGGGCGATCATTTCCGGCGAACCGAGCAGGTCGGTGCATTCGACAAAGCCGATATGGTAGCCGAGTTTGAGCAGCGCGATTTCGGTTTGCGGCTCATGCCCCCAGAAGACGGCCCGCCAGACCCAGGGTTTGCCTTCGGCCGGTTCCTTTGGCACCGCCAGTTTGCAGGGACGGTCGCCGACCTTGAAATCGTAACATTCGAAGCCGTGCCAGTCGCTTTTTTCACCCTCAAAAGACTGCGCCGCGACGGGTTTCGAGGCGAGAATCGCCAGGCAAAACAAGAGCAAGCCGAATAAATTCAATTGAAGTCTCATACCGTTTTCCTTGCCAAAGGTAAGTCAATGGTCAACCGCCAACCGCAGGACTTCGGCGAAGCGTTCGCTGAAATGCGGGTTTTCATGGAGCGTTTTTGCCAATTCGGGCATCGCGAAAACGCGGACCCGCTTGACGTAATCGTCGAACTGCTCGCGGGCCAGCGCCCGGACGACCGGCGAGACGGCCTCAAGCGGTCGATAGCGTCGCTCCTTTGGGTAAAACACGTCGATGCGGAATTCGACTTCCTTTTCCACCGGCGGGGCGTCGATTAGCAGATCGGTCGGCGAGATCGCACTTGTGCGGCCCGATTCGTCGGTCACGCGCTGCCCCTGCGCGTTGAGCGATTCGGCCAAACGTTCGGCGCAGCGACACAAAAAGGGGTACGGCTTGCCGGCCAAAAGGCGGTACAATTCCGGCTGCTCCAAAATGCCGTACTGCGCGACGCGTTTGTACAATCGCCGCCGGGCGCCGAACAGCCGGTCGAACAGGCCGTGCGATTCGGTGCCTTGCGAAACGTCGAACAGGTGTTCGACCATCTTCGATTCGCCCTGCCGCGAGCAATGCGCGAAATCGATCCGGTCGCGCAACTCGAAAAACGCCCGCTGTAGCATCGCCGTCGCGCTGCGCACGCCGTGATGCCAGTACACTTCGCTGAACATGACGTAACGCGCGAAAACCATCAGCTCGGCGGCCGTCTTCCCCTTGTCGTTGATCGCCAGACCGTCACCGCGCTCGTTCAGGCACAGGCTCCCGATCAGGCGTCCCTGGTCGAAATGCCGCCCGTAAGGAACGCCCGCGTGCAGGCTGTCGCGGAACAGGTAGTCCATCTTGTCGATGTCGATCGGGCCGGACAAAACGCTGATGAGCAGGTTCGTCGCCGCGTCGCTTCCCCGCTTGTTGATCAGGGCGATGACCTCGCGCGGTTCGATGCCCCAATCCTCGCGCAGCAGATCGGCCGTTTCATCCTCGGCAATGAAATGTTCCGCGAACTGTTCGTGTTTCGGAATGTCCGGCAGGTTGACGTCTTCGATCGGGTGGCAAAAGGGCCAATGCCCGATGTCGTGCAGCAATGCGGCGACGATCAGCGTTTCGGCATGGTGCGGCGTCAGCAGCCCGGCAAAACGCTCGTCATGCGCAATTTGCTTCAAAAACAGCAGCGCGAGACGGTACACCCCAAGCGAATGCTCGAAACGCGTGTGGTTCGCCGCCGGGTAAACCAGCGAAACCAGGCCGAGTTGACTGATTTTGGCAAGCCGCCGAAACGCCCGCGTGTCGATCATCCGCCGCACACGGTCCGTCAGCGGAATGTCCAGCTCCGGCGGTATCCGCACCAGATCGTGCCGGGTATCCAGCCCGCGAAGTTCGGGAATGTTAAGTATGTCCGACATGTTTTATGCCTGATCGGCGTATTCTATTTATATTAACGTAAAATCATCAATATTTATTGTACTTGCTTCGGCATACTGCCGCAATGACACATTTTGACCATGTCACCACAATCAACTGATGTTGTGAGCTTGCGTCAAAAACGATATAATCTCATAGTATCCCCGGTTTTAAACATTTTATCGTCTTGAGGCAATCGCTTCGGACAAAAAAGTTTGACGCAAGCAACCATTTCGAGAAAGAAAATCATGTCCGCAGACGCCATCAACAGATATATTGACGACAACGCCAAACGTTTTGAGGCCGAATTTTTCGATTGGCTCCGCATTCCCAGCATCAGCACGGTCGCATCGTACGCGGGCGACGTCAAAAAGGCGGCCGAATGGGCGGCCAACCGCCTGACGCAAATGGGGCTCAAGCCGGAACTGATCGAAACGAAGCGTCACCCGCTCGTGTACGCCGAAACGCCCGCCGTGCCGGGTGCGCCGATTCTGTTGGTGTACGGCCATTTCGACGTGCAGCCGGCTGACCCGCTCGATCTTTGGATATCCCCGCCGTTCGAGCCGACCGTGCGCGACGGCTCGGTCTTCGCCCGGGGCGCGACCGACGACAAGGGGCAATTGCTCACGCACGTATACGCCGCCGAGGCCGTTTTGAAGGAAATGGGCTCCCTGCCGTTCCAGATCAAATTCCTCTTCGAGGGCGAAGAGGAGGACGGCAGCGAGAGCATCACCGAATACGTCAACACGCACAAGGAAAAGCTCGCCTGCGACTGCCTGGTCGTTAGCGACTGCGCGATGTTCGGACCCGGCCAGCCGGCGATCACCTACGGTTTGCGCGGAATCATGGCCTTCGAGTTGACACTGACCGGCCCGAACCGCGACCTGCACAGCGGCGTGTTCGGCGGCGCGGTCTACAACCCGGCCATCGCGCTGGGCCAAATGATGAGCAAAATGATCGACGAAAACGGACGCGTCCAGGTGCCCGAATTTTACAAGGACGTCGTGCCGCTGAGCGAGCGCGAACGGCAGCAGTTCGCCGACCTGCCGCTCGACGAAGCCGAATTTTTCGGCAAAATCGGGCTGAAAGACGGTTTCGGCGAAAAGGGTTTCACCTCGGTCGAACGCCGCTGGGCCCGGCCCACGTTCGACATCAACGGCCTGACCTCGGGCTATCAGGGCGAAGGCTCGAAAACGGTTCTCCCGAGCAAGGCGTCGGCGAAGTTCACATTCCGGCTGGTGCCGAAACAGGACCCGGCCAAAATCGCGAAAAACGTCGAGGCCTATTTGAAAAGCATCTGCCCGCCGGGCATCACGATGCGGCTCGACTACCAGCACGGGGCCAACGGACTGCTCGTTTCGCTCGATTCGATGTTCGTCGAGGCCGCGTCGAAGGCGCTCGAGGAGACCTTCGGCTGCCCGCCGTTCTTCACCCGCGAGGGCGGTTCCATCCCGATCATCACGCTCATGAGCGACGTGCTCGAAGCCGATGTCCTGCTCCTCGGTTGGGGCCTCGACGACGACAACCTGCACGCTCCGAACGAAAAATTTTCGCTCGCCAGCTTCCACCGCGGCATCAAGGCCAGCGCCCGACTCATGCAGGAAATCGCGAGATACCAGAAAATGAGGAAGGGGTGAGATGGAGTTGAAAAATGTCTGCGAAACAAAAGCCGGAATGGAGCGCAGCGCAATGACGGAATTGTGACTTCTGCCAAGAAGCAAAGAACAAGAACAGCAGCCGGGAACGCAGTAAGCGAAGCGAACGGAGTGACCGGGGAGAGGATTTCCCAACCGTGATAACGTGATTGTCGCAAAAGACAAAGGTAGGGCGGTCACGCCGTGACCGCCGCTGACGCAACGAAAAATTTTCCCAAGTCCCCTGCGGCGGTCTCGGCGAGACCGCCCTACCTTGCGTTCCCGGCTGCTGTTCTTGCACATCATTTTTCGGCGAAATCATTAATATGCTTTGCCCCTCCGGGGCGATGATACAAACAGATATTGTTGTTAGCGACATAAACCAAGATTATTGATCCAAATTCGACCTTGAAAGGACGCAATCATGAAACGGAACATCCCACTTCTCGCGGCGGCGGTTTCGGCGGGAATTTTCTGCGTTTGGAGCTACCTCGCGGCCCAGCCCGCCGGGGAAAAGGAATCGCCCGCGGCGAAAAAATCCCTGCTGGAAATCAAGGAGCCGTCGCAGGAGGATTTCGAACATTGCGCCAAACGGGCCGTCGATTTTTTGGAATCCTGGAGCGAAGACCAAACACAAATGGACATCGCGATGCATGAATTACTGGGGGTTAGGGAAATGGATGCGGACATGAAAAATGTTTCGCGACGCCTTGCGGCGGAAAGAAACAAAATCAAGTACGGCTACCCCAAATTGATCGCCAAAAAATCATTCGGTGAAAACTTCATCGTCCTGTATTACCATTATCAAACCGATGGCCCGGAGGTCATCTTCCGTTTTGACTTCGTACTCCCCGTCGACCAAAACGATGTACCGAAACAATGGCGATGTTATTGGTTTGCTCCCGGGTATGAACATTTGAATTCCATCATGTCGTCGCCGTAACCGGATGTGTTTGTAGTTACCTTTCGCTTTCCCGTTCATCCAATTTTTCATAACTGAACATCGCATGACGCGCATACCAACCGGCATTCAATCGACGGGCAACACGTCGTACATCATTCCCCCGACGGTTCTCAAGGCCGAGGGGCTGGTCAAAATTTACGGCAAGCGCCGCGTCGTCGACGGCGTCAGCTTTCACGTCAACAAGGGCGAGGTCGTCGGGCTGCTCGGCCCCAACGGGGCGGGAAAAACGACGAGTTTCCGCATGACCTGCGGGCTGATCGACGCCAACGAGGGGATCGTCTACCTCAACGGCAAGGACGTGAGCGGCTGGCCGCTCTACCGCCGCGCCCGCGAGGGCGGAATGGGCTATCTGCCGCAAATGGCCAGCGTTTTCCAGCAGCTTTCCGTGCAGGACAACCTGCTCGGCATGATGGAAATGCTCGGCATGGACGGCCGCACGCGGCGGGAGAAATGCGACTCGCTGCTCGAAAAAATGAAGCTCACGCACCTGCGGAAAAACATGGCTCGGGGACTTTCCGGCGGTGAACGGCGGCGGTTGGAAATCGCGAGGGCTCTGGTCTCCGACCCGAAAATCATCCTGCTCGACGAACCCTTCGCGGCCATCGACCCGATCACGGTGCAGAATTTGCAGATCATCATCCGGCAACTCATCAAGGACGGCATTTCGATTTTGATCACCGATCACGGCGTGACCGAAACGCTCGAAATCACCGACCGCAGTTACGTCATCGGGGCCGGCAAGGTGCTGTGTTCCGGCACGCCGCAGGAAGTGCTGGCCAACGAAGCGGCGAAAGACGCCTATTTCGGCAACCTGGCCAACACGGCCCAGCCGAAGACCGCCGCGTCGAACGCGAACGCCGGCGGCAAGGCGAAAACGTCGCACCGCTTTGACGATATTGACGACGATTTTTCGCATGTGCCGAAACGCCCCTCGCGACCGGCCCGACCCGAGATGTCGAACCCGGTTTCGCGCCGCGCGGATGATTTCGAGGACGACCTGGACGACGATTTCGACGCCGGGTTGGAGGACAGCTTCGAGAATTACACACCCTCGCGGCGGCGCCCGACGGTCAAGGTGCGTTCGCCGAACGCCGACGTTTCCGGATCGGACAAACGCCCCGACCGCCCGCGCGAACCGCATTTCGGCATGTCGGACAAAACCAACGCGGGAAAATCCGGCGGCGAGCGTTCCCCGGAAGTTCGCCCGCCGAAATACTCGTCGTCGCAGGGCGGCAACGGCAACCCGCCCGCCGGCGGCGTGCGGCTGCGTCATGACGCGGACGATTCCCGCAACGGCAAGCCCGGCGGCAGGCAAGGTAACAGGCCGAGCGATGGCGATAAACCGGCGCCGCGGGCCTCGCTGCTCGGGCGACTGTCCGGCGTCTTCAAAAAACCGACCGACGACGGGAAATGAATTCGTCCGGATTTGAGAAACAACCGATGAACACCGGGATTCAAGATCAAGCTGGAGAGGCCATTCCGTCAGACGGCATGTCGCCGTCATGTCCTGGATTGAAATGATCGCCGACACATTTGCGCAATGTCACAAGCGGATGCTTGAATATGGAAGTCTTACGAAATTTTGCGTTTGCCAAGTCGTGTGTCAAGCGAGCCGGCGACGGCGTTGAGAAGTTGCGTTTCGTCGGACAGGGCGTCGAGTTCGTCGCGAAATTTTTCGATCCCGCGGATTTCGCGGCGCACTTCGACGAACAGCGAATCGGTGACGAATTCGCGAACCAGCTCGTCGACGGTCGCGCGAATCCGGTCATCCAGCCCGCGTCGCAGCAGGTGCAGGAAAATCGTCAGCAGGATGACGCTGATGACCGCGCCGAGCAGAAAGGCCGTCAAATAATAGGAGAAGCCGAAATATTCGACCGCGGCCGAGGTCCACGTTTCGTAAAAAAACGACTTCGCCGGACGATACAGCGCGGCGGCGATGAACACGGTCAGGATCACCTCGAACACGATGCGGAGCCACTGCGTCAGCGGACGCCGGGCCAGTTCGCCGCAAACCTCATGCACTTTGCCCGAAAGTCCGGCGATGAAATAACGCCCCGCCTCGTTGGCCTCGCGGATGATGGTTTCCTTCGAGCAGAGTTCCTCCGGCAGGTGCGCCTGGCTCAAATAGCCGGGCAAACTCAGCGCCGATTTCTGCAATTCGATCATGTCCCAACAGACGAGGCCGTTGATGTGCGCGAGCGGCCCGCCGTAGTGCATCGACGCGGACGGTTTTTCGGGCATGTCACCGGAATCATGCGGCGACGGCACGGGCGCTTGCACGCTCCCGCGCGAGGGCAGCACGATGTCGGCCGCCTTGCCCATGGCCAGGCCCATGACGGAACGGTTGCGGAAGGTGGCCAAAAATCCCGCGATGTCGCACAGCATGAGATACAGCCGCAAGACGATCGAAAACGGGCTGAACCACCAGCGGGACGATGTTTCGCTGATCAGTTGCGATTCCCACAGGCGGCGGTCCTGCCGCAGTTCCTGTTGCATTTTGTCGGAGAGTTTTTCGCCCAGCGTGCGTCGTTCCGACTGCACTTCCTCGTCGAGCTGGTCGATGGTCACCCGGTTTTGCCGCAGGTCTTCGCGGCATTGCGAAATGACCATTTCGGCCCGATCGACGTAATTGGCCTCGCGGATACGGATGGCCGTTTCCTCCGACAGCTCGGCGGTCAGCAGCGAATACAGTTCGGCGAAGTCGCCCGTGAGCGTTTCACCGCGGTCCTGTTGCGCGAGCGCCGACGGGGAATCGACGAAATAAATTTTTCCGGTGTCGTATTTTTTTTCGAGGACGGCGGACCAGTCGGGGCGAATGTCGTCGTCGCGATCGGCGTGCGTTTGCACGAAAATGAGTCGGGCCCCCGGCGCGGCCATCGCGAGCTCGTCGAGCACGTCATGGTCGCGGTATTTCTGCTGCGTCGCGGCGACCAGCAGCACGTCGCAATAAGGAACCGCGTTTCGCAGCTTGGCGAGATTCGACGCCTGGTCGGTTTCGTCTTCCGTCGTGTCCGGATCGGGACAGTCGAGCAAAACGAGCCGGTCGAGCGCCGGCGAATCGCAGGGCACGACCTGAATCGCCGCGGTGTCAATGCCCCAATCCTGCGGCCGCAAATTCGGGCGACAGATGAGCGTCGGGCGGTTGGTCGTCGGGCGGACGTTGCCCGATTGCACGACCCTTTTACCGAGCAGGGCGTTGACCAGCGAGCTTTTGCCGGTTCCGGTTCCGCCCAACATGGCGACGATGATCGGCATGCCCAAGCGGCGGCGTTTGTCCGACATGCGACGCGTGAAATCGTCCGTTCGCTGTCGGCAGCGCTGCGCCGGGTCCCAATCGGGCGCCTTGGCCCCCCACTGCGCGAGGCGGTCGCCGATCAGCACGGATTGCACCCAGGCCGAGTTCAGGGAATCGTCCGAATTCGATTTATGCGACATTTTATCTCCCGCCAATTGAACTCATACATTTTACTCGGAGACGCAAAGCAGACAATGAACGCAAAGAACCCCAAAATATATTTACCGAAATGACTCATAGATCATCACAAGGGGAATAAGCGATTTTTGTTTATTTCTTTGTGCTCAGCGAAAAACCTTGTGGACTTTGTGATTAAAAAAAACTTTGCGAACTTTATCTTCTTGGCGGCTTTGCGTGAAATCTTTCTGTTCCTTTTGCGAACGAACAAGGATAGTTGACCACGCTTGTGAGTTTTGTCAATTATATCATACGACCGCATAATATTAAACGAATAATCGGGCCGATTATCCCATCTTTTCTTGTTCCCGAGCCTCTCGGCTTACTTTTTCGTCAAAATCCGGGTATAATTGGCACCGTTCATTTGTCTGATGCTTGGTGACAACAAAATAACGCATGAAATCTCAACAAATACCATTATTGCACACGATTTATGTCAACACTTGTTGAAAAAATAGCTGCCGCGGGGGTGGTCGGATGCGGGGGCGCGGGGTTTCCGACGCATGTAAAACTTTCCGCAAAGGCCGATACAGTCGTGATTAACGCTGCGGAATGCGAACCGCTCCTGCACAAAGACAAGGAACTGCTTTTGCATCGCACCGGGCAGTTCGTTGCCGGGTTGCAAATCGCCATGCGGCAGGTCGGCGCAACGCGGGGGTTGGTCGGCATCAAGAAAAAATACGGAGCCGTCATCGAAACCGTGCAGTCGCAACTTCTTGACAGTATGTCGGTTGCGCCGCTTGATGACGCTTATCCCTCGGGCGACGAATTTATTCTCGTGTACGAAACGCTGGGCCGCGTCATTCCGCCGGGACAGATTCCGCTGTCCGTTGGCGCGGTGGTGATGAATGTTGAAACCGCTTTCAACGTCGCTGCCGCCGAAAACGGAACACCCGTGACTGAAAAATGGCTGACCGTCGGAGGTTGCGTCGAGCATCCCGTGTCGGTCCGTGTGCCGATCGGGGCGCCGCTTTCGGCCTGTCTGCCCGCTTCGGGCGGTATGACGATTTCGAACCCGCATTACGTCATTGGCGGCGTCATGATGGGTTATGTCGAGCCGGATTTGTCGAAACCGGTCACCAAAACGACCGGCGGTATCATCGTTCTGCCGGAAGATCACTTTGTCGTGCAACGAAAATCATGGGACTGGCAAAAGACGGCCCGGGTCGGCAAGGCGGCCTGCGACCAGTGCTCGTATTGCACCGAACTTTGCCCGCGAAACCTGCTGGGGCACCCGATCGAACCGCACCGCGCGATGCGAAGCCTCGGCTTCAATCTGTCGAAAGCCGCCGATGTGCCGGGAACGCAATTCTGCTGCGAGTGCAATTTGTGCAGCTATGTTTCCTGCCCCGAAGGTCTTGACCCGAAAGGCGTTTGCGCGGAAAACAAACGCCGCCTGCTCGCCGAAGGCGGGCGCTGGGACAAGGCCCCGTATCGCGAAAGCCGCCCGGGCAACCACATGCAAAACCGCAAAACGCCAACGCACCGCCTCATGCAAAAGACGGGCTTGCTGCATTTCGACAATCATGGTCCGCTACGAGACGAATTGATCGACGTGCCGCGGGTCGAGATTTTGCTGCGGCAACATATCGGGGCACCATGCGTGCCGACGGTCGCCGTCGGCGATGCGGTCTCCGTCGGACAACCGATTGCGATTCGCCCGGTCAAGGACGGCAAACCGGCACTCGGGGCCGACCTGCACGCTTCCATCGCCGGAAAAGTTACCGCCGTGACCGATGCCGCCGTCGTGATTGAAAAGACGAATTGATACGAAGTTGAGATGCAAGATTTGAATCCATGTCACTTTTTGAATCTTCGGAACAGGAAAACCGTCGCAAGGCCCTGCCGCTGGCCGCGCGCATGCGACCGCAAACGCTGGACGAGTTTGTCGGCCAGGAACATTTTCTCGGCGAGGGCAAACTTTTGCGGCGGCTGCTCAAGGCCGACCGCCTCGGTTCGGTGATTTTTCACGGGCCGCCCGGTTCCGGCAAAACGACGCTGGCCCGGCTCCTCGCCCGGGAAAGCCGCAGCACCTTCCGCCAGCTTTCCGCGGTCAACGACGGTGTTAAACAACTCCGCGAAGTCCTCGGCGAAGCGAACGACCGGCTCGCGACCAGCGGCCAGCGCACGCTGTTGTTCGTCGACGAAATCCACCGTTTCAACAAGGCGCAACAGGACGTTTTGCTGCCCGAGGTCGAAAACGGCATCGTCATTCTCGTCGGCGCGACGACGGAAAACCCGTTTTTCACGATCAACAACGCGCTGATCAGCAGAAGCCGCATCTTCCAGTTCGAGGCCCTTTCGCCCGAACTGATCAAGGCCCTCGTTCTGCGAGCGGTCGACGATCCCGAACGCGGATTCGGACGCCGCGGCATCGTCATGCACGAAGACGCCCTCGACTACCTGGCCGAAATCAGCGACGGCGATGCGCGGCGGGCGCTTTCGGCGCTTGAAGTAGGCGTACTCTCCTGCGACGGGGACACGGTCGATTTCACGCGCGAACTCGCCGCCGAATCCGTTCAGCGCAAGGCCGTGCAATACGACCGTGACGGCGATTCGCATTACGACACGATCAGCGCCCTGATCAAGAGCATTCGCGGGAGCGATCCCGACGCGGCGATTTATTGGCTCGCGAAAATGCTCGAAGGCGGTGAAGACGTCCGTTTTCTGGCTCGTCGACTCGTCATTTTTTCCAGCGAAGACGTGGGTAACGCCGACCCCGCCGCGCTGCCGCTGGCCGTCGCGACGGCCCACGCCTGCGAGTTGGTCGGGCTGCCCGAGTGCCAGCTCAGCCTGGCACAGGCGGTGCTGTACCTGGCCTGCGCGCCCAAGTCGAACGCCGCGACGATGGCCATCGCACACGCCCGCGACGACGTTCGAGAAATGCGAACCGTGCCCGTCCCCAGGCATCTGCGCGACTCGCATTACAAGGGCTCCGAACGTCTCGGCCACACGGGCTATCAGTACGCCCACAATTTCGAAGGCGGCGTCGTTTCGCAGGAATATCTCGGCGTCGACCGCGAATATTACGAACCGACCGACCGCGGTTTCGAAAAGGAAATCGCCGAGCGTCTCAAACTTCTCCGCGAAATTCTGCACGGCAAAACGCCGCCGGAGCCTGAAGCGTAAGGCTTTTGTCAGACCCAACCGTTGCGATCTCTACTTCGCGGCGGCTTCGGTCAGCAGCCAGACGAGCAGACCTTTCTGGGCGTGCATCCGGTTTTCGGCCTGCTGGACGATCGCGCTTTGCGGCGAGTCCATGACTTCGTCGGTCACCTCGACGCCGCGCTTGGCCGGCAGGCAGTGCAAAAAGACGCAGTCCTTTTCCGCCGCGGCGAGCAGTTTGGCGTTGACCTGGTAGGCGGCGAAATCCTTTTTCCGCTGATTTTCCTCCGCTTCCTGGCCCATGCTGGCCCAAACGTCGGTGTAAATCGCGCTCGCGCCCCGGACGGCCTCGAAGGGATCGGCCAGCATTTCGAGTTTGTAATTCGGGTCGAATGAAGTGATGCGTTTCACCGTGTCGGCGTCGAACTGATATTTCTCCGGCGTCGCCAGCACAACTTTGACGCCGAGCTTGACGCCGGCACGCACGAGGCTGACGGCCACGTTGTTTGCGTCGCCGACCCACGCGATTTTGCGGCCCTTGAGCGAGCCGAGCCGTTCCTTGATCGTCATCATGTCGGCCAACGCCTGGCAGGGGTGGGCCTGGTCGGTCAGGGCGTTGATGACCGGGCAAGTGCAATATTTCGCCAGTTCGACGACGCTTTCGTGTTTCTTGGCGCGGAACGCAATCGCGTCGACCATCGCGCTGAGCACATGCCCGAAATCGGCGGTCGTTTCCCGCTTGCCGAACCCGACATCGTCACCGAGGAACATCGTGGCGCCGCCCATCTGGGTCATGCCGGCCTCGAAACTGACGCGGGTGCGCAGCGACTGCTTCTCAAAAATCAGCGCGAGCGTTTTGCCCGCGAGATACGGTTTGCGCTGCCCGGCCCGGACTTCCGCCTTGATCGTTTCGGCGAGTTCCATGATCCGGCCCAGTTCCGC
The DNA here is from genome assembly GCA_031548645.1 of Thermoguttaceae bacterium. Classification (GTDB taxonomy): domain Bacteria; phylum Planctomycetota; class Planctomycetia; order Pirellulales; family Thermoguttaceae; genus WRMR01. Next base: position 21,629 of record JAVBQX010000032.1, read on the forward strand.
GGCGGATACGTCGTCCAGCGTGATAAAATGTCGCATCGGTTTTCCTCCGATTCTTTGCATAAAATCGAAATCCTGGCAATTGTCATTAATAATAGCGTATTTATAAGTGTCAGGAATTGGTGATAATTTCTTCCAGCTCTTCAAAATCATGGACGACAATCGGCTCATCCTGGTCTTCAAGGAAATCTTCAGGCAAGTGAGAAGTATCGGTGTCGTTGGCGATGATCGGCGCTGGCATTCCGGGGTAAGTCATGACAAAATGATGTTTTTTCATGATGTGATAAAACAACTTGATATCATCAGGTGTTGGTCTGTTGCAACTCAAAAAAACGACTCGTCCGTCTTCCTCATTAAAATCGACCACACTATCGGATTTTGTGACAAATGAATCGTCATTCCAATCACTGCTGATATCAGTCAATGAATGACGAAGGTCATTTGCTGAAGTATTACTATGATCGCAAGGCATCAGATATATATCAAAACTCATTTTTGATCTTCTCCATTTTTTGTTCGGAGTACAATGTTTTCGAAATAGCATTCGCATATGTATTGTGCGATAATTCACCCACCGCGTCACTTCTTCAACACATCGACCAAGATGTCGATACCTTCTTCGGCCTGTTCGAGCGTCATGTTCATCGCGGGGAGCAGGCGGATGACGTGGCCCTGGGTGCAGTTGATCAGCAGGCCGCGTTTCATGCACTCCGTGACGAAGGGCGTGCCGTCGACGCTCAGGTCGACGCCGACCATCATGCCGAGCACGCGCACGTCCTGGATGATGTCGACTTCGCCGGCCAGTTGATTGAGTCGCGTGCGGAAGAGTTCACCCAGCGTTTTGGCCTGTTCGAGCAGGTTTTCGCGTTCGATCATTTCAATGGCCGCAATGCCCGCCGCGGCCGCGATCGGGTTTCCGCCGAAGGTCGCCGCGTGCATGCCGGGCCGCAAACTGGGGGCGATTTCGCGCTTCGCGAGCATGGCCCCGGCCGCGATTCCGCCGCTCAGGCACTTGGCCAGCGTCATGATGTCGGGCGTCACGCCGAAATGCTGGTAGCCGAACCAATTCCCCGTCCGGCCGCAACCGGTCTGCACTTCGTCGAACACGAGCAGCAGGCTGTTTTCGTCGCAAAGTTTCCGCAGCCCTTGCAGGAATTCAAGCGAGGGGATGCGGACGCCGCCTTCGCCCTGGATGGGTTCGAGCATGATGGCCGCGGTTTCGTTGTCGATGGCGCCTTTGACGGCCTGCAGGTCGTTGTAGGGCACGTAAACGAAGCCGGGCAACAGCGGTTGCAGACCCTCGTGATATTTCGGCTGCGCGGTCGCGGTGACCGAACCCATCGTGCGACCGTGGAAGCCGGATTGGAAGGTGATGATCTTGTAACGCTCCTTCGGCGTGTGCAGGCGGACGAGTTTGATCGCCGCCTCGTTCGCCTCGGTGCCCGAGTTGCAGAAAAAGGCCATGCCGTCGAAACTGCGTTCGGAAAGCATCTGGGCCCACCGTCCCTGCTGTTCGGTGTACCAGGTGTTCGGGACGTGGATCAGCTCGCCGACCTGTTTGCGGATCGCCTCGATGACCGGGGCCGGACTGTGCCCCAACAAATTGCATCCCCAGCCGGGAAAGAAGTCGAGGTAACGCTTCCCGTCCGCGTCCCAGACGAAGGGCCCTTCGCCCCGGACCAGCACGACGGGATACCGCGTGTAATTCTGGATCACGTATTTTTGGAATAGTGCGATGGTTTCTTGTGTGGTCATTTTGTTTCTTCTGCTAAAACAGTCTGTAAGATTGGCACATTACAGTGCAGGACAATCATTTTGTTCCTGAAACGCTCCGGGGTACGATGTTACTTTCCCAAGCAATCCCGGTTCAGGCGGCGGGGATTCAAAAAAATCCACAAAGCCTTTCGGCAATTCGTCCAGGCGATCAATCGTGCCGTCCGATTTACACCGCAGCCAAAGCGGCGTTTTTCCGTCCAGCGTAAATTCCCGCCCATCGGGCAACGTCAATTTGGTTCCGCCTTCAGAAAAAACCATGAGGTGTTTATCATCAAGAAAATATGTCATTTTGCCGGTTTGGTCAGAAAAAGTTTCTCCACCGCCGGATTTTGCCGAGGACGTTACGGAACCTGATAAACCGCTACTGGTTTTTAACATACTGGTGTGAAAGCTGCGACTTTTAATATTGTCGAAAAATTCGTCGTCTCCTCCGTCACCGAGAAAAAAGGCCAATTTCTGTTCCGGGAATACATGGCACCGTACACCGGAAGCGAAATCAAAAGTCTCACGTTCCCATTTGACGGTAACATATTCCATTTCGCCGGAGGTATTCACAATCCGCCACCTGACAACGAAAAAAACGATGATCGCAACCAGCGACACAAGACCGCAGACGGTTATGATACGACCGATTATCGGTGATGTGGATTGTTGTTCCTGCATGATTGCGTCCTTAACATATGCCCGATCAATAACGGCCTCAAGTGATGGCGGGGCTTTCGCGGCGGTCTCGCCGAGACCGCCGTCGAATCGCGAGGCAACGTCGAGCAAGCTCGACGGCTAAGACCCCAAAATTAAATATTGACAAAGCCCTACCTTTGACTCATGATTCCACGATTTCCGTCCCAACGCCCTGGCTGGTGAAAATTTCGAGCAGCAGCGAGTGACGCAGGCGACCGTTGATGATGTGGATTTTCTGCACGCCGTTTTCGAGCGTTTCGAGGCAGGCCTGGATTTTCGGGATCATGCCGCCGACGATCGCGCCGGTGGCGAGCAGTTCGCGGGCCTTTTCGGCGGTGATCGACTCAATCATCGAATCGGGGTTCTGCGGGTCGGTCCGCACGCCGTTGACTTCGCTGACGAAGACGAGTTTCGCGGCCTTGAGTTGCTGGGCGACGGTCGTCGCGGCGGTGTCGGCGTTGACGTTGAGGGCCTGGCCGTCCGGGGTGAGCGCGACCGAAGGGATGACCGGGATATAGCCCGCGTGACAGGTTTCGAGGATCGTTTTCACGTCGGCCTGCGTCACTTCGCCGACGAAACCGAGGTCGATCGGGTTGCCGCCCGCGTCGGTGAGCGAAAGTTTTCGGCCCGTCAAAACCGGGGTGTCGGTGCAAACGCTCAACGGTTTGGCCTGGCCGCCGAGGATTTCGATGCGCCGCACCAGGTCGAGGCAAATGTCGTTGGCGAGCACCTTTTTGACGATTTCCAGAGATGCGGAATCGGTGTAGCGACGGCCCTGGACGAATTTCGGCTGGATGCCGGCGTCAGTCATGGCCTGGCTGATCGCGTTTCCGCCGCCGTGAACGATGACCGGAAACATGCCGACGCTTTCCATGAAAATCGCGTCGAGCAGCAGGTGCATGATGGCGGATTCCTCTTCCATGAGGCTGCCGCCGAGTTTGATCACG
>JAVBQX010000066.1:0-4423 GCA_031548645.1 Thermoguttaceae bacterium
CGTGATTCAGCCTCCGGACATGACACAGACCAGCGTCGGGCGAATCGGCCTTGCCACCTTCGTCAACCCGGAAGGGCTTTTGCGCATCGGCGAGAACCTGTTCGCCGAAACGGATGCCTCCGGTCCGCCGAACGAAGGCGAGCCGGGCGAAGTCGGGTTCGGGTACTTGAAACAAAACGCCCTCGAAATGTCGAACGTCGAGCCGGTCACCGAGCTGATCGACATGATCACCTCGCAACGCTCGTTCGAGCTGAACAGCAAAGTGACGCAAACCGGCGATGAAATCCTGCAAACGGTCATCAGTATCAAACGATAATCGGGCTGCGCCACTTCCATAATAATTAGCCACGGATTTTCACGGATGAAACACGGATTGAGACGCAATTATTCCATCCGTGAAGATCAGTGTTCATCCGTGGCTGAAAAAAAAACTGACGCAGTACAGATAGAGTGCCATGAAACATCGAAACATTGTGATTTCCCTGACATTTGTGATCGGCGCATTTTTCGCCATGACTGTTTCGGCGCATGCCGCGACGATCACCTTTCGCGATGCGCCGATTTTGTGCCGCGGGAACGCCGTCACGTTGGGCGATGTCGCCGTCGTCACGCCGGATCGGGGTGAAGACGCGGCGGAGATCGAATCGCTCAAGGCCGTCGTGTTGTTCCCGGCCCCGATTCCCGGCAAGGATCGCACGGTCGCCTGGCGCGACGTGTACGACTACCTCAACATGCGGGGCGTTCGCGTCGGGCAACACACCTTCGCCGGGGCGGGCAAGGTGACCATCACCGCGGCACCGCAAACCGCGACGCAAACGGCACCATCATCGGCAGCGACATCGGCAATATCGGGCAATGACAAAATTTTCGTGCGTCGCGACGCGGCGCAAAATTCCGTTGCCACGGCGGTCAGCGACGAAGAGGAAGCCGTCCGGCACGCGGTGCTGACCTTCCTGCGGGAGAATATCGACGCCGATGCGCCTTGGCGGATTGATACCACGATGTCGCCGGAAGGCCAACGCCGCCTGGCCGACGCGGGCGGAATTAACGGCATTCGGGCCATCGTCGACGAAAATCGCAACCGGCCGAATGTTTCGCAATACGATCCGGCGGAGCAATGGCTCGGGCGGCAGCGTTTCGAACTGCAATGCCGGCGTGTCAATCCCGAAACGGGCATGCACCGCACGATGACCGTCGAAGTCAACGTTTCGCTCCCGAAAGCGGTCGTCGTCACGCGGCACGTCATCCCGAAAGGCAAGATTCTCAGCGCGGCCGACGTCAAGCTGAGCTACCTCACCGAAGATCAAACGCCGTCGCGCGTGACGAAAAGCCGGACGGTCAACGGCATCACGACCCAGCGGGGACGCGAGCCGGAAATCGACCCCGACACGGCGACGCGCATCGACGAGGTGGTCGGCAAGGCGGCGATTCGGGCCTTGCGGAACGATACGCCGGTCCAGTTTTCGCAAATTGAAAAGCCCGTGCTCGTCAAACGCTCGGAGGCCGTCACCCTGTTCGTGCGGAACGGCGGCATCACGATCAAAATGACCGCCCGGGCGAAGGAAGACGGCCGGGAAGGCGAACTGATCACCGTCGAATCGCTGACCGACAAGCAGACGAGTCTCGCCCGCGTGGTCGATTACGGGACGGTCGAAGTCGAAATGACGCGTTCGGAAATCACCGGCGCGGCCAAACTGGCCAGTGTCCCGGCCGGCAATCCAGGGATGCGATATCGTTAATTGTTGATCGACCGATTTGCGAAAAAGGTTTGGGAACAAGAACAGCAGCCGGGAACTTACCGTCGATATTACCTGATGATGTAACTATTAATTTTCACCACGAAGGCACGAAGAGCCACGAAGAGGTCATTAAGAAAAAATGAACAACGAACGGTATTGATAGTCGCAATATTAATTATTCACTATTGATTTTTAGTTTTTCCTTCGTGTTTCTTCGTGCCTTCGTGGTGAGAAAGAAAATTGACAAAAACATGTTGATATTTTTCATTGAAAGGATTCCAAAATGAAAAAAATCTTGTTGGCCGTTGCGGCCTGTCTTGTGGCGGGCGCCGTGACGCAGGATTGGGTCGCGGCCCAATCGTCGATGATCGGCACGATGCCGACACGGCGGCAGGAGGAAGGCGTCCAGATGACCTTGGGCGACATGTCGTTTACGGCCCAGCCGGTCCAGGCCCCGAAAACCATTCGCGAACACGACCTCGTCACGGTCATCGTCAAAAAGAACTGGCGCTCGCTCAACGAAGGCGAACTCGAACGCAAGCGGAAAATGTCCTCCGATTACGGCATCACGAAATGGATCAGCTTCAACGGGCTGAACTTCAGCGCCTCGAAATTCGACGAAGGCAACCCGGCCCTGGGCGCGAAAATCGACAGCCGGTTCAAAAACGAGGGCAGCGTCATCCGTCGCGAATCGCTCGAATTCAAGATTACGTGCAGCATTGACTCAATCCAGGAAAACGGCATCCTGCTGCTCGAAGGAATTGATTCGACGACGTTGGCCGAAGAAGGCAAGATCATTTATTTCAGCGGTTACGCCCGCCCGCAGGACATCCAGCCGGACAACACGATTTTGAGCGAGCGGCTGTACCTGCCGGAAATCAAGGAAGTACCGAGCGGCAGCGTGTATGACAGTTACCGTCGCAACTGGGGCCAGAAAATCATCGACCGTTATTCGCCGTTTTGAAGTGTGGAGTTGTTTTCATGATGAAACGTAAATTTGCGATTTATATTACCGTGTGTTGCTTGTTGACGGCGTATTGCGTTTCGGCGCGGGCGGAACTGACCGTCGGAACCGTGACGCGATTGAAGGGGCAGGAAATCAACACCTTGAGGGGCATTGGTGTCGTCGTGGGGCTGAACAGCACCGGCGACAAGATACGCGGGTACGAGGAAACGGGCAACAGCCTCGTCACGATGCTGAAGTTGAACGGGCACAGTTCGGCCTCAATCAGAAGCATCCTCGGGACGAAAAACGCGGCGCTGGTTTCGGTCGAGGTGACCGTTCCGGCGGCGGGCGCCCGGGAAGGAACGCAGCTCGACTGCCGGGTCGCGTCGATCGGTTCGGCGTCGAGTCTCAAGGGCGGGCAACTCATACTCACCGCGATGACCGGTCCCATCCCGTCGAAGAATCCGCTTGAAAATCCCGTGTACGGCCAGTCGAGCGGCTTCGTCACCATCGACAGCGAGGAAACGCCGAACCGCGGACGCATCACCGGCGGCTGCCGGCTGCATGACGATTTTTTCAACCCCTACGTGCAGGACGGCGTCATCACGCTGGTCGTCGATGACCGCTATGCCGATTTCGAGGTCGCGTCGGCCATCGAGGACGCGATCAACGAGGAAGTCCTGAAATATTCGAACGCGTCGGCCAAGGCGATCAACCAGAACAACGTGACGGTTCCGCTGCCGCCGGAATACCGAGACGATGCCGTCCGGTTCGTGGCCGACATCCGGCAACTGCCGCTTTACAACGTGCAACGCGTGCCGACGGTGATCCTCAACGAAAACCCGCCGGGCATCGCGATCCAGGGCGACGTCGAACTGCTGCCGACCACCGTGACGCACGGCGGCATCACGATTACCATCGCGTCGCTTGACGGACAGCGGCCCCCGCTGCCGGAACGCTTTTCGAACGTCGATCCGGCCTCGCGCGAGGCGGGCGTCGAGAACATGAAACTCCGGGCCCTGCAGGAATCGCTCAACGCGGTCAACATTTCCACGAAGGACATGATCACGATCATCAAAATGCTCGACACCCAAGGCAGCATCCAGGGTCGCGTCAAAATTTATTGAGAAAGAAAAGCAAAATGATTTCACCGACCACATCGCTTTCATCGGCTTCGACCGCGAACATGGCGATCAACGCCGATAAAACGCCGGAAAAGCCGGACGCTTCGAAAACGAAGAACGACGACGAATTCCGCAAGGTCTTCCACCAGTTCGTCGGCACGACGTTTTTCGGGCAGATGCTCAAGTCGATGCGAGCGACGCAGGAAAAGTCGCCCTATTTCGACGGCGGCCGCGCGGAAGAGATTTTTCAATCGCAACTCGACGAAAAACTCGTCGACAAAATCACCGAGGCCAGCTCGCGCACGGTCAGCGAACCGATGTTCAAGCTGATGACCATCAACAGGAAATAATTAATTTTGGAGATACCCATGTCAGGATGGCGGAAACAACTGGCCGATTTTCTCAATGCGACCCTGCTCGCGCAAAAGGAGACGATCACGCTGCTCGATCGCAAACGGGAACTGTTCGCGAAAAACGACATGCAGGCCGTCGGCGAACTGGCGAAAGACGAACAGGCGGCCGCAGACCGGCTGAAACACTGCCTGGCCGAACGCGAAAAACTGCTGCAATACGCGACCGCGGAAGGCTTGCCGGCGCAGTCGGTCGAAACGCTG
>JAVBQX010000046.1:0-6687 GCA_031548645.1 Thermoguttaceae bacterium
GACGCCTCCATTGCTTCCCAACTTCTTAACGTGCGTCAAAACATGATTGACAGGAGCACCCATGAAATTCAAAGCCGACGAGATCGCTTCCGTAATCCAGAAGGAAATTGAACAGTTTGAAAGTCAAATCGACGTCCGCGAAGTCGGTCGCGTGCTGGAAGTCGGTGACGGAATCGCCCAGGTGTACGGCCTGAGCGGCGTCATGTCGAACGAGATGATCGAATTCCCCAAGAGCGGCGTGACCGGACTGGCCTTCAATCTTGAAGAGAACAGCGTCGGGGTCATTCTGCTCGGCGACTACCTCGCGATGGAAGAAGGCGACGAAGCCCGGACGACCGGCAAACTGCTGCAGGTTCCTGTCGGCGAAGGGCTGCTCGGCCGCGTCGTCGACCCGCTCGGCAACCCGCTCGACGGCAAAGGCGCCATCGTTTCGAAGGAATCGCGTTTCGTCGAAACGGTCGCGCCCGGCGTTTCCGACCGCCAGCCGGTGCGCCAGTCGCTGCAAACCGGGATCAAGGCCATCGACGCGATCACCCCGATCGGACGCGGCCAGCGCGAATTGATCATCGGCGACCGCAAAACCGGGAAAACCGCGATCTGCATCGATACGATCATCAACCAGAAGGACACCGGCGTCAAATGCGTTTACGTCGCCGTCGGCCAGAAGGATTCGACCGTGGCCGGGATCATCGAAACGCTCCGCGAAAACGGGGCCATGGATTACACGACGGTCGTCGTGTCCGGCGCCAGCACCGCGGCCCCGCTGCAATATATCGCCCCCTATGCCGGCTGTGCGATGGCCGAATATTTCATGTACAAGGGCGAACACGCCCTGATCGTGTACGACGACCTTTCGAAACAGGCCGTGGCCTATCGCCAGTTGTCGCTGCTCATGCGACGCCCGCCGGGACGCGAAGCCTACCCTGGCGACATCTTTTTCTGCCACAGCCGTTTGCTCGAACGGGCCGCGAAACTGTCCGACGACCTCGGCGGCGGATCGCTGACGGCCCTGCCGATCGTCGAAACGCTGGAAGGCGAGGTTTCCGCGTATATCCCGACGAACGTCATTTCGATCACCGACGGCCAGATTTACCTGCAACCCGACCTGTTCTTCCGCGGCCAGCGCCCGGCCATGAACGTCGGGATTTCAGTCAGCCGCGTGGGCGGTTCGGCCCAGGTGCCGGCGATGAAACAGGTGGCCGGTGGCTTGCGGCTCGACCTGGCCGCCTTCCGCGAATTGGAAGCCTTCGCCCAGCTCGGGTCCGATCTCGACGCGGCCACGCAGGCCCAGCTCGACCGCGGCTATCGCATGAACGAACTGCTCAAGCAGGGACTCTGCAAGCCGATGCACGTGACCGACCAAATCCTGGTCATTTACGCAGGCACTCGCGGGTTCCTCGACAACGTCGACATCACGCGAATCGGCAGGTGGGAATCGGAATTCCTCGATTACGCCCACACCGAAAAACGCGACCTGTGGGACGCCATCACCCAGGGCCAGAAACTCACCGACGAACTCAAACCCCAGGTCGAAGCGACGATTTCAACGTTTAACCAGAGATTTTCGAAGCACTGATTTTCATCGCGCATTTGTTTTTTCACCACGAAGAGCACGAAGGTTTTTTGAGATTCCGTAATTTTGTCCCGTAAGGGACAAGATATTGGTAGAAAAAATGTTCACATCAAAACCGGCGTCCCGTAAGGGACGCAATAACAAAAGGCCATGTGTGTTGCGTACCTGACGGCACGCGGAATTGGGATTTCGTCTATTTTTCTACCAACATTTTGTCCCTTACGGGACAAAGGAAAGTCAACTCCATTGGATAAAATACAGATTCGCACAAGCAATTTATTGAGGGGTAAAAAACATGTACGCCGTTAATTTTTACGTCACCATGTTTCGCCGTATTGCGATTTGTTTTACCTTGAGTGCGGTATTCGCGGGTGTTGTCGGGTGTCAGGAAAAACAAGAAAGCAGCGGTGATCCTTTCGTGTTATATTCCGATATGCGGATTGGGACAATCGAATCGCCGTCAGCCGAACAAAACGCTTACATTGTACATCTTGACAATTCAAGTGACTGTTTGATCATTGATGCCGGTTATGACGCCAATCAAATCGTTCGTGCCGTCAAACAGCATCAACTGAATCCCGTAGCGATCCTGGTCACACATGGCCATAGCGACCACATTGACGGAAACGGCACAATAAAAAGCAAATGGCCGAAGTGCAAGATTTATGTCGGCAAGGAAGATGCGGAAAAATTGGACAATGCTCCGGCGGCGGATGTCACGTTAAGTGACGGCGAGCAGATCACAGTGGCGGGAATTCCGATCAGCGTGATACACTTGCCCGGGCACAGTCGAGGACACCTATTGTATCGCATTGAGAGGGAAAAAGGTGTCGTGATTTTCGTCGGCGATGTGATTTTCGAGAACAGCATCGGACGTTCCGATTTTCCCGATGGCAATCACAACGATTTGATCACCGGAATACACGAAAAAATTATGACGCAACCATCGGACACGATTCTATATCCCGGTCATGGCCCCATGACGACGGTGAAACAAGAATCGGAGCACAACCCGTTCCTGCAAAGGGAGAAAAAGCGATAAGGAATTGTTGCAAGGTCACGTTTCGGTTTTTCAATAACAAATTATTTTCAAAAATCCCTTCGTGATCCTTCGTGCCCTTCGTGGTAAAAAAAATAAGAGCGAAAAATATGGCAAAAGCAAGAGCACTTGACAGGCGGCGTAAGTCGATTCGCAGTACGCGGAAGATCACGCGGACGATGGAACTGGTGGCCACGGCCCAGTTTCGCCGGGCGATGGATCGCGCGGTCGCGGCCAGTTCCTATACGAAGCGGATCGTTTCGCTGGTCAACGACCTCGCGCACGCGGGCGTTTCGGTTTCGCACCCGCTGCTGGAAGAGCGAGCGGAAGTCAAAAACGTCGCCTTGCTCGTCTTGACGGCCAATCGCGGAATGTGCGGCGGCTACAACGCGAACATGATCCGCCTTTCGATGGCCCGGTGGAAAGAATTGCAGGCGGAATTCGGCCAAGACGCGGCGCTCGAAATTTCCGGAAAACGCGGCATTTCGGCCTTTCATTTCCGCGGCATCGAGGCCGATCGCACCTACACGCACTTCGAGGACAAGCCGACCTACGACGAAGTTGACGAACTCGCCTCGCGCTACGTAGAGGAATTTTACGACGGCAAGATCGACCGGCTGGAGATCATTTACACGAAATTCATTTCGATGAGCAAGCAGGAAGCCGTTCACGAAACCCTGCTCCCGATGAGCGAACTGGTCTCGGACGACGACGTGTTGAATTACACGCCGCCGCAGGGACTGTCGGACGAAAAGAAGTCGGAATCGGAACTGCGCAAGGAGGCGATGATCCGCGCGGCGCAGGCGAAGCTGGCCAAATCCGGCAGCGCGACGGCCCGCAAGGGCGGTGAAATCCCCTTCGATTTTTACCCCTCGGCCCAGAGCGTCATGGAGGAGGTCGTGCCGAACGCGTTCCGGATCAAGCTGTTCAAGTGTTTTCTCGACGCGGGCGTCAACGAACAGATTTCCCGCATGGTCGCCATGAAGGCCGCCACCGAAAACGCGGACCAGATCATCAGTGCATTGAGCACGGCGTACAACCGCGCCCGGCAAGGTCAAATCACGAACGAGATCATCGAGATCACGAGCGGTTTTGAAGCGCTGGGCGGTTAGAATAAACCTTTATCAAACCAACGAAAATTTTTTTAAACCCTGAAACTCATTATGCAACACCTTAAGCGACTTTTGACGACGCTCGGAATCTTCATGATGTCCGGCATGTATGCGCTCGCCAGCGAGGCGAGCCTCCAGATTCCCGACCTGCACAAAGGGCATTTCGAAACGCTCGGCGGCATCTCCGCGTGGAACCTCCTCTTTTACGGAGCGGTCGTGATCTGCTTTACGGTCGGGTTCAGCTTGTTCCTGTTCTTCCAGATTTGGAAGCTGCCGGTCCACAAATCCATGGCCAACGTTTCGAAGATCATCTACACGACCTGCTGCACCTATTTGGTCAAGCAGATGAAATTCCTCGTTTACCTTTTCTGCTTCATTGCCGTGGCCTATGCGATTTACATTTTCAGCATGCCCACCGAGACGCACGAAGGCGCCGCACCGATTTCGCCGATGTCAACGCTGTTGCAAGTGCTTCTTTACGCGGTGATCGGCATGGCCGGCTCATGCCTGGTGGCCTGGTACGGCATTCGCGTCAATACGTTCGCCAACTCCCGAACCGCTTTCGCTGCCCTCAAGGCCCGTCCGTGGGACGTCGTCAATATTCCGCTCCGCGCGGGCATGAGCGTCGGCCTGTTCCTGATTTCGCTCGAACTGGTCATGATGGTCATCATCCTCCTGTTCGTCGACCGCAGCATCGTGGGGGTTTGCTTCCTCGGTTTCGCCATCGGGGAATCGCTCGGCGCCTCCGCCCTTCGTATCGCCGGCGGAATTTTCACAAAAATCGCCGACATCGGTTCCGACCTGATGAAAATCGTATTCAAGGTCGGCGAAGACGATCCGCGCAATCCCGGCGTGATCGCCGACTGCACCGGTGACAACGCCGGCGACAGCGTCGGCCCGACCGCCGACGGTTTCGAAACCTATGGCGTGACCGGCGTGGCCCTCATTTCGTTCATCGTGCTCGCCATTACCCCGACCATGCTCCTTGACGGTCCCGGTCGCACCATGTTTGACAACTGGTTCAACACCGAAGCCGTTCAGCAAATGGAAGTCATTCAAACCGCCCAGGTCGTCGGCGAACAGACGCTGGACCAGGCGAAAGTCGCCGCAGGCGCCAAGTACCTTGCCGAAGACCTCCAGGCGAAGCTGATCGTCTGGATTTTCGCGATGCGGTTCCTCATGGACTGTCTTTCCGGCTGCGCCTACTTCATCAACCAGGCGATTTCGCAGAAAAAATACGGCGACAAGAAGGAATTCGACTTTGAAGAGCCGCTCATGCGTTTGATTCATATCGCCGCGATCCTCTGCATCTCGACTTCGTTCATCATGAGCTATCTTCTGCTGAACGACTTCGCGAACTGGGCTTGGCTCAAACTAGCCGGGATCATCGCCTGCGGAACGGTCGCCGCCGTGCTCATCCCCGAGTTCACGAAAATTTTCACCAGCTCGAAATCGAAGCACGTCAACGAAGTCGTCACGGCCTCACGCGAAGGTGGCCCCTCGCTCAACATCCTGTCCGGGATCGTGGCCGGCAACTTCGGCGCCTTCTGGACCGGCGGCCTGATCGCCGTCCTCATGGCCCTCGCCTATTTCATCGCCCAGATGGGGCTCGACCAGATTCTCGGCCCGCACGCGCCGGTCTTTGCCTTCGGTCTCGTCGCGTTCGGATTCCTCTGCATGGGGCCCGTCACCATCGCCGTCGACAGCTACGGCCCGGTGACCGACAACGCCCAGTCGATTTTCGAACTTTCGCAGATCGAAGCCATTCCCGGCATTTCCGAGGAAATCGAAAAAGACTTCGGCTTCAAGCCGGACTTTGAAATGGGCAAGCACTATCTCGAAGCGAACGACTCGGCGGGCAACACCTTCAAGGCGACGGCCAAGCCGGTGCTCATCGGGACCGCCGTGGCCGGTGCGACGACGATGATTTTCGCGATCATCCTGTTGCTGACGAACCTCGGCGTGTTGAGCCTCGAACTGACCAACGCGCCGGTCATCCTCGGGCTGATCTGCGGTGGTGCCGTCGTGTTCTGGTTCTCCGGGGCGTCGATGCAGGCCGTGACCACCGGGGCCTATCAGGCGGTCGAATTCATCAAGAAGAACATGAATCTCGACAAGACGGAAGCCGACATCGAAGACTCCAAGAAGGTCGTCAGCATCTGCACGCAGTATGCGCAAAACGGGATGTGGAACATCTTCCTCGCGCTGCTGTTCATGACGCTGGCTTTTGCCTTCATCGACCCGAATTTCTTCGTCGCCTACCTCGTGTCCATCGCGGTGTTCGGCCTGTTCCAGGCGATCTACATGGCCAACGCCGGCGGATCGTGGGACAACGCCAAGAAGGTCATTGAAGTCGACCTGAAGGAAAAGAATACCGAACTGCACGCCGCCGCCGTCATCGGCGACACCGTCGGCGATCCCTTCAAGGACACCAGCTCGGTCGCCTTGAACCCGATCATCAAATTCTCGACCCTGTTCGGGCTTTTGGCGACGGAAATCGCGATCGTCATGAAATACTTCGAGACGACGAAAGACAAAGTGGTCGAAGGAACGCAAGTCATCGCCACGACGGCCACCGGCAATCCGGTCGTGGCCGGGCAGTACACGCACTACACCTGGATGCTCGCCCTCGTGTTCCTTGCCATCGGTTTGTATTTCGTCTGGCGTTCGTTCTACAAGATGCGAATTCCGGAAAAGAACTGATTCGATTATTTATGAAGTAAAATCATCGGGCGGGGTTCGCTCCGCCCGAATATGACGCCGTGTCAAACCGGTCGTCGCCCCGGGTGGTGAAACACCCGCTTTTGTGCGGATGCAATCGCCGCCGCCCGAAAGCCGATGTTTCCGTTCATCCATGAACGTCATTGATATGACTTGAACAAGGAGAAAATTTCAATGAGCAACGAGAATGAACATGCCGGCGAAATTCCGCAGTCCGCGGGTGAACCTCAGAAAATCTGGGG
>JAVBQX010000329.1:0-11907 GCA_031548645.1 Thermoguttaceae bacterium
AAACAGCTTGACCTGGGAACTGAGCCCCTTGAAATACTTCGTGCATCGCGTGTGATATTCCCGCGAAACCGGCCCCGGGGCCGCGACCTTGATATAAGGATACCGAGCAAGGTCGACCTTCCCCCAGGCGAGAGATGAAAAGGAATTGGACATAGGCGAGACACTCCTCTATTAATCGCATGGTAAAAAATACATGACCGTTTGTTTTTTCTGCAAATAATGCATGTATTAAAACTTAACGATTCCACAACAAAAAGTCAAGGGAAGTAATCGCAAAAACGAATTCAGAACAAAAATATTTCGCGGATATTGCCAAATGCGACAATCTTTCATGAATTTTCGCAAATTATAACATATTGAAAAATATAAAGTTGAGACATTGTTAATTTTGAATGCAAATTATCCACAGTAATTCATAAATGCAAAAACCATGATTTATTTTTCAAATACATGTTTTTTACCTTGATTTATTTCGTGTGAAAATATATAATCAACAGTTGAAAAATAAAAGCACTAATGTGACATCCAAAATCTTAACCTTAAATAATACATGTATTTTTTAAGGTCGTATCAAGTATCGCCCTGTTCGCTGGGGCTGCACGAAAGTCATTTATGTCGGCGTTGAATGAATTCAAACTCAAGGAACCTTTGCCCAAATACCGGTCGACCGAGGCGCTCGTGAAGCAGTTGATTGAATATATTACGGGCGGCGGTTTTTCTGTGGGGAGTGAATTTCTTTCCGATAAAGACCTCGTCACTCAAACGGGGCGAAGCCGGACGGCGGTGCGCCGCGCCTTGGACGTGCTGCAGAACGAAGGATGGATCCGCCGCCAAGGGGGGAAGGGAACGTATGTCGGCGAACGACTGGCGGAATACATGACATCCCATGATGATTCCGGGAATCGAACGACGTCTCAAAACAGTTATGCCAATCCGATGCGAAAGGAACATTCCCTGATTCGCGTCGCCGTCGCGGTTTCCGGTTTGCGGGACATGAAGCACGAAATCGGCGACAGTTGGTATTACGGGGAAATTCTCCGCGGGATCGACGAAATGGCCGCGACGGAAAACGTCGTCATGGAATTTCTCGGTTATCACGGTACAAGACGGGAAAGTCTTTCGCGGCGTTTGAACAGCCATCGCCCCGATGTTTTTCTCTGCATCGGGCCGCCGATGAATCACGCCTCGCTGATCGGGCTTGCCGGCCGGTGGGAAATCCCCTGTGTCATGGCCGCGACCCGGGCCCCGGAACTCGGCTTGCCGAATATCTACGAGGACAGCGTAACCGCCGCCCGTGACGCCGTTGAACACCTTGTCCAACTTGGGCACAAGAGGATCGGTTTTCTCCAGGTGATGAGTCCGAGCGGCTGGTGGGCCTTCGACCGTTACGAGGGCTATCTCCGGGGAATGCGTGAGTTTCACCTGGAAAAAGAAAACGAATTGGGGCTCTGGTTGCCGCTCCAGACTTCGGAAGACACAACCGGCATGATTCGCCGTTACGTGCAAAACAATAAAATCACCGCCGTGATTTGCGGATGTTTCTGGGCCGCCGGACATTTCGCCGAGTTGGTCCGCAAACAGGAAATCAGGATTCCGCAGGACCTTTCCTGCGTCGTGTTCGATCAGGAGCCGGTCGTCAAACACCTGTTGGGCGGCGTCAAACCGACGGCGGTTCATCTCCCGTTGCGGGAAATCGGGACCACGTTCGTCAAAATGGTCCGCCCGCTCGTTGAACACAAGGAAATTCCAATGACCACCACGTTGCCCTGCCGCTTCGTGCCAGGGGACTCCACCGCCGTTTATGAAGATCGTTCGCAGAATTCATGACACCGAAAAGTCCGCGCATGACTTATCATAAAATCAACCGCCGTCAATGTCTTGGAGCGATCGGGTTTGGCTCGATGGCCGGGTTTGCCGGAAACTCGCTTGCCGACACGGCCTCGTCGCCGTTCCCGATTTCGCGAACCGGTCCGGGTTTTAAAACGGAAATTCTCGTTTGCGGCGGCGGTCCGGCGGGTGTTGCGGCCGCTACGGCGGCGGCAAGACTCGGACGGAAGGTTTTGATCCTGGAACGTTACGGACGTCTCGGCGGCATGGGGGTTCACGCCCGTGTTTTTCCGTTTTTGGGATCGGCCGACAGTCCCTTTATGAGAGAAGTTCATCAAAAGACAGGCGGGACGCGTTTCGATCTTGAGCGGCTCGACCTGCATTACGCCGATTTTCTCCAGGACGCCGGCGCCAAAATCCTGCTGCATTCCTGGGTCGCCGAACCGATCATGCAGGGATCGCGTATCTCTGGCGTCAAAGCCGTTTCCAAGGAGGGAATGATGACCATACGCGCGGAACTCGTGATCGACGCAACGGGCGACGGGGAAATCGCGGTCGCAGCCGGCGCTCCCTTTGAAATGGGGCGCGATGGCGACGGACTGGTTCAGCCGATGTCCATCATGTTCTCCATCGGCGGCATTGGCGAAAAGGCCCAATTTTGCGGGAGTGAAGAAGAGGCCCGGGTTCGCAAGGTCGGTGACGAAACCTGGGAAGAGATCACGACACGCGCCCAAAAATCCGGCGAACTGCCTGAAACGGTGGGGATCGTCCGAACCTATCCGATGCAGCGGCAGGGAGAAGCGATCGTCAATGCGACGCAAATCAACCGGCTTTTCGGCACGAAGGTGGAAGATTTGACCATCGCTGAAATCGAATGCCGCCGCCAGGCGTTCCGTATCGTGGATTTCATGAAAAAACATTTGCCGGGATACGAAAACGTCCACGTCCAGAACATGCCGGCCGTCATCGGCGTCCGGGAAACGAGGCGGATTCGCGGCTTGGATCATCTTGAGCGGGAAGACCTGATTTCCGGTCGCACCTGGGCAAACGGGATCGTGCGGAAAGCGCATTTCGTGATCGACATCCATAATCCGGACGGCAGCGGGCAGGCGGAAAATCAAAAGGAAGGTCAGGTCCAGGGCTCCGCGGCCCATGTCAAGCCGTTTGACATTCCCTTGACGTGCATGATCCCGCAAAAAGTCGACGGCCTTCTCGTCGCGGGGCGCTGCATCAGCGGAAGCCACGACGCACACGCCTGTTATCGTGTCCAGAACATCTGCCTTGCGATGGGGGCGGGAATCGGCACCGTGGCCGCCGTCGCCCTGTCGGATACTGTTGCGCCGGTCGACGTCGACATGGTGAAGGTGCAAAAACTAATTTTCAAATAACAATCCATAACCATATTCAATTTAATTTTTCGGTAAGCAACAAGAAGAGGAGTTTGCCAATATAAATTTATAACACTGTTTTGCTAATTGATGTCTTGGGGTATAGCGTCTTTAGTAAATGGATGATATCTTTATTTCCATTTTTTTCTCAAAAGGAGATGTGACAATGAGACGTAACGTTGAATTCATGAAGAGGGAGCATGTCTTTGCATTCACCCTCGTAGAACTCCTGGTAGTCATCGCAATCATCGGAATTTTGATTGCCCTGCTTCTCCCGGCCGTTCAGGCGGCCCGCGAAGCGGCGCGGCGCATGCAATGTTCCAATAATTTCAAACAGGCGGGCTTGGCCCTGCACAATTATCACGACGCACACAAGGGATTTCCCGCGGGGAGGTCACGGTGCGGTTTGGCGGGTGCGCCGGCCGCAGACGGCGGGAGAGGTCAGGAATGGGGGGTCGGCCCCATGGTTGTCCTCTTGCCGTATATGGAGCAGGCAAGCCGCTACGAAATCTTCATGGATGAAATGAAGAAGTCGGCGAACCTCATGTTTCCCTGGATTTGTGATATCAACAGTCCCAATATCAGCGCATGCCGGGAAACGATTCCCTGTCTGGTTTGTCCCTCCGACGGTAAGATGCGGACCCCGATATTAATCAATTATGGGGCAGGAACCACGGAAGTTGCTCGGAGCAGCATCGCGCATTCTTTGGGGGATGGGCTTTGGGCCAACAATACGCCCCAGGAACTGGAAGGAAATCCGAAGGCGCACGTGCGAATGCGGGGAATGTTTACTCCGACCCATTGGAAAAGTTTCGGCTCACTATCGGACGGCACCAGCAATACGATCGGTCTGTCGGAAATTGTCGGAACCGATCGCAGTGGCGGCTCGACCGGCAGCAACAACGTATTGGGGGGTGTGGCACTTGCCGCGGATATGTATAACGGGTCACTTTCCCTGCCGGAACCGTGCCTCCAGATGCGTTCCCCGCTGGACCGGACGCAGATTCTCAACGCGATTGATTCCTGGCGAGGAGGATTTTTCACCGACGGCCGGGGGGCGAACGCCGCGTTTACGACAACCCTTCCCCCGAATTCCCCTTCCTGTATCTGGTATGCGGCGATGGGGCAAAACTCCTGGGGATCGTTTTCCGTCAGTTCCTATCATACCGGAGGCGTGAACTGCGCCCTCATGGACGGATCATGCCAGTTTGTCAGTGAAACGATTGAGACGGGAACATTGTCAACACCGCTTGACATCAGTATTTCGGGCAGTCCCTACGGCGTGTGGGGAGCCATGGGAACGCCGCAGGGCGGTGAATCCAAACACATGTTATAGAATCATGGAGACGGGCCGATGCAGATGAAATTGTTTTATCCCTTGGCGTTGATTTTGGCGGCTTTCGTTTTCAACGGTTGTTCCAAAGAGAATCGTCCGGATGATCTCCCGAAACTGTACCCGGTCACCCTGACGTTCACGTTGGACGGTCGACCGCTCGACAACGCCCTTGTGAATTTAGTTACCGAAGACAAGACGATCAGCAAATGGACCGTCGGCAGCGTCACCGACGCCGAAGGCAAGGCGATCATCGTAACGCACGGCCAGTTTCGTGGCGCTCCAGCGGGAAAATTCAAGGTTTGTGTGAAGAAAACCGAACTGTCAGGAGGTCAGGCCCCGCAAAAATCGCAGACTGAATTTGTCGTTGACCTTTCCCCATCGTCACTGCCAAAGGGAATGCCTAAGATGATCAACCACGTTGATCCCGTTTTCGGCGATGTCAAAACGACGCTGTTGGAAATCGAGGTTCCCGCAAGTAGGAAAATGACGAACCTGACGCTCGACGTGAACAAACCCCGGTAGCCTGACACAAAACCCGCATTACGGATTGAATTCTCCATGGATATCAGCCTTTCCCTGATCGACATCGTGATTTTCGCCGTTTACGTTTTGGCCGTCATCGCGCTGGGGGTTTACGCTTCCCGGCAGGGGGTCAAAACGAAGCGGGATTATTTTCTCGCCGGGGACAAGCTGCCCTGGTGGATGATCGGTGGCAGCATCGTCGCGGCGAACATCTCCGTGCATCAATTGGTCGGCGCGATGGGAACATCGTACCAGCGCGGTTTCGTGGCCATGACCATCGAATGGGGGGCCATTCTGATCGGGCTGAACGCCCTGCTGTGGGTTTTCCTGCCGTATTACCTGCGCAACGGGTTTTACACGATGCCGGAATACCTCCAGCGGCGTTTCGGGACGGTTTCACGCTCGGCCTTCGCGGCGCTGATTTTGTTGACCTACCTGTTCGTCGAAGTCAGCGCCGTGCTGTACATCGGCGGCAAGGTGCTGCACGCCCTGTTGGGAATCCCGACAAGCGTCAGCATCTGGGTGCTCGCGATCACGACGGGACTTTACACCGTCATCGGCGGGCTGCGAGCGGTGATCTGGACGGAGATGTTCCAGCTCGCCGTTCTTTTGGCGGGCGGAATCGTCTTGAGCGTCATGACGGTCGCGGCGGTCGGCGGTCCTTCGGCCATCTGGGCCACCTCCGATCAGTGGCACCTGCTGCTCCCGGCCAGCGACCCGGACTTCCCCTGGACGATGTACCTCGGCGGGGTCTCGTGCGTCAGTATTTTTTATTTTGCGACCAACCAGTTCGTCGTCCAGCGCGTTTTGGCCGCAAAAAGCGAATGGCATGCCCGGATGGGCGTCGTCTTCACCAGTTACCTGAAATTTCTGACCCCGCTCATCATCGTCATTCCGGGCATCGCGGCGGTCAGCTTGTTTCCGAATTTGAAAGACCCGGACGACGTGTTCCCGACCTTGGTGAAGCACCTGCTCCCCACGGGGCTCATCGGCCTGGTCATGGCCGGGCTGATCGCCGCGGTGATGAGCCATATTTCCGGGGCCGTCAATTCCTGCGCCACGATCGCGGCCATCGACTTTTACGTCCCCTTCCGCACCTGGTGGCGAAGCCGCAAGTCGTCGTCCGGGACGCAAATTTCAGAGGAAAACCCGGAAAGCGACGACAGGAAGACGGTGTTGTTCGGCAGGATCGTCGGCATTCTCACGATCCTGTTCGGGATTTTTTGGGCCATGGTTTTCATCACGCAATCGGATCGGCCGATCTTCATTTACATCTTCAACGCCTACGGTTATTTCACGCCGGGAATCGCGACGATGTTTTTGATGGGCATCTTCTGGAAACGGACGACCAACATTGGCGCTTTGACCGCGGGCCTGCTGACGATTCCGCTTTCCGTCTCGCTGGACCTGTGTTTTCCCTGGATGCCGTTTTTCAACCGCACCGGCATCGTTTTCTGGACCTGCATCGTCGTCTGCGCGGCGGTCAGCCTGGTGACGAAGCCGAAAAAGGCGGAGGAACTTGAAGGACTGATCTGGACGCCGGACAGTTTGCGATTGCCCGAGGGGGCCGAAAAACCGCGACACTGGTATTCCCGCCCCGTCATCTGGTGGGGATTGATCACCGTCGTTGTGATCGCGTTTTATATCGCATTCCCGTAAATTTTGAATTTGAAACCCATTTGACAACTGGAGAAACCGATGGACGGACGTGAAATACGTTTGAAGCGTTTGCAGGACCGGGGAAAAACCGTGATCATCGCCATGGATCACGGCATGTTCGACGGGCCGATCCCCGCGATGATCGACCTGCCGGAAACCGCGAAAAAAGTCAACCCCGAGGTCGACGCCGTGCTGTTGGCCCCGGGAATGCTGCGGCATTGTGCCCCTTTGTTTGCACAAAAAAACTCGCCGCTGGCCGTCGTCCGGTTGAACTGGAACACGGTTTACTGCTTTCACTGGAATTACCTCAAGGCGAAAAGCGTTTACGCCTATGACGTCGAGGACGCCATCCGCGAAGGCATGGACGTCGCGCTCGTCTCGCTGACGCTCAACACGAACGAAGAGCTTCGCGACGCGGAAAACATCGAAGTCTTCTGCACCCTGGTCCGGCAGGCCCACCGCTTGGGCATTCCCGTGGTCGGGGAGTATTTCCCGACGGGGCACCTGAAGATGACGCCCGAGGAACTGCACCGCGACGTTTTGGCCGGTTCGCGCATCGTCGCCGAACTGGGGGCAGACATGATCAAGACCTTCAACACGATGAATTTCGCCGAAGTGACCGGTTCGTGTCCCGTGCCCGTGCTCGGACTGGGGGCGGAAAAACTTCCCACGCAACTTGACGCCTTGCAACTGGCCGCCGATGAAATCGCCGCCGGCGCCGGTGGGGTCGTGTTCGGTCGCAACGCCATCCAGGTGGAAAACCCCCACGCGTTCCAGGCGGCGCTCAACGACGTGGTCAAAGCCGGCGTTTCGCCCGCCGAGGCCGTGAAAAAACACTCGCTTCAATCATGATAGACATATCTCCATGAAACCGACAAAACCCAAAATCGGCATTCTCGCCCTGACGCTTGAACTTTATGAAACGCTTGCGCCCGGCGTTCGCGAAAACCGCGAAAACTGGCTCCGCCGCGAGGTTGTTCCCGTGCTGTCGCGCTTCATCGACGTAGAATTTCAATCGGCGGTGTTCAGCGGCGCCGGCATTCGCGCGGAAATCAACCGGCTCGAACAGACGGAAGTCGACGCGATTTTCGTGATCTTTCTCACTTATGCGCCGAGCCAGCTTGCGATCGTGCCGTTGCAATCGGCGCGCGTCCCGCTGTTGATCTGGAACATCCAGGAGCTTTTCGGCGTCGACGAGGATTACGGTCAGAACACGCTGATGGAGAATCACGGCGTGCACGGGACGCAGGATTTGGCCAACGTGCTGGTTCGCTGCGGCGTTCCGTTCGAATATGTGACGTCGCACATTATCGATTCGGACGCTTGCGCCGCGGTTGTTGATTTCGCGTTCGCGGCCCATGCGAAGCGGCAAATTTCACTGTCCCGTTTCGGCATTCTCGGGACGGCGTTTCCCGGCATGGGCGATTTCGCCGTCGACACCACGCAATGGGTCTCGAAGTTCGGCTGCGACTGGACGACGATTCCGATCGAGGAATACATCAACCGCGCGGAAAAAATGGACGAGGAAAACGTTCTCGCACTGATTCGCGAGTATCAAAACCGTTATGAAATCGCCGCTGACGTGACAAAATCGGATTTGAGCCAGACCGCCCGCGCGGAACTGGCCGTGCGTTCGTTGGTCGAGGAAAACGGGCTGACCGGTTTCACGTATCTCTTCACGGCGCTCGGCGACGATGAGCGGACTTCGACCGTGCCCTTCGTCGCGGCGAGCCGCATGATGGCCGACGGTTACGGTTTCGGCGGCGAAGGCGACCTGATTTCCGTCATGGCCACGCGCATGTTCCACCTGCTCACCCCCCCGGTGAGTTTCAGCGAAATCTTCACGATCGACTATCGCGGCAACGCCGTTTTCCTGAGCCACATGGGCGAGGCGAACGTCGCCATGGCGCGAAAGGACCGCAAGGTTCCGCTCGTCGCACGCCCGGAACAAATCACGCGAACGCGAAACCGGCAGTTGGCGCTCATCACCGTGTTCGAACCGGGGCCTGCGACGCTGGCCGCATTAGTGCAATGCCGGATCGGTTGGCGGCTGATCACCGCGATGGTCCGGGTCGAGGACTTCGGTCCGCTGACGTCACTGTGCGTTCCGCATACGAAGGTCAGGGTGTCCGGCGACGTGCGGAAGTTTTTGACCGATTACGCCAAGGTCGGCGGTACGCACCACAACGCCGTTTTGGCGGGCGACGCCCGGACGCGGCTTCGCGCCCTTGCGGCGCTGACGGATATCGATTACGTTGAAATCACAGGACAATAACGCAAAACCATAAACAAAAGGAGAATGCAAATGCCACTATCACGACGTTCCTTTTTAACCAACGCGGCGCTCGGCGCCGGTCTTTTGACCGCGGGTTCCGGCATGGCCCTTGCCCAGGATGTCAAAAACATCGCCGGGTTCGACGACACGAAAACCGACGTGGACGCCGGCAATATCTGGCAACAGAAATATGACCGCAAGGTCAAAATGGGCCTGGTCGGATTTGGCGTGTGCCAGTTCGGGACGGCCTTCGGTTTGCAGGATCACCCGAACGTCGAAATCGTCGCGGTGAGCGACCTGATTCCTGAACGCTGCTCCGCCATGGCGGAACGGGCGCGATGCAAAAAAACGTATCCTTCGCTGGAAGAAATGGTCAAGGACGATACGATCGAGGCGATTTTCGTCGCGACCGACGCCCCCAGTCATGCGCGTCATTGCACCGAAGTCTTGAAACACGGAAAACACGCCGCCTCGGCCGTTCCCGCCGCCTGGGGGAATCTTGAAGAAGCGGACATCCTCTATGAAACGGTCAAAAAGACCGGGCTCAATTACATGATGTTCGAAACCTCGACGTTTCACGACGGCCTCTACGCGATGCGGCAGATTTACGACGCCGGCGGTTTCGGCAAAATGATTTACTGCGAAGGGGAATATTTCCATTATTTCCCGACGGCCCTCGACAGCTATAAAGGTTGGCGCATCGGTTTGCCGCCGCAATATTATCCGACGCACTCGAACGCCTATTACATTTGCGTCACAGGCGGCAGTTTCACCGAAGTCTCCTGCATGGGCAACCGCAGCATCGCCCCGCATCTCATGCCGGAAAACAACCCCTACAAAAATCCGTTCGGCTCGGAAATCGCGCTCTTCCGCACCAGTGAAGGCGGCATGGCCCGCATGGCCGTTTGTTGGGACACGCCCGGCATCGGCGGCGAAATCGGACGCGTCAGCGGGCAAAAAGGTTCCATGTGGCATGGCGCTTTCAGCGGCGTCGCGGAATCGAACGAACTGGTCAAAACGTTGAACCTGAAGAAACCGCCTCTCCCCCCGACGGTCGATCCCGGCGGACACGGCGGCTCGCACGGCTATCTCGGCAACGAGTTCGTCATGTCGATCCTGGAAAAACGCAAACCGCTGGTCAACATCGCCTGGGCATTGAACCTGACGGTCTCCGGAATCGTGGCCCACCAATCGGCCATGAAGGACGGCGAATTGCTCAAGATTCCGCAGTACACGTTTTAGGTAATCCATGACACTGCTGCTCGGTTTGGACATTGGGACGACGAACGTCAAGGCCGTTGCGACAGATCGTGACGGTGTGACGGTTGCGGAAAGCTCGCGAAGCGTGGAAATTTTGCACCTTCCGGATTCCGCGGTGCGTCAAAAATCGTCTGACATCATCGCCGCGTCGCTCGACGTCCTGCACGAGACCGTTTCGCACGTTGACGCTTCGCGCGTCAAAGCGATCGGTATTTCAAGCCAGGGCGGCGCGATGCAGTTGCTCCGTCCCGACCGTTCCCCGATGGGCGACGTCATCAGTTGGCTCGACCTGACCGGTGCCGGGGAAGACCGGGCGTTTACGTCGCGCAAAGGGCACGATTGGCTCGCGTCCCGCATCGGTCGCGGCCGGAGCGGACTGGCCATCGGGCAGATTCTGCGTTTGCACAACGAATCGCCGGAACTCCTGCAACCGCCCCGTCGCATCGGCTTCGTGGGTGATGTAGTGACGTCGCATTTGTGCGGCCGCCTTGCGACCGATGCCACGTCGCTCGGCCTGACCCTGCTTTACAATCCGTACAAGCGGGATTACGACCCCGACCTGCTCCGGGAGTTGAAAATCGATAAAACGCAACTGCCGGAAATTCTCGAACCGCAACAAACGGCGGGAACGCTCTTGCCGGAAATCTCGCGGCGGATCGGACTTCCCGGCGGCATTCCCGTTTCCGCGCCGGTTCACGACCAGTATGCCGCTGCGCTCGGGACGGGCAGCATCTATCCCGGCGACGTCATGTTCGGCGCCGGGACGGCCTGGGTTCTCCTAGCCGTGACCGACCACCCCGTCGCGACGGCCACCGACGACGCCTTTTTCTGCACGCACGTCATCCCCGATTTGTACGGACAGATCGTGTCGCTTTCCAACGGCGGCTCGTCGTTCCAGTGGGCCGTCAATCTTTTGGGACTGCAATCGCTGGCGCAGGACGAAATCGACCGACTGATTCTCAGCGTTCCGGCGGGCTGCGACGGCTTGCAGTTCTGGCCGCTCCTTTCGTCGTTCGACGTCGCCGGTTTGCAACCGGGAACGCGCGGCCGACTCATGGGGCTCCAGCTTTATCACGGTCCGGCCCACATCATGCGGGCCGTCGTCGAGGGCCTTGCCTGCGAACTGTTCCGTTATCTGCGTTTTCTGCTCAATTCCGGGATCACGATGAAACGCCTGATCATGTGCGGCAAGGCAGGCTCCAGCCTCATCACGCCGCAAATTCTCGCCGACGTGACCGACCTGCCCGTGATGTGCGCCTCTTATTCCGGGGCCAGCGCCCTAGGGGCCGCCGTCATGGCCGCGGGCATTTTGGAGCCGGAAAAACCGCTGCAAAGCATCGCCGAACGGATGGCCACACCCGTCCGCGAGGTTTTGCCCGGCGCCAATCGGGAAATCTACCGCAAACTCCGGCAGGAATATCTCGCAGCGCTCCCGTGGCATTCGGAATGGGGAAGGTCGCGGTAGGGTGCAGTCAAGTCCCATTGCGCAATTAGGCAGATTGCGTTGTATTGGCGGTTTTTCAATTACATTTCTTTTTGCGTTCTCAAGCAAATACTCTCTCAGGGATATTTCTGAATATCAAACGAAAACCGTTGTATGCGCGTTGGAGATCGAGTCGCGTTACAGTCTCGGCGCGCGA
>JAVBQX010000304.1:0-23517 GCA_031548645.1 Thermoguttaceae bacterium
TAAGCGATGGTTCCGGGCCGGGCGCTAACGCTTCCGGCTCTGGGTAATATTGAACGCCATTGTGCTATCGTCTCAGGCGACGAGAAAGCCTTCGAGTTTCGCGCGGTCGATTTCAACGCCCAGGCCGGGACCGGACGCTGAGTGAAGCAATTCGTCGGACGCTTCGAACGGGTCTTTCAGGATGCCCGTGTCAAGATTTGTCGGGTCACAGTAAATTCCGTGCGAGAGCGCCGGCAGGGATGCGGCCAGTTGAATCAAAGCGGCGGTCATCGGCCCGGTCGAATGGCAGGACATGACGGCACAGTGCAGACCGGACGTTTCGGCGATGTCGGCGCATTTGCGCAGTTCAAGCAGTCCGCCGATTCGCATCGGGTCCAAAACCAGCCAGGAAAGGTTGTCCAACCCGGCCAGATCAAGCACGTCACGGGCCGAATCCATGCCGGAACGAACGGCGAACGGGATCGACGTTCGTTTTTGCATCATTGCGAGCCGTTGCGGCGTCGCATTTCGGAGCGGGTCGATCAAAAGTGAAACGCCGGATTTTTCGAGCCCTGCCAGCAGTTGGATACAGGAGTCGTCATCATACCGCCCGGCGGCGTCAATACGAAGTTCGACCCGGTGATGCGCCGAATCAAGGACGCGTTGGACGAGCCGCAGGTCGTCGTCGCACCGACCGGACAGCGGCAGGCATTGCCAATGAAAACCGCGACCGGCCAATTCCTGCGACGCGGCGGCCAGTTCGTCCGGCGTATTCCCGGCAAGCGGAACGCTTATCGGAATGTGACTGCGGTATTCGCCGCCGAGAAAGCGGCAGATCGGTTGGCCGCAAAGCCGCCCCATCATGTCCCAGCAGGCCGTTTCGAGGGCGAGACGCACCGCCCCGCTTGGGTGCAAATTCAAGCGGACAAGTTCTTCGAGATCGAAAACGCTGCGTCCCATCAGGACGGGCAGCAGCCGGTTGCGGAGCGGTTGCAGACTTTCGAGCGGCAGGGCGGTATCGACGGCCTCGCCCCAACCTTCGACGCCTGCATGCGAAACCAGCCGCACGATCAACGAGCGCAACAACCCCCGTTCGCCCGACACACGCGTCGGCGAGGGAACGGCGATCGAAAAAAATTCCAAATCACGGATGAACAAGGTGCTGGCGATAATTTTGGGGGATGTATTCTCAGCCGAGTTTGAGCGGCGGTTCTTCCTGATCGGGATTCGCGGCGCTCGACGGCTGCTGTTCGCCGTAATGCGGTTTGGGGATGACCATCCGCTTGTCCGTTTCCGCACGCGGTTCGATCAACTGCGAAATTGAATAATCCTTTGTGCGGCGGTTTTTATACGAAAGGAACAACTCGGCGATGATGCCCACCGTGACCAGTTGGGCCCCGAACAACAGCATCACGACGCCGAAAATCACGCCGGGATGGTCTTTCAGGAGGAAAAGCGATTCTTCCGTGATCGCCCCCGCGGCGTAAAGTGAGCTGGTCAGGATTTTCATGAAACCGTAATAAAACACGGCCAGCGAACCGATCCCGAAGGAGATCAGGCCGCAGGTGCCCATGAAATGCTGCGGTCGCTGACCGTAGCCGGTGATGAATTTGACCGTCAACAAATCAAGGAAGCCTTTGACGAATCGCGTAAATCCGTATTTCGATTTTCCGTGCGTTCGCGGACGATGCTGGACGACTTTTTCGCCCACCGTATAGCCGCGGGCCGCCGCCAGAACCGGCACGAAACGGTGCAACTCGCCGTAGAGCGTGATTTCGTCGAAAATCTGCCGGCGGTACATTTTCATGCCGCAATTGTGATCGTGCAATTTGACGCCGGTGAGCCGGCTGACCGCGCCGTTGAATATCCGCGAGGGCCATACCTTGTGCCACGGATCGTGCCGCACCTGTTTCCAACCGCTGATCACGTCAAGGCTTGTGTCCATCATCCGGACGAATTCCGGAATTTCACGCGGGTCATCCTGCAGGTCGGCGTCGAGCGTCATGACCAGCTCGCCCGTGGCCGCTTCAAACGCCGCGTTCAGGGCCGCCGCCTTGCCGAAATTCCGGCGAAAACGAATCGCCTGAATTCGCGGGTCATCCTTGGCCAGCATCTCGATGATCTCCCAGGAACGGTCGCGCGAACCGTCATCAACAAAAATGATTTCCAAATCGTAATTCTGTTCAGCGGCGACTTCGCAAATTTCTCGGTGGAGCTGGACAAGACTCCCCTCTTCGTTATAGACCGGAATAACAATCGAAAGCATGATATTTCCCCTGTTTTATGGCGTTGCAGCATCAACTTGTAAGAATGGGATAATTGGCGAAAATTTACTATCGTGGATAACAGTCATTATAACCAATTCACGGTCCAAATTGAAACATAATTTCCTGCCTTTTTTTGCAAATGCCAAGAAAAATGACTGACATGCCAATAATTTTTCCTGATTTTTTGGCATAATCCGCAGATCCGGCTTTTATCGAGTCGCCGTGTGTTGCCGACAATTTATTTTTGATACCCGTAGCGGTCGATGTACCAGGCCCAGCGTTCGGTGATTTTCGCCTCGATGGCGGGGTCGGTCTGGAATTTGTTTTTTTGGTACGACTTCTGCGATGCCGCGAATTCCTCCAATGCGGGTTTCGCCTGATCAAAGCCGGGGAGACGGAGCTGCGAGTAGATTTTTTCAAGCGTTCCGACCGGATCCGCGGTCAGGTCCTTGAACGCGACTTCGGTGAACAGTTCGGGCGGAAGTTGCGGAATGTCTTCGGCGAATGCGTCGTACATTTCCTCGAACATCTCGAAAACGCGTTCCTCGAACTGCTTGCCCGTGGGCCGTTGCAGGCCGTGTACGACCGAAAGCTGCATCCAGAGATTGTAGGTCGAAGCGTAAAGCGAGTAGGGGTTGCGGTGGATGTGCACGAATTTCGCGTCGGGGAAGCGTTCACGGATCGCGGCGATCCGGGCCGTGTGCGGCGGCGATTTGAACACGACGCACCTGTTTTCCTCAAGCGTCAGGCAGCGCAGGAAATATTCGAGGCCGTCGAGCCATTCCTTGCGCTCCTGCGGCGAGACGTTTTTCAGCGTCAAAAATTCGGAGTCGATCGGCGGGTTGTTCGGGTAGAGGATATTGATGTAGGGCGATCGCATTCCCATTGCGCAAAGGGCGAACTCGTCCTCCTGCGGGCGGTCGAGACCGGCGGCCATGTTGTCCATCGGCCGTTTTTTCGGCATGAGATACGAGACCCAGGGCTGGAAGAACCGGCGCGAGAATAAAAAATGACGCGGGGCGAAACAGGAATACGTGTCCGCAAAGGCGAACTGCGCGTCCTGGATCATGTACTCGTGCAGCAGCGTCGTGCCCGAGCGCCAGTGGCCGATGATGAAAATCGGCGGGTGCTTGATTTCGACGTCGCGGATTTTGCCGCCGTAACGAAGCGACTGCATCGCCGCCATACCGGAGTTCAAAGCGCTCAGCCCGCTGATGATGCCGAACATGCCGACGCCCGTCGGGGCGATGCGGAACCGACCCTTGACCGCCTGTTTGTACCAGTCGCTCATCGTCATGCCGTCCCAGAACCGCGGATGCCAGAACCGGTCGGCGCTGCCGCTTTTTTCCTTTTTTTCAACGGGTTTTTTTGATGTTGTCATGAGTTCTCGTTTTCACCTGATTGACAGCAGCCGGGAACGTAGTGAGCGTCAGCGAACGGAGTGACCGGGGAACACGCTTGCCATTTTGAGCGACATTTCAGTTCCTGCGATGTTCCATTCATGGGCCTTGGAATGGCACGTTTTCACGGTTGGAAAATCCTCTCCTCGGTCAGTGTCCGTGATCAGAGATCATACGCTGCGTTCCCGGCTGCTGTTTCTTGTATTCCGGCTGTGTGCTAGTTGTTTGTGTTATGGTTTGATTATTTGTTTTATTGGCAATCACGGACGTATTCGCTCGCAAGCGAAAAATTATTTTCCGTAAAAAGGTAAACAGTACTTCCGTGTTCCGACCACAATTTTTGATCGGCGGCCAAATATCCCGCCTTTCGCATTCGGAATGTCGCCCGGGCTTTCATGTCGGCCATGATTTTTTCCGGTTTGACGTCATTCACCGCAACGACAACATGAACATGGTTTGTCCGCACATTCAATTCATGAATTTGCCATTGTCTTTTTCGGCATATTTCACGAATCGCATTTTCAATGACTTCGCGATGCTCGTTTGACAATAAATGCAAATCGTCTTTCAATGACATTATCTTTTGACGATACAAATCCCAGTCATCCGCAATGTATTTTCCGCCACGTAAAAAGGAACCTCTTTCGTCACCATGCAACCACGAACCGTGAATGGTAAATGTCAGAAAATAACCCAAGGGTTTGTTATACATTTGGTTTTCACATGCGTTTAAAACAGCAGTCGGTACTCCGGCGGAGTGACCGGGGAGCACGCTCGCCATTTTGAGTGACATTTCAGTTCCTGCGATGTTCCATTCATGGGCTTTGGAATAGCACGTTATTACGGTTGGAAAATCCTCTCCCCGGTCACTCCGCTAGCGCTGCATTCCCGGCTGCTGTTAATGACTACGCCCCCGGGATGAACGAGGCGTCGGGGGCGAGCGATTCGAGGAAGCGGGCGAGCAGGTCGGCGGTCGCGTCGATGTCCTTCATCGAAACGACTTCGACGGGCGAGTGCATGTAACGGTTCGGGATGCTCACCAGGCCGGTGGCCACGCCGCCGCGGTTGACCTGGATCATGTTGGCGTCCGTGCCCGTGATGCGGCCCTCGGCGGCCATCTGGTACGCGATTTCGTTGTCCTTCGCCACCTGGACGAGGGCGCTGACCAGCTTGTTGTTCATGTTCGGACCGCGGGCGATGACCGGGCCGCCGCCGATGGTCACTTCGCCGTTCTGCTTCTTTTCGATCGTCGGGCAATCGGTCGCGAAGGTGACGTCGACGGCGATGCCGACCTGCGGGTCAATGCCGAAGGCGCTCGTTTTCGCGCCGCGGAGCCCGACCTCTTCCTGCACGGTCGAGACGGCGAAAACCGCACATTGGAGCTTCGAGGCGTCGGCCCGGCGCAGGGCTTCCATGACGACCCAGGCCCCGGCTTTGTCGTCCATGCCGGGCGCGGCGACCATGTCGTTTTGCAGCTCGCGGTACTCCAGTTCGACCGTGACCGGCGTGCCGATTTCGACAAGTTGCTCGGCTTCCTCCTTGTTTTTCGCGCCGATGTCGATCCAGAGGTCCTGAATTTTCGCCGTTTTCTTCCGTTCGTCCTCGTTGAGCAGGTGAATCGGTTTTTTGCCGATGACGCCGGAAATCGGCCCGCTTTCGGCCCAAACGACGACGCGTTGGCCCAGCAGCATGGACGGATCCCAGCCGCCGAGTTGCAAAACGTACAGAAAACCGTCCGAGTCGATGTAATTGACCAGCAGGCCGATCTGGTCGCAATGCCCGGCGAGCATGACGCGGAGCGGGGCGTCGGGGTTTTTGGCCACGATGACGTTCCCGTGCACGTCGGTTTCGACCGTGTCGGCAAAGGGCGTCATATAATCGCGAACAACGGCCTGTATTTTTTCCTCAAAGCCCGTAGGGCTCGGGGTTTTGATCAATTTTTTGAAAAATTCCTTCGATTTCGGCATGGGGCGGTTTCCTGAAACATTGTGACTCAAACGGATTCCCAATAATTATATCCGATCCAGCCAAAGCCGCAAGCAAAGACGTTTTTACGCCGGTTATTTCATGATTTCGGCATGTTGCACCCATCGTCTCAATTCGCTAAAATAACTCTGCAAACGACGTCATCACTGCGACATTGGAGAAACTCATGTCTGAAAAAACGATTTTCAAAAAGATCATCGACCGGGAAATTCCGGCGACCGTTTTGTATGAAGACGAACAGTGCCTCGCCTTTCGCGATGTCATGCCGCAGGCGCCGGTGCATTTCCTGATCATCCCGAAAAAGGAAATCGCCTCGGTGAACGACATCGACGACGAAGACGCCGCCCTGGTCGGCCATTTATTCTGCGTCATCCGCAAGCTGGCCGCCGAAGAGGGCATCGCCGAAAGCGGCTATCGCATCGTGACCAATTGCGGGCCTAACGCCTGCCAGAGCGTGCCGCATTTGCACTACCACGTCATCGGCGGTCGCGAAATGGCCTGGCCGCCGGGGTAAGGGACATTCACACAACCGACTCGCGCGAAGGACCGCTTTCTTGCGTGCTGTGTCCCGGCGCAACCTCACGTCAATACGCCGTATTTTTTTCTGAATTGAAGCGGTGAGCAGCCGATCAGTTTTTTGAATTGGCGCGTCAGGTAACTGTTGTCGTAGAATCCCGTTTCCAACGCGATCTGGGTTATGGAAAGATCGCTTTCTATCAGCAGGCGTATGGCCGCGTCAATCCGGATTTTGCAGATGAAATCCTTGGGAGAAAGGTGAAATATCTGCTGAAAACGCCGCTCGAACTGTCGCCGCGAAAGAAAAGCGAGAGAGGCCAGAAAATCCACTTCCATCCGCTCCGTGTAGTGTTCGAACATATAGTCGACGACGTTCCTGATTTCCATGGCCGGATGCCGCGAATCATATTCATGGGAAAGACTCCGCATGATGCCTGCGGTGCCCATGATTTCCTGCTTGGAGTCAAACAAGGGGATTTTGCTGGAGATATACCATTTCGTCGTTTTGGAATTGATGCCCGGCACGATCCAAGGTTGATTGATGATGGCCTGCCGTGTCGAGATCACATCATTATCCTCGCGATGGTACAGGAAAACGAGATCGGGCGTGAAATAATCCACGTCGGTTTTTCCGAGGTAGCCTTCCCTGGTTTTGACGCCGAGGAGATTTCTCAACGTCTGGTTCATCCAGAGAAAACGGCCTTCTATGTCCTTGATGTGAAAATAAACTTCGGGGAGAAGGTCGAAAAGAAAAAAAAATTCCCTCAGGTGATGATCGTTCAGCGCAATATCATCAATGCTAAAGCAGCGGGTTGGTGAAGCTGAAATTTTCACAGAAGATGTCGCATTCGTACAAAATTATGACCCATTATTACAATACGTCCTCATTGATCTATGGTATCATACCGTCCTGAAATAATCAACAAAAGAATGACATTAATTAATACTGTGGCAATCTGTTCATTTCTCCGTAAGCCAAAACTATCATTTTAAGGACATACATAATATGTATTTGCATGGATTTATCCCCAATATTAATATCGCTCGATATTCATTATTCGCCTTGCTTTTTTTCTCCATCGGTTGCTCAGAGCCGCGACCGGACGGAATGCCCCCCTTATACCCTGTAACGCTGGAGTTCAAACAAGAGGGGACGCCGGTCAGCGAAGCGTCCATAAGATTGATCCCCCAGTCCACGAGCCAGTGGGCCGTCGGCGGCAGCACGGATTCCAATGGCAAAGTGCAACTAAAAACTCACGGGAAATACACCGGGGCGCCGGAGGGAAAATATAAAATTTGCGTCAATAAATTCGTCTCCGAGGGAGAACTCCCGCAAATCGGCAAGTCGACCCCGCCCATGGTTCATTTCAATCTCGTCGAAACGCAGTACACGCTGCCGAATCAAACGCCGCTGGAGATTGAAATTGTCAAAGGAAAAAACAAGTTTGAGCCTTTTGATTTGGGCAAGGCGGTTCGACTTGAAATTACTCCCCCAAAATAAGTGATGATAGTTCAGTTTTTTACCATTCATATTTATTCGCGAAAGGGCCAGTCATGAAACATGAAATTATTACTTTTGCTTCACCGGGAAAGCGATCGGCTTTTACCCTGGTGGAACTCCTCGTTGTCATCGCCATCATAGGAATTTTGATTGCATTGCTGCTTCCCGCCGTCCAGGCGGCGAGGGAAGCGGCGCGTCGGATGGAATGCTCCAACAAGCTGAAACAACTCGGCTTGGCCTTGCATACCCACCTTGATGCACGCAAAACCTTTCCCGCGGGCAGCGACAGCCTCAACGGTCGCTTTACGGCGAACACGGTCAGCACTTCCGTTCACCTTTTCCCTTATATTGAACAGGGGGCGCTCTACGATGAAATTTACAATTGCGATGTCGCGGATATTCCCCGGGGAACGGGGGCTCCCTGGAACGTGTTGGCCGTCAGCAATGCGGACATGGCGTTTTTGCTCTGTCCTTCATGCGGCGTCAAAACGAAGACCAGTCCCGGCGATGCGACGTATGGTTCACGTCTGGTCGGGCCGAACAATTATGTGTACAGTCTTGGAGACGGGCTCTGGGCCCAGGGAAACCCCGGGACCGGTGGCACCAATCACGATGTCACCAGTCGCGGGATGTTCTATCGTGATGCAAAAAATATTTCCGCCGCGTCGGACGGGACAAGCAATACGGTTGCCGTCAGCGAGTGCCTGATTCCAACGCAATATCAGGGACAGGAGGTAGGAATCAACGTGGCCATGTACAATGGCATCTGGGACGGTACGCCCAACGGCATTCCGGGAAATTGCATGACCGGTCTTGTGCTGGAACCAGGCAATAACAAGGTTTTTGCCGACTCCCAGAAAACGAGCAGTTTTCGTGGCTTGCTGGCGACCATGGGGTGGCTTGACGCCAACGGCTTTACGACCTTGACGCCACCAAATTCCCCGTTATGCCAATATGGATCGAACCGGAATGACTGGGGCGTTTTCCCGCCCGCCAGCCGACACACCGGCGGAGTCAACGTGACCATGCTGGACGGATCGGTTCAGTTTATCAGCAATACGATTGACTGCCGTGACATGAACGCCTACGCCGTACGTTCGGGAGCAAGTCCCTACGGCGTCTGGGGGGCTCTTGGCAGTCCGGCGGGGGGAGAGGCTTACGGCCTTCCGTAAAGCGTGTGGATACAATTGAATTGCGTGTACTTGAATGCAGAATAACAATAATTTGTATAGAATGGAATATTTCGATGAAAGCAAATCAACCTTCGAGACGCGGTTTTTTGAAAACGACTTTGGCGACAGGTGCCGCTGTCGTGATTTCTCCCATGGTGATTCCGAGTTCGGTTCTGGCCGCTCCCAATCGACCGGGGGCCAATGATGTCGTCCGGGTGGCGATGATCGGCATGGGCGGTCGCGGGGCTGGAATCTACGGACCGTCCGTCAAGCCTGTCGCCGGCTTGAAAGTGGTTGCCGTTTCCGAAGTTTTCCGCCCCAAGCTGGACAATTTCATGAAACGCGCAGGCAGTGCCGACGGGGTGGCGGCCTACGACGACTACCACGTCATGCTTGACAAGGAAAAACTGGACGCGGTCATGGTGGAAACGACGACCCATGCCCGTGCCAGGGCGACGATTCTCGCCATGCAGGCCGGGTTGCACACCTACATCGAAAAGCCGATGTCGCTGACCATCGCGGAAGGCCGTTATATGTGCGATGCTGCGAAAAAATATGGCGTCGTCACACAGGTCGGCTCGCAGCAGCGGTCGCTCCCGCTGACCACATGGGCCTGCCGAATGATCAAAGAGGGAGCCATCGGCAAAGTCAAAATCATCGAGGCCCCCAACTTCGTCGGCCCGTGGAAATGGGACAAAAACGAAGAGCAGCCCCTTCCCGAAGGCGGAGTGGACGGCTGGTGGGACCGCTGGCAGGATCAGGCCGTCGCGAGGCCTTATCACGGCTCGCTCCATTATGATTGGTCCCGGTGGTGGGATTATGACGGTGGCGGGTTGTGCTTCGGCGTGACGGGGTGGGGGACTCATTCCTTTGATCAGGTCAACGCCGCGCTCGGAACCGATGACACGGGTCCGACCCAAATCATCCTGGACGAGGAACCCCGCGTGGAGGAATCAGGGAAATTCGCGCCGCCGAACTATTCGGATGAATACAAGGAAGATGACGACACGGGCAAACCGTATTACGGCATGGCCAAAGTCACGGGCCCGCGCGGCCGGATGAGAATGAAATTTGACAACGGCGCCGAACTCCGCCTGACTCTCAACGGCGACCGCGGCCCCGGGCTCGGGTGCATCGTGACGGGAGAAAAGGGCAAGATCGAAATCAACCGCCACAAACTTTCCTCGAACCCGAGAGCCTTGATCAAGGATGCGCCGCCCAACGACAGGGACGAAACGGTTTATCACGTCGAAAACTGGATTGATTGCATCCGCACAGGGAAAAAATGCAACGCGGACATTGAAATCGGACATCGCGGAACGACGTTGTGTTATCTCGTCAACATCGCACGCGAGGTCGGCAAGGTCGGTGAACCGCTGCTTTGGGATCCGAAGGCGGAAAAATTCACCAACTCCCCGGAAGGCAACAAACTGCTGGCCAGGACCCAACGCAAGGGCTACGAATTGCCTGCGATTTCCTGACTCCCGTTGTCGTGACCTGTTGATACGACTGTTTTTTCGCCGATTTGTTTGAGTCGGCGAAAAATTTGAAAACGTATTTTGAAGACCGCCTGAAATCGCCGACCGGCATATTGACGTATGCCCGTGTCGGCGAGTCGGGCGGGTCCCATGTCGTGTTTTGCCTTTCCCGCCGTTCAATGACACCCGCCCATTTTGTTTTTTCTTTGACACCGCCCGTTTCCCGGTGGACAATGCGCGCCGTGTTGTCAATGTTTGTTTGAAATTGTTTAAATATCCCGGATATACGGAGAAACGATAATGATGCTGAAACCGCTCCATGTAATTCCCTGTCTTGCGATGATGTTTGCTTTCCTGTGCCATTCCCATGCGTCGGATTTTACGAAACCCGACAAGGACGGATTCGTCGAAATTTTCAACGGCACCAGTCTCGACGGTTGGGAAGGCGTCAAAGACGGCTGGGAAGCGAAGGACGGCGCGATCGTCGGCGAAAGCACGCCCGAAAAACCGTGTCGCGCATCGCATTACCTTTACTGGGCCGAAAAGGAACCGGCCAACTTCCACCTGAAACTGACGTTCCGACTGCAAGGTCAGGGAGCCAATTCCGGCATCCAGTTCCGGAGTGAAAAACGACCGAACTGGGACACCTACGGATACCAGGCCGACATGGACCAGGAACTGAACTGGATGGGCTGCCTCTTTCACCATAAGCGTGCCGCCGTGGTCACGCGCGGTTATGACAATGTGGTCGATCCCGACGGCACGGTTCATGAAAAGAAATTCGCAGACGGGGCGGAACTGATCAAGGTCTATAAACCGAACGACTGGAACGACTACGAGGTGATCGCCGACGGGAGCGTCCTGACGCTGCTCATCAACGGCAAGATGATGTGCCGTGTCGACGACCGTCACGCGACCGAATCGGCCAAATCGGGGATCATCGCCCTGCAAATGCACCAGGGACCGCCGATGAAAGTTGAATACAAGAACATCCGCATCAAACTTCTTCCGGATGAAAACCTAGCAAAAGATCAATGATGTGTTTCGGCGTCCGGACAAGTTGTCCGCATTTTTTTCGTATTTCTGTTCCGATCGATTTTCACTTTTTTCAATCCTACATGCCATGAATCGCCAGTGGTTAAAAAATCTCACGTCGGACGATAAACGTCATGCCATGCCGATCATGACCACGCCCGGCTTTTCGCTGATCGGCGTCAAGGCGGGCGACGTTTTTCTATCGGGAGAAACGCAGTTCCGGGCCGTCAAGACCATCGTCGAACGTTTCCCCGCCACGGCCGCCGCGCTCACCATGATGGACCTGTCCGTCGAAGCGGAAGCCTTCGGGGCGGAAGTCCGCTTCAATGAACACGACAATCCCGACATCGTCAAGCCGGCTTTAAACGATTTGAGCGACGCGGATACGTTGAAAATTCCGGAAGTCGGTTCCCATCGAACGGGTCAGGTTTTACTGGCCGCGCGGCGCTGTGCCGCCGAAATCTCGGACCGGCCGACGCTCGGCGGGTTGATCGGCCCGTTTTCGTTGAGCGGTCGCCTGATCGACATGAGCAAAATGATGCTTGCCACGATGACCGAGCCGGAAGCCGTGCATCGTTTGTTGGAAAAAACGACGGCCTTCCTGATCGAATATGCAAAAGCGTTCAAGGAAACGGGCTGCCACGGGCTGATTATGGCGGAACCCGCCGCGGGATTGATCTCGCCGAAGATGGCCGAGGAATTTTCCTACCGTTACATCCGCCGGATCGTCGATGCGGTGAAAGACGAAAATTTCGTTTTCGTTTTACACAATTGCGGGCAAACGGAAAAGATGATTCCCCAAATGCTCGACACGGGGGCATCGGCCCTGCACCTGGGAAACGCCATTATCATGACGAATGTGCTCGGGCAGGTTCCGGAAACCATTCCGGTGATGGGAAATATCGACCCCTCGTCCGTTTTTCTCATGGGCACGCCGGAACTCGTGTATCAAAAGACGGAGGAACTGCTCAACGCAACGGCAAAATTTCCGCATTTCGTGCTTTCGTCCGGCTGCGACATTCCGGCGGGAACGCCGCTTGACAATCTCCGTGCGTTTTTCGACGCGCTGGAAGCGTTCAACGCTTCGAAAGCATAAGACAAGGCGGTCACGCCGCGACAGTCTCCTCTTTTTCCTGCCGCGCCACGACAGGCGGTTTTTTCGCCTGCAATTCGTTTTGCACGAGATCCGCCGCGAAGGGCAGCGCTTCGACGAGCGAGGCGAAAACGTTGGCCCGACCGACAGCCTGCATCAGGCCGAACTTTTCGAGCTTGCGTTCGACGTGCGGCTGTATGCCGGCGATGAGGACGGTCGTTTTCTTCCGTTGGGCTCGTTTGATCAGGTCTTCGAACGCGTTCATCCCGGTCGCGTCGATGAGGGGCACGTTCCGCATCCGCAAAATGAGCACGGTCGGCATATTGTCCTGGATCATCGTCTGGAATTTGCTCGCCGCACCGAAGAAGAAGGGGCCGTTGATCTCGTAAATCTGCACTTCGTCGGGAATGTCGTACTCGAAAACCTGGAGCGCGGCCCGATTTTCCATCGGGTCGACCGACGAAAGATGGTGCAGCGTGTGCATTTTGCCCATGCCGAAATTCTGTTCCATGCGTCGCATGAAAAGAAACGAGGCCATGACCATGCCCAGCGGAATGGCGACCGTCAGGTCGAGGAACACGGTCAGCAGGAAGGTGAGCACCATGACGACGATGTCGCTTTTGGGGGCCTTGAACATGCGGACGAAAAGCCGGTATTCGCTCATGTTGATGGCGACCACGATCAGCAGCCCGCCCAGCACGGCCATGGGGATCAGCGAAACCAGTTGCCCGAGGCACAGCACGGCGACCAGAACCACGATGGCGTGAATGAGCCCCGCGACGGGCGTGCGCCCGCCGTTTTTGACGTTCGTCGCCGTGCGGGCGATGGCACCCGTGGCGGGCAATCCGCCGAACAGCGGCGAGGCGATGTTGGCCACGCCCTGCGCGATCAGTTCCGTGTTCGAGCGGTGTTTGGCGCCGATCATGCCGTCGGCCACGACCGCCGAAAGGAGCGATTCAATCGCCCCGAGCATGGCGATGGCCACCGCCGCGGGGAGCAGTTCGCGGATCATCGACACGTGAAACGCCGGCATGTGCGGTTTCGGAAAACTCATGTTGATTTCGCTGAAACGCGTCCCGATGGTTTCGACCGGCAGACCGGTCAGCGCAACCAGCAGCGTGCAAACGACCAGCGCGACCAGGGCGCCGGGCACGCGTTTCGAGAATTTCGGCGTCAGCAGAACGATGGCGACCGCAAGGGCCGAAAGGACGACGGCCCAAAGGTTGAGCGTCCCGATGTCGTGCCAGTAGGCCTGGATTTTTTCGACGAATTCGGCGGGCACGCTCGTCATTTGCAGGCCGAACAGGTCGCGAAACTGGGTCACGGCGATCAGCACCGCGATGCCCGAGGTGAACCCCAGCGTGACCGGGTAGGGAATGTATTTGATGATGGCCCCGAAGCGGAACAGCCCCATCGCGATGAGGATGACGCCGGCCATGAGCGTCGCGACGAGCAGTCCCTCGAAGCCGAATTTCTGGATGATGCCGTAAACGATCACGATGAACGCGCCGGTCGGCCCGCCGATCTGGACCCGGCTGCCGCTGAGCGCGGAAATGAGGAACCCGGCGATGACGGCCGTGTACAGCCCCGCCTCGGGCGAGGCCCCGGAGGCGATCCCGAAGGCGATGGAAAGCGGAATGGCGACGATCCCGGTGATG
The DNA here is from genome assembly GCA_031548645.1 of Thermoguttaceae bacterium. Taxonomy (GTDB): domain Bacteria; phylum Planctomycetota; class Planctomycetia; order Pirellulales; family Thermoguttaceae; genus WRMR01. The sequence continues at coordinate 14,086 of JAVBQX010000304.1, forward strand.
ATGCCGGCCACGAGGTCGGTGGAAAATTGGCGCCAGGAGTACCCTTCCCTGAGTACGGAAATTAATTGCGGTTGAAAAACGCGTTTCATGGAACTGCCGGATTCCTGCAGCAAAAGAGAGTGATTCGGTCGAAGAAGGTGCCTGTGTCGCATCCCCTCATTGATACAATCGGCACAAAAGAAGCAAATGATTATAGAGCCGCAAAAATTTCGGCAAAGGGCAACCGGGCGGAAACGGTGGAATTTCGAGAAAATCATCAGCCGGAAACAGAATGACGGAAACGCAATATCTGTGTCAAGCACATGCGGAGCTGGTTAAATACACTTCGAACTGCGGAAGTTTTGCGGCTTCGGTAGAAATTTCCCCGGGCCGGGATGCCGGCCCTTTCGTCGCCACTCTTCGTGCGAATGTCCGTGTTCATCATTTTCCGAAGCGGCGATGTATGTCTCGCAAACTTCCGGCATGCACTTCCTGTTCGAACGGCTCCTGATACTTTACGTGGAAACCGGGTTCAACCGACCTTGAATTGGCCGATGAGTTTCTGCAATTCGGCAACTTGGGAAATCATTTCGCTGGAGACGCACGCCGTTTCGTGGGCGCTTGACGTGTTCTGCTGCGTCACGTTGTCGATCTGGCCCAGCCCCTGCGAAACCTGGTTGATGCCCTGGGCCTGCGCGTTGCTGGCGACGGCGATCTGGCCGACAATTTCGGCCACCTGCGTCATTTGCGAAACGATGTCGTTGAGCATTTCCGAGGTCTGGCTCGCGATTTCCGCGCCGGCCATGATCTGCATGCTGTTGTTGTCGATCATCTGGGTCGTTTCCGCCGCGGCCTTGGCGCTGCGAACCGCCAGATTCCGCACCTCTTCGGCCACGACGGCGAATCCCTTGCCGTGGGTTCCCGCCCGGGCGGCCTCGACGGCGGCATTGAGCGCGAGCAGGTTCGTCTGGAACGAGATGTCGTCGATCACCCGCACGATATCCTGAATTTCATGCGAATTTTTCGTAATGCCTTCCATCGAATCAATCATTTTGCGCATCATCGACTGGCCGCCCGATGCGGAGGTGTTGGTGCCCTTGGCCAAAGAGCTCGCTTCCGCCGCGTTTTGGGCGTTCAATCGCGTCTGGCTGCTGATCTTGGTCATCGACGACGTGATCTGCTGGATGCTCGTCGCCGATTGGGCGGCCCCGTTCGAGAGGTGTTCGCTGGCCGACGCAAGTTGCGACGCCCCGGCGGCCACCTGGTCGATGGCCCCGGACGTGTTCCTGAGGGCCGTGTTGACCTGCGTGATCATCCGGGAAAGATTGATGTTGACGACGTCCCGGTCGCTCTTGACCCTGACATCGGCCTGCCAGTTGCCCGCCGCCAGTTCCTGGGCGAGACGGTCGACGGCGTGATAATCCTCAAGGATCATCTGCGTGGCTTTGGCCAACTGCCCGATTTCGTCAGGACGTGCCAAATCGTCCCGGGACACGGCATGGGACAAATCCCCGTCCCGCGCGACAAGCGTCAGCGAAGTCACCGCATTGGCGATTCCCCGCGTGATGCCGATGGTCAGCACATAGCCGATGCCGAAAGCGATCAAAACCGCCGCCAAACTGAAGACGACGATGCAGACGGTGGCGATTTTGTCCATGACGATGCCCTCCGACCGGATCTGTTCCACCCGCTCGTTGAGCAATTCCGCCAGTTTGTCCGATTCAACCCAAACCACCTCCACCGCGGCGCTCAGTTGCGCGTCGATCACCCAGGCTTCTTCGTCCAGGGCGAAAATCTCCTCCGCCCTGTCTCGCCAATTTTTGTACAAATCGTTGATTTCCCCGGCAAGCCGCACGATGTCCGCGTCCGTCGATACCGTCTTCATGTCCGCCATGCTTTTCGAAAGCGGTTCCAGATAGTTCAAAATATCGTCTTTGATTTTCACGCGGTGATCGGGCATGGGGTCGGCCATGAAGTACATCGAAAGCCGGCGTGCCTCGGCCATTTGTTCGATGATGCGCGTCGTGACGAGAATCCTGTCGTACTCCTGCTCCGTGATGCGGTCCTGATCGTCCGATGCCTGGGGCAATTTCGCGTCCCGGTCGAGCAGGCTACGGATTTCATCCAATTTCGACATGATCTCGCCGCCCACGTCGTCTTGTTGTTTTTGAACCTGGAGCATCGTCACTTCGTTGATCGCCAGTCGCGTGTTTTCCTGCGCGTATTCCCGCGATTTTTCCGCGAGCAGGTCGACCCGCTTCCGGTTTTCCGGCAGGAACTGCGGTTGAATCCGCGTCAACAGCTGGTCGAGCTCCGTAACGGTCTTCGTCGTTTGCTCTTCCCATTCCATTTCTCGGAACAGGCTTCCGGCATAAGAGGCCATCTGGGCGTCGGCGATCATTTTTTTCGCTCGAAGCAGATCGTTCGTCAGTTGTTCCTTGTCATAAAGCTCATTGGTTTTCCAGCTGCTTTGAACAATCGCGTACCAGCCGATGAAACCGACAACCAACAGCAGGATGATGACGATTCCAAAACCCAGGGATAATTTTGCACCGATTCTCATGGTAAAGCCCTTGCTTATGCGTCAGGAACGTGTAACTTTCAATTTTCGGCGGTCATTTTCTTCCGGAGCTGAAACAGGTTTACAATATTTCCCACCGCAGGATGAAAAAACCGCATACTTTCGGAAAAATATAGTTTAATAATCTTGTTATGATGCAAAAATGTTTGCAAAACAAAGGAAACATTTTTACGAAAATGAAAATTGCTGCAATATTCATTTTTTTGTATATTTTCAAATGCTAATGCAGGGCAAGCTATTTCTTGCCGCGTTTCAGAGTGATTTGCAGAATATTTAAACACAATCAAATGAATGACTTATGAATAAAGAAAAATATTCCCCGCAGCAACCGAAATGGCGCGTGTGACCTATGATTAGATATTGTTAGACCACTGGAATTTCCGTTCAAAACAATTGCGAGGTGACTCTTATGTCAACTTTAATCACAATCGTGATCTGGCTTTTGCCGTTCATTATTTACCTGATGGTTTTCAACGACAATTCTCGGGCAAAAATCCTGTGGGGCGTCCTGACGATTGCGTTTTCGTGGGTCGGCCTGATCGGACGCCTGATTTATGGCTTAATTGCCAAACCACATGGAATATAGACGTTAAGTCATTCTCACGAAGTGTGTGAACAAAAAATCAACGACCATCTTGGGCTGTGTGCCGGATGGTCGTTTTTCATTCCTGTGTCACACCCAAGCGACGTTCAATGTCACGGGCCTGACTGTTCTCCCAAAGAAGACTTTGATTTTTTTTCGATTTTTCTGGCGGTTCCATCATTGAAGCGTCTATCGTGCGAAAATCATTATATGTCATGACTTCGGCGTCTTTCATCATGACGGAATTTTGTTGCGGTTTTGATTCGTCTTTTTTCCACCACGCCACGTTCCGACAGCCGAAACAACTCAGGCACAGCATTATGATTATCAAAGCGAACTTATGTGACAGAACCGGCATATTTTTCTTTTTAGATACTAAAGATTTTCGTACACTCATTTTCCCCGAAACGACCATCGTTCAGAAATTTTTTTCAGGCGGAATCGTCGCAAATTTGTGCGTTTGGGTCAAGACCGCTTTATTTTTCCACTTGGCAACCGGCAAACGCAACCCGCCTTGTGTTACTCCAAATATGGAAATGTGCTATAATTCGGAAATTCTTCCTGTCGTTTTCGATAGCCGGTGCGTATTTCTTTTTTGCGTGATTCGTGAGTTGCAGCATGACGGACGAGCCAACGGAAAAAACTACATTTATTCACAAAAAACGCACCTGGCGGCGTAAATTCGGCGATGCCTTTCGCGGTATATCGCAGTCGGTTCACCAGCAGAGCAGCTATCACGTTCATTTTTTCTTCGCCCTTGCGGTTCCGATCATCGGCATCCTGCTGCGTTTGCATCTTTTGGAATGGTGTTTCGTGATCCTGCTCATCGCGGTGGTCATTGCGGCGGAAATGTTCAACACGGCCATCGAAACCCTTTCCCGGGTCATCACCGACCAATATGACGAGCGAATCAAACACGCGCTTGACATCGCCAGCGGCGCGGTGCTTGTCACCTGCATTTTTGCCGCCGTTCTGGGGGCGGTGATTTTCGTGACGGCGCTCATGCGGTTGCTTACTCCATAGGGCAGCAATACGATTCTACCGAAAGACATCAAGGCGGCACTCGGCCAAGGCTAAAATTGTGTATTCTTAGCCGCCGGGCTTGCTCGGCAATGGCAGCCGGGAACGCAGCGAAGCGGAGTGACCGGATCGAGGAGCCGCAAGGTAGAAAGCATGACGACACCCGAAAGACTTCGAACCGGAAACGTGAAATACGCTCACCCCAACGGATACGCCCCACACCGGTCACTCCGTTCGCTACGCTCTCTGCGTTCGCGGCTGCCATTCTTGCCCTACCTCCTGAGATCGGACGATCCCGTTTGTTGAACAGGAGTGAATCTTTACCCAACCGGCTCAAACCGAACATCGGGCTCGGTTTTTTTGTCGATTTTGCCAAATTGACTCTCCAAACGCCGATTTGCCGGGAACCATCGACCATAATAGAAACACAGGGGACGGTTTTCCGTTTCCCTTCACGTGATTTTGCGTTTCCTACGCTTTTGGTTGCCATGATGTTTTCCGCCCCCCCACGACAATCCGACGCGACTCCGCCGCGATCAAAAAACGCGGGCTTTGCCATTGCGTTGATCGCGTTGACCGCTTTTGCGCCCGGCTGTTCGTCCCTGACGGGACAACGGGTCGAGACCGCGGCGGAAGTCCGGAACCGCGAGCTGTTGCAGCAGATCCAGGAAGTGACCGTCCGCGCCGAAGGGCTCGACACGGTCAACGAGCAGCATCAAAAACAGTTGGCCCAGGCAGCCCGGGCGATCGAAAAATCGGAAACGGATTTGACCGCGTCTCAGAAGCAGGTCGCCGACCTGACGAGCCGGGTCACGTCGCTCGAAACGGAACTGGCCCAAAGCCGGCAATCAATTCAAACCTACCAGGCGTCGATGCATCGCCAGTCGACGGTGACCGTCGTACCGAACAACAGCTTTCAAAGCCAGCAGCTTGCGATCAGTTCGCCGGGCGTGACCTCCGTGACGGACGGGGACAACATCCGCGTGCGCATCCCGGATTCCTACCTGTTCCAGTCCGGCAGTTGGGAACTCTCGACCGAAGGCCGCAAAACGCTCACCGAAGTCGGCAACCAGTTGCGTTTGAACTTCCCCGACCAGGAAATCGGCATCGAAGGCCATTCCAACCAGTTGGCCGTCAACAGCCAGCGGAAACTGAACGCCCACGAGGTGAGCGCGAAAAAAGCCTTTGTCGTCGCATATTACCTGATCAACGACAATATCCTTGAAGAGGCCCGACTCCGGGTCAGCGGAGCCGGGGCCAATCGCCCGGTCGATTACGCCGGCACGACCGAAGCCGAAAGCAAAAACTCGCGCATCGAATTCGTCATCTACCCGACGACGTGGAAATGAAATTCCGCGACCACAGGTCACGGCTCGTCAACCCCAAATTCCACGCTTCCCTTGCCCCTCGCTTGCGCTTCGGGCTCTAAATGCGTCTCATTCGCCGGGGAAGGTGCGTCCGCCGCGGGGGCGTTGGCGCGGGGCTTCGCGTCTCGGGTTGGGAACGCCGGGCGCTCCCATGCCGGGGACCCACGATTCCAGCCCGCTGATTCCGGCGCCGTCCTTGTTCGCCTCGGCGAGCAGTTTTTTCATGTAGTCGGGCATCTCGGCCATGACGGATTTAATCTTCGCCCTTTGCGCGTCGGTCAGGGTTCGCATGAAATTTTCGTGCCCCTTGAGGAGAATTGTCTTCAGTTGCGGCGCAAGGTCCTTGAAGATGTCCCCCTGGACCGCCTGGATTTTTTTGGCGATTTCAGTCCGTTCCTCGTCGGTTTGCGCTTCGGCGAATTCCTTCCCCAAACGCTGGATTTCACCAAGTTTCGCAGGGTCGGACATGAAGACTTTCATTTGCGCCTGCGTGATCAGGGTCATCGCTTCACCTGAGGTTTCCTTCTGCTGTTTCGTGATCAGATCGCTCTGTTCGGGGCTGAGTTCGAGAAAATCCGGCTGACCGCCCATGAGTTGAATCACTTCAAAGCCAAAGGCCCCCTGCGTAATATCCGGATTGTCCGAGCTTCCCAATTGATCGATGAGCCCTTCTTTCAACTGGAAGAGACGCAGGTGCATTTTCTGGCGTTTCTCCTCGGAAAAAAATTCCCGGGCCTGGTCGTTGATCGGCTGCTGCATCCCGACCAGCTCATCCATTGCGATTTCCATGCCAAACCGCATTGCCGATTCCGGCGTCATGGGCTCGGACGAATCCGCCATGCGTTTGGGAATCTCGGCCATCGCTTTGGCCTGGATGTTTTTTTGCATGTCCTCGTACATCGGCTTGAGCGACTCGCCGAACTGCATGATATCATCTTCCGATATTTGCAGCTCCTTGTAAAACGCCTGGTTGAATTCCTTGCCGGAATCCCCCTCGATTTGTGAAAAAACGACGCCCGCGCAACAGGCGGTCATCAAAATGGTACAAGCGGCAATGCGAACCCGGTGACTCATGATTTTTTACCCTTTTCTGTGAATGTTGGCCCTGAAAAATGTGACCTCGCCCCCATTATAAGCAAATGTGGTCGAAAGAAACAGTTTTGTGACAGAAACGGCGAAAAAAAGGGGAAAAGATACCAGCCCCAAGCGTCAGCGCGGGGTGATCCTATGGGGGTTGGGATTTTGGATTCGGGATTTTGGGGGGGATAAAAAGAGCCGGGGATAGATCGCAGCGCAATCCCCGGGCTGTTTGTGAAGTTATTGCGTCGGGCAAGCCCGACGGCTAAGAATTAACTCCACACTCCAAATTCCACACTCCACACTTTCCGCGTCCCTCGCTGACGCTTCGGGCTCTGGTTTCAAAACGCGACGCCTTCGCCGGGGATGGCGTAGGGGTAGCGGCCGTTGGCATCACGCTTCACGGGGGCTTCGCTTTCAAAAGTCAGCGTGTCGATGTCGGGGCACAGCGACAGGTCCGACGCGACAATCTGGTCCCACGTGACGATCTGGCCCGAATTCAGCGCCGCGCGACCGAGCAGCGAAGCGAAATTGGCCTCGGCGGCGCGGTGTCCTTCGTTGTAGGGCTTGTCATTGCAGATCGCGTCGAAGAACAGGTCCATTTCCACCTGGTAGGGATTCGGCTCCTGACCGGGAAAGGCCCAGATCAAACTCTCGTTCCGCATCGTCTGGTCGGAATACAACCGCGTTTTCGCCTGGCCGAGATTGTCCATCAACACCGCCGCGCCTTTCGTGCCGTGCGCGAAATCGCTGTACATGGCGAAGCAGTTGTTGCGGTATCGTCCGTGCGAAGTCAGGTGCGTGCCGTCGGCGAACTGGTATTCGTGATAATACGTGTCGTAGGCCTGGCCCTGCAAATCGGGGACGCTGCGGCCGCCCATCGCGATGCAGGACACGGGCCACGCCCCTTTGGCCCAGCAGGCGGTGTCGACATTGTGGATGCAATAGTCGATGAAAATATTGCCGCCGGCCCAATCGAAACCGTGAAAATGGCGCACCTGGTATTCGATTTCGTTTTCGTCCGGCCGCGGCGAGGGGGGCAGGTAGAACGGGCCGTGCATGCGGAAGCCCCGCAGGTGAATCACGTCGCCGATGGCCCCGTCGTGAATGCGGGCGACGGCTTCCTCACGCGCCTTGCAGTGCCGCCACATGAGACCGCAGGCGATTTTGAGATTTTTCTCGTCGGCCAGCTTGGCCGCGGCCTGAATGCGTCGCGTACCCGGCGAATCGGTGGCGAAGGGTTTTTCCATGAAAACGTGCAGCCCCTTGCCGATGGCGTATTCGACGTGCGTCGGCCGGAAGCCGGGGCAGGTGGCAAGCAAAACGGCGTCCCCCTTGTCGAGGCAGTCAATCGCCTTTTTGTAGGCGTCGAATCCGGAAAAACGCCGTTCCTTCGGGAGATCGACCCGGCCGGGAACGTTTGCGAATTGCTGTTCCAACGCGTCGGCGCTCGAAGTCATGCGGTCTTCGAACACGTCGGCGATGGCCGTCAGCGAAACCGGGGAGGCGGTCGAAAGGGCGTTGATGGCCGCTCCGCGACCGCGACCGCCCGACCCGACGAGCGCGATTTTGACCGTGTTCCGCTCCGAGGCGTGAACATGTAGCGGCGCCAAGGCCGCCGCTCCGACGACGAGACCGCCGGCCTTCAAAAAATTCCGGCGTGAGGTTGCAGACAAACGTGACGACGGGGAAATCGGTTCGGACATGATGGCGGCTCCCGGTTTGAGAAAATGTGATGGAAATTCGTACTCGCTTCGATTATACCGCAAGCCCGAATCCGGGGTCAAGCATCTTTCCGCCGAAAAAGCCAACCCCAAGAAATGACAGCCGGGAACGCAGAGAGCCGAAGGCGAACGGAGTGACCGGTGTGGGGCGTGCCCGTTTGTGTAAGCGTATTTCGTGTTTTCGGTTTTGCCGTTCGAAATCTGTCGAGAATCGACGTGCTTTCTGTCTTGCGGCTCCTCGCTCCGGTCACTCCGCTGCGCTGCGTTCCCGGCTGCTGTTCTTGCTCATCATTTTCAGGCGAAAGTCTAAAGAAAAAACGCGATTTCCATCAAGAATTATATCACCCCGCGCTGACGCTTGGGGCTGGTGATATTTTGGAAACGCTTTATGCGTCGACGAGTTGGATGTTGTCGCTGTGTACGATTTCCTTGTAGGGGCAGCGGTCGAGTACGGCACGGATTTCGTTGGTTTTTTTGCCTTGGATGAGCAATACGTCCTTCATGGAATAGTTGCTCAGGCCGCGAGCGATTTCGTGGCCCTGCTTATCGACGATGGAAACGATATCCCCCTTGTTGAAGGCCCCCTCACAGTTGAGGACGCCGATGGGGAGCAGGCTTTTGTTCTTCGTGCAGAGGGCCGAAGCGGCGCCGTCGTCGACGATGATCGAGCCTTTCGTCTGGCCCGCGTAACCGATCCAGCGTTTTCGGGCCGTGACCATGCCCTCGGCGCCGGGAAAGAGCGTGCCGATTTCCTCGCCGTTGAAAATGTCGGTCAGGGTACCCGGTCTTTCGCCGTTGGCGATGATGACGCTCCCGCCGGAGTTGGTCGTCATGCGGGCGGCCCACAATTTGCTGGACATGCCGCCCTTGCTTCGCGTCGATTTCTTTTCCGCGACCATTTGCATGAGGGCCGGCGACCATTTTTCGACGAGCGGGATGAGCTTCGAGCTTTTCAAGGCCGGGTCGCCGTCGTACAGCCCGTCGACGTCGGTCAGCAGGACCAGCAGCGGCCGTTCGAACAGGTTGGCCACCAGCGACGCGAGCCGGTCGTTGTCGCCGAAGGTCGAGTGCAGTTCCTTGACGCTGACGGTGTCGTTTTCG
>JAVBQX010000219.1:0-7687 GCA_031548645.1 Thermoguttaceae bacterium
AAATCATACGTGAGTACATTGAAACGCAGGATATGGTCAAACCGGACGATGATTTTAAGGTCAGCGACTCGGAATAAAGCTCTGTCGGGCTTTCAGCCGACGGAGGAACCCGCCGCCTTCAGGCGGCTTGTCGAATTCAGTGACAGGAATTGAACAAAATGTCATTTATCAGAAGATGAAGCTCTACAATGGATTAAGGTTTTTTGAGTGATTCAAATAGCATCGAATATATTTTTGTGGAAAACAGGAATATTGACAGATAAACAAATTTAGTGTAGATTCATTGATGTTATTGTTTGTACCTATTACCTCACGTGAGGTAATAGGTTGTCGTCATACAGTAATTGAAATTCACTTTTATAAATCCGGAGTGCTTATGCGACACAATTCTTTATTTCATCGTAAAGGTTTTACCTTGGTGGAACTTCTTGTGGTTATTGCTATTATCGGGATATTGATAGCCCTGCTATTGCCCGCAGTTCAGGCCGCCCGCGAAGCCGCCCGGCGGATGCAATGTACGAACAACCTCAAGCAACTCGGACTTGCCATTCACAATTATGCCGACGCGTACAAATCGGCAATACCGAATTACGGTTCTGGTGCGTCCGGATCAGATCGTACTCCTTTCGTTGAGCTGCTTCCATATATTGAGCAACAAGCTCGGTATGCATATATTCCGTCGGTTTATACGTCTCCATGGCTTTATAACCCCGCGTGGTGCGGTCCTCTGAGTGCTTTTGTCTGTCCTTCCGATGGGGGGGCGGCAAGTGGAGGTAGTCTCCCGATTCCCAATAATTGGAAGTGGGGTGACCCCAATCCCACGGCATGGGGGGTAGAAGGACTCGAATATTCAACGCGGCATAGTTACTGCTTCAGTGGTGCCGATTATACAAATCACTCAGACTACTGGAATAATCGTTCGCCTTTCGGTACGGCCTATACTTCACGGCGATGGCAAACATTTGCAGGTGTTTCCGACGGACTTTCCAATACTGTTTTTATCTCGGAGCGAACGGTTCCTGAATCGAAATACGCCATTTCGAGCATTATCAGCGGTCTCGGTCTTGCCGTGATCTCCAACCCGCGAACATGTCTCGACTATAAAGGTTCCGGAAGGACATTGAATCAAACCAAAGTCGATGCGGTTTCCACGGTTGCCTGGCCTTATTCCGGGCGGCGTTATAATTGCTATTACACGATGTACACACTCTTCTATACCGTCTTGCCGCCAAATTCGCCAAGTTGCGAGGAAACGACTTATCTCGGCCCCGGTCCGATTTCGGCCAACAGCAACCATACCGGCGGCGTCAACGCTGCCATGGGAGATGGTTCCGTGCATTTCATTTCAGATACGATCGACTGCGGCGACATGACTGCCTTCTCGCAAGGGAACGGCCCTTCCCCTAACAATGTTTCCCGTTCAGGCGAGTCGCCATACAGGGTCTGGGGGGCATTAGGTTCCATCAACGGCGGTGAAAGCGTTTCCCTGCCGTAATTTGGAATTCATTTTCCATGTTTCAACAAATCCAATTTGAATCAAAAGGATACCGATGGAAAAATGGTTTATGGCAGCCGTCGCCGGAATTTTGATCCTCTCGGCGACGGGGTGCGGAAAATCGGGACTTCCTGGACTTGTTTCGGGAAAAGGCATCGTCTTGTACGACGGGCAGCCGCTTGCGGATGCCAACGTCACGTTTATTCCTGCGGCCGGCTCGCAAGGAATGCGGGGCGCTTCGGCAACAACGGACCAATCGGGACAGTTCACCTTGATGACACTCAACCCGGAGGACGGCGTTCAACCGGGTGACTATATCGTGACGGTCGCGAAGACGAAACGGCCTCCCAAATTCGATGAAGAAGCCGGTCGCAAATTCATGCGGGGCGAAGGGCCCCCACCTCCGCCTTCTTCCGGCAAGATCGAACATGAAATTTCGCCGAAATATTTTTCAAAGGAAACATCCGGGCTGAAAATCACGATCGGACCAAAGGGGGACAAAAACATCAAACTTGATTTGAGTAGCAAGCCATAGTATCATTGAGGGTGTCCACCCCGCGAGCTACGAAGTTTCGCGCAACCGGATTTCACTTTTGTGAAACACCAGATGCGGGTATTCGTGGGAATTTTTGCGTCACCTCGCCGCACGAATTTTAGATGTGTCAATGAAATACCATGGCCAAACGTTCCCCCAATTCGAGTGTTGATAAAGACAAGCTGGTTTCTTCGCTGAAAAAACCTCCGACCCTTTCCCAAGTGGCAGAACTTGCCGGTGTGAGCCGCTGGGCCGCCGGGGCCGTACTGAACAAAGGTCTGGGCAATACCGGATGCAGCGAAGAAAATCGCAAACGTATCCTTGAAGCGGCCAAGACGTTGAGTTACCAACCGAACCATGCAGCGAGAACTCTGCGCGGTAAAAACTCGCAGATATTCGGCGTCATGGTGGCTTCGGCGGGCGACCCGTTACGTTCGTTTCTCGTGGAATTCCTGGATGCGGAATCCAGTACGATCGGTTGCCAGGTCCTCATCGGGAACACGGTGGGCAATCCCATGGTCGGGTCGAACCGTTTTGAACAATGCGTGGTGGATTTTGCCCAAAGGAAAGTGGACGGTGTGCTTTGTGCGGTCAATCCCTGGTGGGAAGGTGACCGGCGATTTTTGCTCGACACCCATCCCAACACGGTGTTTTACGACGATCCGGGCATTCCCGATGCCTGTTGCGTCACGGTGGATCGGGCCGATGCCGTTCGACAGGCCGTCGATTACCTTGTTCGACAGGGGCGAAAACGTATCGCCGTCACATTGATGTCTCGCGATCGAAAAACGCAAATGACTCGCCTTGCCGCGTACCGGGACGCATTGAAAGCGAACAGGCACCCCTTTCGCTCGAACCTTGTTTTTTTCGGATGCGACCATGACGCCAAATATCCAAAATTTGATACGGTGGAAAAAAAATGGTCTTTGGAGCCGGCTGCCCTTGAAAAAGCCATTATTTTGCTTGTCGACCGGTCCGGGGCCGATGCGATCATCGCCTATGACGATTTTTGGGCTGCGACCTTTGTCAACCTGTTTCGTAAACAGGGGAGAAATGTTCCTCGCGACATCGCGGTAGTCGGCTACCTGAACCATTATCTCGCCGACTGGACTGACCCGCCGCTGACGACAATTGATGTCAATCACGCGTCCGCGGCCAAACAGATGATCAAATTGCTGGAGGAGATGGTCGGCAATACGTCCGGAAAAACGTTGCAAAAAACGATATTGATCAAACCGCAACTCGTGATTCGCGAATCGGCATAAACGGTCATTCAAATCAACAGAAAGAAAAATACCTTATGCTCGTCGGAGCTTCACAGATCGACATCACCCCCGAACCAGGAGTTGAATTGCAGGGGTTCGCCATCCGCGAACAGCCGTCGAAATCGGTGGGCGATCCTCTGTTTCTTCGTACGCTTTACCTGAACGGCGACGGAACGCAAATGCTCTGGTTGGTCTTCGACCTTGTCGGTTTCAGCATTTCTTTTGCCGATGAAATGCGAAAACATCTTGCGAGGACAACGCATATTCCGGTCGATTGTATTTTCGTCACGACGACGCACACGCATAGCGGACCGGGGACATCGCAACTGAATTGCTGCGGAAATCCAGCTCCGGCATTCCTCAATTCACTACCATCCATTGCCATGAATGCTGCGAGACAGGCGATTCATTCGGCTGAGCCCTGCCGTCTGCTTTTTCGTGAGGCAAATTGCCACCTGGCTATTGACAGGCAAACTGATCAAACACACACCGATACCGATCCGCGGATGCCGGTACTGGCTTGGCAAAAGGAAGACGGCGATTTTAAGGCGGTGTTACTCAGTTACGCAATGCATCCGGTTTGCCTTTGCGGGACGATGATCAGCGCCGATTGGCCCGGCTATGTTTCACAAAAGATCGCCGAGTCGTTTCCCGGACGCCCGATCACTCTGGTTTTGAGCGGTGCCTGTGGCAATATCAACCCTCCGAAAGCAGGCGGAACCTATCGTGAAATGCAAACGGTCGGGCAAACCATTGCCGATAGCATTCTTGACCATGGCGACAAAATAAACTGGGAAAACCGGGGAAATCGCCCATCCATGACCGTGTCGACCAAAACGCTGAAGCTGCCTCTGGAAGGCTGGACCTTGGATGAAATCAACGATTTCGCGGATCGCAATTTGAATGATCCGAACGGTTATGCCGAATTCGGGGATTCTTTCCTGCTGGCGGGGGCATCGTGGCGTCAAACCATGCTTGAGCGGTGTCGCTGCCATGCGGAACCGTTTGTGGATATCACCGTGTCATTCCTGTTTTTGCAGGAAATCGTTTTTGCCGCCGTCAGTGCGGAAGTCTTTTCCCATTTGCGAAAACTTTCAACCGGTTCGACGGATTCGCTTTACATCCTGGGAATGACCAACGGAACTCTTGGTTATATGCCCGTTCAATCTGCTTATGACGCCTGCGGTTATGAAACGGACTGGTCGCTTTTGTTCTACAATCAACCGCGACTCAAAAAAGGCGGACTTGAGCGAATCGCGTCGAACATCCGCCAGGTGATTGCGGACGTGAATGCCGCCAAATCGGCAGAGACTCTGTTCTCCTCTCCTCATTCGGTAAAAAAAATCCCCACGACGTTAATTTAACAACAGAACAACAGGATTTTTTCATGGCGGCGATTGATTGGGTGGTTGTCGTGGGGATGGTCGTCCTTACGATAGTGGCCGGGACCTGTGTCATGAGATTTTCCTCGCGGCACGGGGCGGCGAGTTTCTTTACCGGCGACCGGAAGCTGCCCTGGTGGGCGATCGCGATTTCCAACACGGCGACCTACCAGTCGGGCAACGGGGGCTTTGTCATGCTCCTTCTCGTTTACGGATTGGCCGGGAACTGGCTTTGGTGGGCGAGTTGGATCGTGTGGATGCCGCTGGTGGCCATCGTTTGGGCGCCGCTTTGGCGCCGCATGAGGATCATGACCACCGCCGAACTGATCACCTTGCGATATCACGGGGCACCGGCCCAAACGGCGCGAAAAATTTACGCGCTGGTTTGCTGTTTCGGTTTTTCGGTTTTGTTGATCGGTTACATCACGGGCTTCTTCGCGAAAACCATCGAGCCGATCGTGCAGATGGACGCGTGGCAAATCCTGCTGATTTTCGGGGCGACGACGGCCGTTTACACGATGTTCGGCGGTCTCATGGGGGTCGTCGTGACCGAAATTCTGCATTTCATTTTCCTGATGGTCGGAAGCTTCGTATTTTTATATTTCGCCGTTTCGCAACACGGCGGCTGGTCCGAAATTCTCGCGAGAATTCACGCCGTCCGTCCCGAAGCGCTCCAGGAACTTCCTCCCGTCCTCATCACGGGATCACCGGCCAACTCCATCCCCATACTGACGATCATCACGCTTTTCGTGCAGGGACTTTTTTTCGCGGGCTCGCCCACGGCGGGCGAAGGTTCGACGGCGCAACGTTTCATGGCCGCGAAAAGCGAAGCCCACGCGATCGGCGGTCAGCTTTTCAACTGTTTTCTGGCCCTCACATTGCGAACGCTCCCCTTGATCGGCATCGGGTTGGTGGCCATGTCGATTTTCTGGCCGGCCGGTTTGAACGCCGTTTCGCCGGCCCCGGAAGGGATGCGGGTGCTCGACGCCCCGGAACACGCCTGGGCCGAAGTCATCAAAAGCTGCACGCTCCCGCTGGGGATGATCGGGCTGCTCATCGCCGTCGAAGTGGCGGCCTACACCTCGACGCTCAGCGCCCTCATGAACTGGGGGAGCAGCTTCATCATCAACGACATTTACCGTTCCGTCGCGAAGAATCCGACCCCGCGAAAGGAAATTCTGCTCAGCCGCCTGACGACGCTCGCCCTGTTCGTCGCCGCCGGTGTGATCGCGCTGCTTTTCGTCAAGGGCATGGTCGGGTGGTTCATGTTCATCAATTCGGCGATGGTGATTTTTCTTTTGCCGCTGGCGTTTTTCCGGTTCTTCTGGTGGCGATTCAACGTCTGGGGCGAATTGGCCGCCGTGGTGCTCGGTCTCCCGCTTTCGATCCTGGTCTGGTTCGTGCTGGATTTTCAAAATACCGAAACGCACCCCATGTGGCACGGATTGGCCTTGCTGTTCGGGTTGAGCTTCATCGTGCTCCTGACGGTCACACTTTTGACGCCGCCGGAACCGAAAGAGAAACTGGCCGAATTTTACCTGCGCTGCCGACCGCCGGGATTCTGGGGGCCGGTCCGGCGTCACCTCGGCATGGAAACCGACGACCGGAGCAACTATCGACGCATGGCCGTCGATATGATTTTCGGTTTTTTGACCTGCCTCGGGCTGGTGCTGGCGACCAACGCCCTGTTCGTGGGAAACTGGCCCCGCTTCACTTATGCGACGGTCATGGCCGTCCTGTTCGGCGCGATCCTGGTCGTTCGGGTGGTCAAGGCTTCGAGAAATAAAACGGTTGAAGAATTGGCGACAGAATAATCAACTTATTGATTTTGGAGATAATTTTTATCATGGCAAAGCTTGCAATATGCGGTGGCGAAAAAACGGTCACGCTGCCTTCGATTTGGCCCGTGATCGACCAACGGGACGAAACCGCCCTCCTCGAAGTCCTTCGTTCGGGAAAATGGTTTCGTTACAACGGGACGAAAAACGAGGAGTTCGAGAAAAAATTCGCCGGGTACTGCGGAACGAAATACGCCCTGGCCGTGACCAACGGAACCGCGGCGATCGAAATTCCGCTCGCCGTTTCCGGAATCGAGCCCGGCGACGAGGTCATCGTTCCGAGCTACACGTTTTTTTCGACGGCCAGCGCGGTCGCATTCGTCGGCGCGACGCCGGTCTTTTGCGATATCGACCCCGATTCGTTCAACATGGACCTTGATCATTTCGAAACGCTGATCAACGAACGGACCCGGGCGGTCATCCCCGTGCATTTCGCCGGTTATCCCGTCGACATGGATCGCCTGAACGCGTTGGCGAAACGACACGACTTGATCGTGATCGAGGATTGCGCCCATGCCCACGGCGCGGAATACAAGGGCAAAAAACTCGGGAGTCTTTCCGACGCTTCGACCTTCAGTTTCCAGGCGAGCAAGAACCTCAATTCCGGCGAAGGCGGCCTGATTCTCACGAACCACGATGAGCTGTATCAAAAAATGTTCACCCGGCACACCTGCGGTCGCAAAATCGGTCGTCCGTGGTATGAGCACCATGCGATCGGCTCCAACCTGCGGCTTTCCGAGTTCCAGGCGGCTTTGCTGTTGACGCAATTCGAGCGGCTTGAGGATCAGTTGGAACAGCGGAATCGAAACGCGGCCATCATGGAAGCGGCACTCGACGCGACGAATGTTTTGACCCGGGTGCAGCATCCGCAACCGTTTGCCACGCGGCGAACGTACCATCTTTTCATGTTCCGCTACAATCCCGGCATCGAAGGCGTTTCCCGCGACCTGTTCCTCCGGGCGCTCGAAGCCGAAGGGGTTTCCGCGTTCGGGGGTTATCCCGCGCCGCTTTACATGCAGCCGGCTTTCGAGACGATTCCCAAACCGAAAAATCAAGGACCGTACAATACGCTTTCCCTTCCCGGCGTGGAGCAATGCTGCCGCGAATCCGTCTGGATCACGCAGGCCGACCTGCTCGGCGACGAGGAAAAAGGACGGCAAATCGCTCGGGCC
>JAVBQX010000024.1:0-3962 GCA_031548645.1 Thermoguttaceae bacterium
TACCAGGAGGCGTTTTGCGTGATCGTGGAATTGCGAATGTCCAGAGTCCCTTGCGTGGAATGGATACCCCCGCCTTCGTTTGTTGAAATGAAACCGGTGAGCGTTTCGGCTTTGTTGCCGGAAATCGTCGAATTCAAAATAGCCACCGCACTGGATGACGTGGCGTAAATTCCACCGCCTTTGTTTTGAGCGGTGTTGTTCGCGATCAGCGACGAGGTGACGGAAACCGCGCTCGCGTTCGTCACGATCATTCCGCCGCCGTAGGACGCGGCTCGGTTGTCGGTCAACGAGGTATCGGAGATTGTGACGTCATTCGCAAGGCCGGTAAAAGCGCCGGAAGTCGCGCGGGCCACGGCGAGGCCGCCGCCGTAAGTCGCCGACGCGTTCCCCCGAAACGCGCTGCCGGCGACCGTCGAACTTCCCGTCGAATAAAGATAGACGCCGCCCGCGACCGAAGTTTGCGCCGCGTTGTCGAGAAATTCCGAATCGACGATCGAAACGCTTTCGTAATAATGAAGCGCCGCTCCGCCGCCGTAGCTGCCCGCGACGTTGTCGCGAAGCGTCGTGTCGCGGATCGTCAGACGCGGGGTCAGGTCCGAGAATACGCCGGTCGTCAGGCGGTTGGTGTTCACGCCGCCGCCGTAACTGCCCGCCGTGTTGCGCTCGATCACGCTGTCGCGGATCAGCGTCTCGCCCGTCGAATAAAAATAAACGCCGCCCGCGTAGGTCGGCGATGTGTTCCCCGAAATCACGCAGTCGCGAAACGCCACGTTCTCCGAATAGGCGACGTAGGCCCCGCCGCTGTGGACGGCGGACGTGTTGTCGAGAATTTGCGTGTTCGTGACCGCCAGGTCGTTCGTTTTCGAAAACTGGGTCGCCGAAACCGTGCGTATCGCGTAGAGTCCGCCGCCCGCCGACGCCGTGTTGTTGCGAAGGATCACGTGGTCGACCGCGTTTTGGCCGTTCGAGTACAGAACGAGCCCGCCGCCGTAGACCGCCTCGTTTCCCTCGAAAACCGAATCGACGATCGTGACGGCGTCGACGTAGGAGATCCAGGCCCCGCCGCCGTACGCCCCGGAACCCGCCGTCATGCGATTCCCCTGGATCCGGCAGCCGTCCATCACGAAGGACGCGGCGTTCGAAACATAAACGCCGCCCCCGTAGGAACCCGCCGTTTGCGAATCACGGACGACCAGGTCGCGAAGCGTGCCCGATGCGCCGGCGAACGCAATCGCGCCGCCGCTCAACGACGCGGCGTTCCCGTTCGTCAGCGTCAGGCCTTCGATCGTCACGGCGGTGTTCGCCGCGCCGGCGTAAAAAATACGCGATTGATCGTTGCCGCTGATCGTCAGTCGCCCGGAGCCGGGCCCGAGGATGGCGACCGATTTCATGATCGTGGGCAGCGCCGTCCCGTTCAGCGTCATCGTCCCGCTCAACGTGTCGGCGAACGTGATCCGGCTCGCGCCCGTCGACGCATTCGCCGAAAGGATCGCCTCGCGCAGACTCGTCAACCCGTCGTTCGCGTCGATCACGTCCGAAAGCGTATCGACCACGAAGACTTGCGAATACTCCGGCGTGCCGTCCGACGTCGTGTTCTGCAAGGAATTTTCAAGACCGGGAACGTTTCCCCAAAACTGTGACGTCGGACCGGAAAGCAGATAGTCCCGGTTCGTCGCGAAGCAATACTCCTCGAACGTCATGGGCCCGTAAATTCCGGAGTGAAACGAGACTCCCGTATCCTCCGGCATGACGTCCGACGCGTCGTCGGGACCCGGCATGACCAGATCGTCGCTGAACAAAGCGTCTTCGTCATAAGGATCGTACGGCGAACCGTCGCCCAACACCGCCGCACCGAAAGGATCCTCAAGCCCCGGAGAAACGGACAAAAGATGACGATCCTCAAGAGACTCCAGCTGCAATGAACGCTTCTTCGCGGCACGCCGGCGATGCTTCCGTTTTTTGCCCGAAATGAACTCCGAGATTTTTTCGCTCACGAGGGACATGATTCAAGCTCACTGATTTTATGACATGGATATTGAAATTCAATTACCTTTGCAAATGACTGTAAAAAATTACACAAAATTAAAATGTAAAATTCAAGTCTTCAACATGAAAAAGTTCCATGAAAATGGAGATTTTTTAATTATTGCGAAAAAACAAAAGCCGCAATGCACCCAAATGGCCCATGTTCCAAATCAGGAGAAGTACGAACATGGCAGCAATCATGATAAATGCAGTATCATGGGGGCACAGGTACTGGTTTTTCCATATGTGCAAACCGATCGCAGAAGGGCCGGCGTGTGGAGTTTTGTTTCTTTCTTACCGCACGGACGTCGATGCCTCCGCGTGGCTGCGAAAAAAACAAAGAAACAAACAAAACGCCATCCACCTATGGCATCGTACACGGTTGGAAAACCTCAATTGAAGTAGTACCTACAAGGGCACGTCTTTGTGTTTTCCTTGTCGGCGGGTAATGAACGCTTCGACATTGTCCCATGAATCGGAATGAATATTCATAAGTGTCATGCATTGGGAATTGGGTCCTTCCTGCGACTTTCAAAACACCGGGGTAAGGCTGCCCACGATTGATTGCAGACATATTTTTACACTCAAATATGAAACACATGCCGGAATACAAACCAATGGCGGGCGTTCATTCAGTACACATGGAATTGCATCAAACGCTCATCTTGATTTCAAGATGAAAAAAAGATTGCGTGTTCTGGAATCGTCGGTATAATACGGCTGTTGTCGACGACGGTCGGCAGATTTTTTTCGGGCAGCGGGGTAATTGCCGCGTTGTTTGGTTTTTCCGATGTCTCCAGGCATGGGGAAGCCAAACAGCCCGCCTCTTTGAGCAACCTGGGGGTCTGGAAATGACAGAATATTATGCAACATTGTGCCGCTACAAAGTGGAAAACCATACGTTAGAGAAAATTGCCACGTGGCCCATCGGAGATTTGTCTGAAACGGAATTAAATTTTTTTCAAAAGAAAATCTTAGGCGAACATGAAGGTTTTCAGATTCGTGAGTGTGGTGTTGAACAATTGTCCGAGAGTCTATTTTGGGATGCGATCTATCTTCGTGAAGTCAAACCACGTTCTTTTGAAGAGCAATTCGAAATCAAAAACGAAATAGATAGTATTACCGATACTGATTCTCCGTTTGGTATCGATATTCGTCTTGCGACTCCCGGAGGCCGTGTCTTGTGGAATTGCCTTTGTCTTGCGGACGACATTCGGCGCCATGCGGAATGACCCCAACGCCGTTTGGGAATCGTCGGAAGTGCCAGATTCATCGTTGCAACAGCAGTTTTCCGACGAGGAATTGTGGGAGTTGTTTACAGGAAAAAAAGAGGTTCCCTATGCTTTGCAAAAAGAAGACCGATGGGATTATTCCCTCAAACCGGAAAAGGCCAGTGAAGTTCCGTGGGCGAAAAGCATTGTTTTGAATTCCCCGAAACATGAAGTCCGTACTTCTGCTGACCTTGAACCGTGGTGCGATTATTTTTTATGCCTTTTATGGCTTTACTTCTACTGTGTCATCTAAGCACAACCATTTACACTTTAGCGATTTACGCTATCACGATCAACGATTTTTGCAATTTTCGATGGCTTGCTTGGTTCTGTTGAGCCAACAAGTGGAACGAAAACAATTGTATTGGATTTGATCGCACGCATGGATTCGATCCTGCAACAACAAACCGCTGACGCACTCGCGAAGTTGCTGAAGCGTCATCATCGGTACGCTTTTTTTGATTCAAAAGTTCCTCCGTTAAGAACCACAACGTCAACAAATTCAACGCCACGTGATGATGCCAGCCTTTCCAATTGCGAACCTGATAATCGGCCAGGCCGCATTCGCCTTTCGCACGATGAAAACTTTCTTCGATGCGATACGCCTGTTTGATCACCCTTGCATATTCGTGCAAGTCGGTCGGCTCGTCGCTCCACGACGTTTTG
>JAVBQX010000313.1:0-3269 GCA_031548645.1 Thermoguttaceae bacterium
GACCAAGTGGCCCGTTTCCGCCGCGTGAATCGCCGTTTCGAAGGTTTCACGGTCACGCATTTCACCGACGAGCATGACGTCCGGGTCTTCACGAACCGCGTGCTTCATGCCGATGGAAAAGTCGACCACGTCCTGCCCGATTTCACGCTGGTTGATCAGGCATTTGTCGTCGGAAAAAAGGAATTCGACCGGGTCTTCGAGCGTGAGGATGTGCTTGCGGTAGTTCTGGTTGACCCAGTTGAGCATCGACGCGATGGTTGTACTCTTGCCGGACCCCGTGACGCCGGCGAGCAGGATCATGCCCTGGTCGAACTTGCACAACTCGTACAGCAGCACGGGCAGGTGCAGGTCTTCCAGCCGCGGAATCTTGTTGTTGATGCGCCGCGCGACCAGGCCCATGTGTCCCATCTGCTGGAGCACGTTGACGCGGAAACGCCAGACGATGCCGTCGACCTCGCAGGTGTGGGCGAAGTCGGCCCCGCCGGTGTCGTTGAAGATTTTGCGGTTGCGCTCATCCATCATGGGAAAGATGAGCCGGGCCATTTCCTCATCGTCGATCGGTCCGCGATCGAGCGATCTGAGCGACCCGCGATGCCGGATGTGCGGCGGTCGGTCGACTTTCAGGTGAAGGTCGCTACCCTCGATTTTGACCAGCGCGCGGAAAAGCTTGTCGATTTCAAGCTCTCTCTTCTTGCGCAGAAAACGTTCAGGAATGTCGTTGATGGCGGGATCGGACATGCGTTATCGACCAATGGTTGGTGAAATTTGACTGTTATATTTATTGTAAAATAGTTTTTCACTATTCGTTTTTAGTTATTCCCTCACTTCGATTCCCCGGCTTTTCAGGTACGCTTTGACCTGCGGGACGGTCAGTTCGCCGAAATGAAAAATGCTCGCGGCCAACACGCCGTCGGCTTTGCCGATGAGGATGGCATCGGCCAAATCCTCCAGCGATCCGGCCCCGCCGCTGGCGACGACCGGAATCGAAACCGCTTCGGCCACGGCCCGCGTGATGATGAGGTCGTAGCCTTTTTTCGTACCGTCGCCGTCCATCGAAGTCAGCACGATTTCGCCCGCGCCGAGCCGCTCGACTTCCTTCGACCATGCCACCGCGTCGAGGCCCGTCGCGACTTTGCCGCCGCTGATGAAAACCTCCCAAAAATCGCGACCGTCTTTTTGTACTTTTTTCGGATCGACGCAGGCGACGATTTTGCCGCGACCGAATTTTTCCGACGCCGCCTGCAAAAGCTCCGGTTTTCGAACCGCGGCCGAGTTCATGGCGATTTTCGCAGCCCCGGCATCGAAAATTGTCTCAAAATCCTCCAGCGAGGCGATCCCCCCGCCGATGCAAAGCGGGATCGTGATCGCCGAAGCGGTTTTTCGAACGACTTCGGCCATAGTTTTCCGGCCTTCTTCCGTCGCGGTGATGTCAAGCAGGACCAGTTCGTCGGCCCCGTCCTGTTCATAACGCCTTGCCAATTCGACCGGATCGCCCGCGTCGATAATATTGACAAAATTGACGCCCTTGACCACCCGACCGTTACGCATGTCGAGGCAGGGAATGATTCTCTTGTAACTCATCTTGGCTGGCTTTCGATACCGTATCTTTCGAGTTTACATCGAACTTGAACAAAATACAACGATTATTTTGACAAGTTCCGCTGCGCCTTGTTACTAAAAGACATTCGGATACGTAAATCAAATAATTGCTTTCCGTACACCATCTTTCAGCATAAATATACCGCATTCGTCCGTTTTATCAAGATTTACCGGCGAAATGCGGGGATTACTTGATTTCCTGCAACGGGATTTTGAGCACTTCGCCAGGCACGGGCCAGCCGTCTTCGTCCCAAATGAGGGGGCGAATTTGCGTCAATCGCCCCCGTCGCACCCGGTCGATGTCATAGGCGGCGAGAATCAGCCAATCGCGTTGCGTGCCGTCGGTATTTTTTGTACGGAAAAAACCATTGTGGCCGGTGCCTTTCCATTTGTCGTTGCCGGAAAGAATGACGGTTCCGCCGCCTTCGTCCATGCGTTTGCCGTCCCGGTCGAGGTAAGGCCCCAGCGGTTCGGTCGCGCGACCGACGGCGATGTGATAAGTGCTCTTTTCCCCGTCACAGCACGAACCGCGCGAGGTGAACAGGTAATAATAATCACCGCGTTTGACGACATAAGGCGCTTCGAGCGAGTTGTCCCTTCCCGGTTCCCGCCGCGCGACGGCAATGTAATCCGCCGGGATTTTCAGTTCGCCTTCGCGAAATTTCGACGGTTTGCCGGTTTTCGCGTCAACTTCAACCGCCTTCAGCCCGGTCCAGTACGAGCCCCAAAACAGGTAGGCCCGCCCGTCGTCATCGACGAACAGGGCCGAGTCGATCGCGTTGTAATCCGTGTGGTCCGGATGCGATTCGAGCACGAGACCCTGATCTTCCCACTTGTAGGCCGGATCGTCCGGGTTGAGCGTCACGTTGGTCGCCACGCCGAGGACCGAACGCTGGCCGCCGAAAGTCGAGACGGAATAGTACAGGTAATATTTGCCGTCCAGTGTGACGATGTCAGGGGCCCAGATATTTCGCGTGCCGGGCACCATTTTTTCGGCCCATGCCGGGACCCGCTCCGTGAACACCCTCCCCACGCGTTCCCAGTCGAGCAGGTTTTTGCTCCGCGTGATCGTGATGCCGGGGGCGGTCGTAAAAACGTAAACCCCGCTGCCGTCCGGCGATTCGAGGGCCGTCGGGTCGGGCGTGTCGAAGGGAATGACGGCCATCCGCCGCTGTTCTTGCGCCGAAAGCGGCAACCCCGCTCCGAACAGGCAAAGGAACACCCAACCGGCCAATAATGTCAAACCCAAATTTTTCCCCGTGCGGGTCATGGCAAGATTCTCCTGATAGTTGATATCAAAGGTAGGGCGGTCCCGCCGTGACCGCCGCGGCGCTCGAAATTAGTCGCGTTTACTCCACTGCAACTGCTCCATGACTGTCGCGGCTCTGGTTTGTCCCTCGCTTACGCTTC
Organism: Thermoguttaceae bacterium; assembly: GCA_031548645.1. Lineage (GTDB taxonomy): Bacteria > Planctomycetota > Planctomycetia > Pirellulales > Thermoguttaceae > WRMR01. The sequence goes on from JAVBQX010000313.1 coordinate 3,010, forward strand.
GGGCTCTGATTGCGGCGGTCACGGCGTGACCGCCCTACCTTGGCCCAGCAAAACACGGTCCTTCGATCGTCCATTCCGTGCCGGCGGGGCGATCTTCGAGGGTGACGCCCATGGCGGCGAGGTCTTTGCGGATTTTGTCGGCGGTGGCGAAATCCTTCGCTTTTCGCGCGGCGGCCCGCAGTTCGATCAACAGCGTCATCAGCTTGCCGACCAGTTCGTCGTTGCCGGATTCGGTTTTTTCCGACGGCATTTCGCGGAAC
>JAVBQX010000296.1:0-24421 GCA_031548645.1 Thermoguttaceae bacterium
CGGCATGGCTGACGATTTGCCCGGCGAGTTCCGGCTCGTCTTCGGCGACGGCCAGCGCGGCGATGGTCAACCCGCTGTTGCAGACTTCGTTCCAGTTGTTGTGCGACCGGACCCACCAGTCGTTCTTTTGATAAAATTCCAACCCCGTTTCGAGGGCGTGCTTTTTGAACGCCCCGCGAATATCGGCCTTGTACGCTTCCGAAATCACATCGTAGAGCCAATCGTAACCCAAGCCGACCGCCGCTGCCATTTCGGCGGTGTCGAGATAATGCGAGGGATTCCAGTCCTTGAAGCGGCAAACGGTCAGCATTTCCTCAATGGCCGCGTCGGCATATTCCCGCTTGCCCGTCATGCGATAGGCGAAGGCCAGCACCGTCGTCCGGTCGAGACTGCGACGGCTTTGCGCGAGCAGGCGTTTGCCATCCGGGATTTCGTATTTCGACACGCCGGCGGTTTTCGCCTTGTCCGCCTTTTCGAGAAGTGCTTCGACCTGTTTCGCGAAAAAGGCGTCCGTTTCAACCAATTTTTTCATTTCCGCCTCGCGTTGCGGCGTGAGAAAAATTCGCGGATGCTCCGGCAACGGCAACGGCAACCGGACACCGTCTTCCGCGACGGCCAAACCCGTGGCCAGCAAAAACATCGTCATGATCGGCAATATTCTCGTTCTCATTGTTTCGCTCCTGGTGTGATTGGTTTTGTATTTTTCAATGTTCAAACCCCCGCGGCGTGATTTTTTGCATCGCTCCGTGTTCGTCGCGGAGCCATTGGCCCGGCTCGGCGACGCATTCCCCGAGGACGGTCAGCGTCACGCCGGTGACCGTCGTAAGCGGCTGCATTTCGATGAGCCGCTTCGCTTCTCCCGGCGGCACGGCCAGCAACAATTCGAAATCCTCCCCGTCGCATAGGGCGTGTTCGAGCGGCGACTTGGCTCCCGGCGTTCCGGCGCGTTGTGCGGCGAGCATTTTCGCGTCTTCCGAAACCGGGACGTGATGCGCGTCGATGACGGCCCCCGTCCCGCTCTCGGCGGCAAGCCGCGCCAGGTCGAGCGAAAGCCCGTCGCTAATGTCGATCGCGGCATGAATGTCGAAATGTTCGTTGAGGAACAGGGCCTCTTCGACGCGCGGCTCGAACAGGAACTGGTGCCGCAAAATACTGCCGCCGAGCGGGCCGGTGACAAGAATGCGGTCGCCGGGTTTGGCCCCGCCGCGAGTGAGCGGGCCGCGTTTCGTGACGTGACCGATGGCCGTGACCGAAACGACCAGCCCGCCGTCCCAGGTGTTGGTGTCCCCGCCGATGAGCGCGACGTCGTACTTCCGCAAGAGCGGCGTCATGCCTTCGAGCAGTTGCGGGGCAAGCGTTTCGGCCCGGTCTTTCGGCAAGGCCACCGCCACGAGCACCGCCGTTGGCACCGCCGCCATCGCGGCCAGATCGCTCAAATTGACGGCCAGGGCCTTGCGACCGATCAATCGCGGCTCGACCTCATTGAGCAAAAAATCGACCCCCTCGGTCAGCAAGTCGACCGTCAGCACCGTGCTTTCGCCCCGCGTATCAAGAATCGCCGCGTCGTCCCCGATGCCGAGCAAAACGCGTGGGTTTGGCTTTCCTGAATTGATGCGATTTCGCAACTGATTGATGAAATTGAGTTCCATGTGGGCCTTCATTCCGCGGCGATGTTCGGGTTGATCGGGACGTAACCGCTTTCGCGAATCGTGCGCTGGCCGTCGTCGGAAAGGAGCCAATCGCGGAGTTTCGCCGCCGGGGAATCCGCCGCGATGTCTTTTCGCGTCACGACGTACATTTCGCTCACGAGCGGGTATTTTTTCGTGCGAATCGTTTCATAATTCGGCATGATGCCGTCAATTTTCAAGGTACGAATTTCCGGCGTGGCGGCGAGAAAATGCTCGTAATTGTAAACGGAATAGGCGATTCCCCAGTGTTCGCCTTCAAAATGATCGCCTCCGGCCAAAGCGAGATAAGGCCCTGCCATGCTGTCAAGAATCGGATTGTAGCGACGTTTCCGGTTTTCGGCGACTCTTTCCGCGACCGCCGGGTCGTTCACTTGCAGGTTCATCACCAGCTCGTCCATGATTTCGCGACTGCCGGAATTGAAACCGCGTTCAAAAACGGAGATTTTTTCATTCGGGCCACCGTATCTGCTCCACGGCAAGGCATTTGTGCCCTCACGGTAGCCGGATTCGTCTTTTTCACAATGATAATAGATTTCGCGAAGCTGCCCCATCGTCAAATTCTCGACCGGGTTTTTGCGATTGACGAGAAACACGAACGCGTCAAGTGCCACGGGCCGCACGTCCAGTTCGACTCGCGCCGCACGGGCCGCTTCGAGTTCATCCGTCGAAGGTTTGCGGGCGACCAGCAGGATTTCCGACGGCGGGAAAAGCCGCTCCTGCGTGAGAATGGGAGGGGGGACGGAGCCAGCATTGGGATTTATTTCCCGCACCGGAACTTCAGGGACGATTTCCGTTCCGTCCAGATTTTTCGGCAGACCAATCAAGCTCAAATAGGAACCATGAGTCCCCTGGAAAAAACCGAAACACCGTTGCATGACCTGATCAACGCGGTAACCATACCCACTTTTGGTTGGGACGACTTGGAACTTAACAAATTGTGCCTCGTTCAACCTCTTTGTTCCCATATCAAAATAAACCGGATTGGGTGAACGGTATAAACTCCCATCATCATAGTAATAATTCTGAAGAATTCGCGAAACGGTCGTGTCACCCGGACGACCGCACCAGTGATAGGGAACGCCGAGCGCACGGCAAACGGCGATCATTCCGAGATTCGAGCAACTCGTGGAACCGTCCAGTTCGGGGAAATCCATGACGTTCAGGTTCGGTCGCGTCCGTATCTCTTTGGGCCGCAGTTTCGCCAATTCCGCCTGCCGGGCATCGTAAAGGTATTCAATCACCGGACGACGGGCTTCCTCTTTTTTGATATAGGAATCCGGTTGATAATCATCCGGAATACTGTTCAACGCTTGTTCCCGCTGCTGCAAAAGGCTCTCAATGTTCGGGTCATCCGGCGAAGGATAACGCGAAATGTTCGGCGGTGCCGGCTGCTGCGGTTGCGCAACAGGGGCCGCCGCTTTCTGAGAAACCGGCGGCGTTGTCTGATAGGTGGATATTTTTGTCTGCCCCGCTGTTTGGGAAATCGTCCAACCCAGCATGACAATAAACGTTGTCATGCCGTAAAAATATTTTGTCATGTTCATTATTATTCTTCCTTATTTCGCGAGGTCGTGTGTGTTCATCTTGACTTGAAAAGACAGGAAAAATATAGCGGTTTCGATCTTTTGTTCAACCCTTGCAGAGCAACGTGAACGGCGGACACCAACCCACGCACTCGCTTACGCTTCGTGCTCTGATTGCAAACACCTACTGCATCGTAGTGGAATCAACCTTCGTGATAGGCGGCAAAACGGGGAGGAAAACCTCATTTTCACCTCATTGTTCTGACAAAACAACCTCAGTAGCAATAAATTCCAAATAAGGCTTCCGCCAATAAGTTTTGCGCAAGAACAGCAGCCGGGAACGCAGTGAGTGTAACGAACGGAGTGACCGGGGAACACGTTTGGCATTTTGAGAAATCGTTCCATTCCTGCGATGTTTTGGGCATAAACAGGGGAATTGAACATTTTCCCGGTTGGAAAAACCTCACCCCGGTCACTCCGCTGCGCTGCGTTCCCGGCTGCTGTTCTTGCGGATCATTTTCTGGCGAAAGCCTAAATCTCCCCAACCTCATTGACGAATGTCACTGTAAAAGTTTGAAGTCATTTTATCACGAGAGTTTACGCGATTGCAATTGTTTGAGTTTTTTTCGCGGGATTTTCATCAAGGGGTAGCGATGTCGTCGGCGTTTCAGGACACGCGGTTCGAATCGACCGGGTCGGTCGGGGATCGAAAGGTCGGCGAGGTATTTCAGCAGGATCATCACGCCGTTTGCGATCTCCGTTTGCCACAATCGCAATTCCAGCAGGTGAGCGCAACACCTCGTGAAGCTCAAACGTCTTGGCAACACGCCGCCGAAGGTCGCCGCTTCGCACATCGTTTTGCGGACGAGATTGTAGGCGAGCATCGTCGTCCAAAATTCCCGCTCGACCATCCCGGGACTTTTGCAGCGGAAGTGATCGATGTTCAGCGTTTGTTTGATATGACGAATGTCCAGCTCCACGTTCCAGCGATGACCGTAAAGTTCCGCGACCCCCTCCTTCGGATAAGCGACATGATCGACAAGCGTCGTCACGACGGTGATCCGGCGTGATCATTTCCGTGTTTTTTGCGATCAACGCGGCGAGTTCATGCAACGCGTTGAGCGAAAGTTTCGCCCTCGCACGACAGTAATTGCCGGTGTCCTCGTCCGGCAATTTTTTTCCGACGGCAAAACAAAACGCGGCGATGCGTCCGACAGCCGTCGAACAGGAACGCGACTTGCCGTCGGAAAGCGTTTGCAAAAGAAACGCCCAAAGCACACAGTGTTTGCTGGAAATGGGCCTTGTGTTGTAAAACGTTCCGCCGAAAAGACCGTCGTGCTTGCGAAAAATCTTTTCGATGGTTTCCGCCGGCAACGCCTTCTCGAACGCGAGGGCCGGACCGTCGAGAAATGTTTGCAATATTTTCGAGAAGGGGGACTTGCCCGAATGACCGTTGAATGCAACGCTATACATAAACGCCCGCCTTGGCATCAAACAAGGAATTCCGACACCAAGGAAGGGCGAATTATAAACGATCCAAGGAAAATCAATCAAGATCAATTCCCTCGAACGCCGTGTTTTTAACATAGTAAACATGCCGCGTCAATCGGGGTACGCAAAGATTAAACAGTTTTTACAAATACAGTGACATTGGAACTTGAGAGTCCTGAGAGTTTTGAGCTCCTCGCGAAATTTTTCATCGCTGTCCGCAAGGCAAGTCTCAATTGCGTTGCAGAATGATTCGACATCATTGTAAAAATGATTGTACAGACATTTCTTCTTCAAAAACTTCCAGTAGCGTTTCATGTTTGTGTTTTTCATATTCGTAAACGGCCTTCAGTCCGCCGTCGCGATATTTTTTGAGACAATCGCGAACGGTTCTCGGGTCGCGGTCGAGCAATTCGGCGATCATGGCCGCCGATTCCCCTCTGGTGAAGGGCAAGCACGTGCATTCGCCATGATGTGCGGCTGCGGATGATAAAATCGGTCTCGCTGAATCGTCGGAATGTCGTCCGCTAAAATCTGAACACGCAACATAAATTCCTCCCTGAATCTCGCAAAAATACAAAAAGGAATTGTAACTTTTTATCACTTTTGGCGAAAGTGCTTTTTCTCGCCGTTTTTAGTATATTGATATTCAAAAAGATAATTCACCTTGGTTTCGATTGGATTCATGGCGGTTTATCTGAATGCCAGAAGTTGCATAAGCTCTTTTTCACAAAAAAGAAAAATTTTTATAATTGTTGTCCAAAATGCTCTTGGTTGGCTCTATATATAATAACATTCTCTGATTTGGAGTAGTATAGGCGACGGATTACGCTTGTAATGCAATAATTAAATGCGACAAATATCAAAAAGGTGTCGCGGTGGTTGTTCGCACCAAAATTGGATTTAGTGATTCCCCATTATTATTATGAGTGCAGTCAGTCTGATGAAATCGGATGAAGAATCCCATGAAACGGAACGTACGGAAGAATTCGTGCGTCTGGTTGCATTGCATTCGCGTGATATTTACCGGTGCATTCACGGCCTTGTCATCAACCGAGACGCGGCGGACGACATTTACCAGGAAACCAGTCTCGTCATCTGGCGGGAATATGGCCGCTATGTTTCAGGGACCGATTTTCTCTCGTGGGCGAAACGCATAGCCGTCAATCAAGTTCTTGCGTGGCGCAAACGAGTCCAACGAAACCGGCTCATCTTTAATGAAGCGTTTCTGCTTGCCGTCGCGGATGAAACCGAACGAAATGACAGTTCATTGCGGCGTCACAAGGATTTCCTGCCTCACTGCATGGAAAAATTGGGCGAACCTCATCGCCGGTTGATCGCCCAGCGTTATGAAGAGCGTTTCTCCATCGACGAAATCGCCGCCCGCAACAACAAGACGATCGATGCCGTGTACCGCGCCTTGAGCCGGATTCGCAGGATATTGCACGATTGCGTCACTCGCCGTCTGGCCCTGGAACGTCATGACTGACCGCGGTACTTTCAAAATTCATTCCCCACGAAAATTGCGTCATTTCCCGTGAAAAAAACAATCGACAATACAAGCCCGGCGGAATTCCATGCCCTGTGTGAAGCGGCGATCGAGGAACGGCTCACCGCGGAACAACTCGTACAATTGGAGTCTTGCGTCCTTGAAAACGGCGAATTTCGCCGTTATTACGTCGAACACGTTCAGCATCATCTTGCACTTGGGGAATGGGCCGAGGAATTTCTTGCCCATGAAAATCGCATCGCGCCCTTTGGCATGACATGCGGACGTTTGCCTCCGGATGCCGTCAAACGTCGGCGAATTCTGTACGTCGGCGTTCTTTCGCTGTTGATCGCCGCGGTCGTCGGGGTTGGTTTGTACCGGGCCGCTTCCTCCGACAGGGATGGTTTTTCCCATGAAATCGCCGGGGCTCTTCACGTTGACGAAAATGCCCATTTGCCGCGCGAGGTTCGGTCGCCTGAATCAACGCCGTTCGCGGTCGATGATCCTTTTTTTGCGTCACTCCAGGAGAAAAGCCCGTGTGTTTGGGGAACCATGACCGGAAGCCGCGAGAACGAACGAATTGGTCAAGGGCAATTGACCCTGGTGTCCGGAATCGCACAAATTTATTTCGACAACGGAGTCATTTTGTCGCTGGAAAGCCCGGTGAAGCTGGACGTGCTTGACACGTCGCGGTGCTATCTGCATTCGGGAAAGGTTCTGGCTCGCGTTTCGCCGGAGGGAATCGGTTTCACCATTGAAACGCCGGTCGCGAAAATCGAGGACCTCGGCACCGAGTTCGGCGTCAACGTTCGGGAAGGAGCGGACGCCGAAGTGCAGGTTTTCAGCGGCCTGGTCGATGTCCATCGCGACAGGTCCCTTGACACGATTTCCGTTCATTCCGGCGGCCGGCTCCAGTTCAACGGAGCCGACGTTTTGCCGTATAACCCGAATGATCAATTGCCTCGAAAAGACCAGCAGCAATTTTCCTTGACGGATACGGAAGCCGTTTGCACGACGGCCTTCGGGCGGGGAAAGGAAGCCTATGTCCTTTCGGGAGGCGATCTCGAAAGCCTGCCCCGGGAGCTGAAAAGCGACTCGCCGTATTTCCTGTTGATCAAAAACGCCCGCGGCGAAGATATTGCATGGCATCGCAAGGCGTATTTCACGTTCGACATTTCCGCCGTGCCGACCCGGGCATTGACCAATGCGCAAATCGAACTGGCCTTCGGACCGACCGGTGTCGGATTCCGTTCGCGATTACAGGAAAAAACGCATTTCCTCGTCTATGGTTTTTTTGATGAAACGTGTGACTCCTGGGACGAAGTGAATATCACCTGGGACAATGCGCCTGGCAATCTGCCAGACGCCGCGGAAATTGACCTCGGCAAGGCAATGGTCGTCGGCGAATTTGACCTCGGACGCGACGAGCAAAGCGCCTTGATGACGGTTTCCGGTGAAACGCTCAATCAACTCATCGCCTCGGACACAAACGACCTGTTGACCTTCGTCGTCGTTTCGGAGACGGAAGAACCGCAAAACATGGGTTATGCCCACGGAATCGCGAATCGCAACCACCCGGAACTGCCGCCGCCGACTTTGAGGCTGCTCTTTGACAAAACGGATGGCTCGCGTGATATTTTACAATAATGTGATTGTGGGGACGTGCGTTTTTGCATGGTCCCGATTCGATATGTTTCTTTTGGATCGTTATCAATTATTTCATGACTCATGATGGAAAGAAGGTTTTGCAATGAATTCCAACAGTAACGCCGGCATTAAAATGGAGGAGGGGGGCGATTCGGGGGCTTTTACTCTCGTTGAGCTTCTTGTCGTGATCGCCATTATCGGAATTTTGATCGCACTTTTACTCCCGGCCGTTCAAGCCGCCCGCGAAGCGGCGCGACGCATGCAATGCTCCAACAATTTCAAACAGGCGGGGCTCGCGCTTCATACCTATCATGACGCCTACAAAGGTTTCCCGGCCGCACGCGGGTGGTTCAGCCCCATCAAGCCGAATGCAAACGATGCCAACGAACCGGAACAATGGGGGGAAATGCTCGTGCTGCTTCCCTACATGGAGCAAACACCGCTCTATGACGGCATCATGACCCTGCTCCGCTCGGCGACGGTGGCCAATCAGTACATGACGTGGAATACGGGCCCGATGAACAATATCACCATTTCGACGCTCAATTGTCCGTCTGACGGGAACGCGTCCGGCAAGGCTCCGGCCTACAACTTCTTTTGCGTCAGCCTGGCCACCTGCCGCGGGGACCACGTCGCCCGTCATGAATACTACCAACCCGCGAATACTACCGCCGAATGGACCCAGGGAAACAAACGCGGCGCTTTCGCTCCGAGCACATGGAAAAGCATGGGGGCGATCTCCGACGGGACGTCCAATTCGATGGCCTACAGCGAAATCGTCGTGTCCATGTCCAATGGCGGCGACCGTCGGGTCAAGGGAGGGGTGGCCAACAATTATGACACCGGAATGTTGACGAATCCTTCGCTGTGCAATCAGGCACGCGATCCCGCCAATCCGAAACAGCTCAAATCCACCATCGGCGTGGCCTCCACCTACCGCGGAGTACGCCCGCTGGACGGCCGATATGCCATGAGCGGATTCACGGCCGTTTTGCCGCCCAACGCCCCTTCCTGCACGCCGAATGATCATAGTGCCGGCTGGGCCATCTATTCCGCCAGCAGCGAACACACGGGCGGCGTCAACGTCCTGCTCTTCGACGGCTCCGTGACCTTCGTTTCGGAAACGGTCGACACGGGAACGCTTACAAGCGCCCAGAATCTTTCGGGAATTTCGCCCTACGGCGTCTGGGGCGCGTACGGCTCGGTCAACGGCGGCGAATCGAGATCATTTTGATTGATACCGACTATTGACGTGATCATCATAATTTACGGGCATATTGTTTGTTTTCAATCCAAATCGAAAACGAGCGATATGCTTGATTGGTCTGTGCCAATACAGTAATATGGCGAAATAATTATTTCTCTCCCTCATGGAACAATCAATATGGCAAAGAAAATATGTTGCTTACTAATGTTATTCGTGCTGCTATCGGTCATGACGACCGGCTGTGGAAAATCGAACCGTCCTCCGGATCTCCCGAAGCTTTACCCTTGCACCTTGACGTTTAAACAGGACGGAAAGCCGCTGGAAGACGCCAATATCATCCTCCAATCGAAGGACGCGGCTTTCAAATGGGCCGTCGGCGGGACGACCGATGCCCAGGGGGTTGTAAAAATCGTGACGCACGGACAGTTTTTCGGGGCCCCGCTTGGAAAATACAGCATTGTGATTTCCAAAACGGTATCGGAAAAAAAAGGGGGAGCCGCGAATATTCCGGAAGGCGTTGACCCCGCCTCAATCATGAACGCGGGGGGCGGAATGTTGTCCGTCTACACGTTTGTCGAAAAGAAATATGCGGATGCCGTTACGACCCCGCTTGAAATTGAAATCGATAAAAGTAAAAATGACCGGGAATTCGATTGCGGGAAGCCCGTCAAGGAACTGCTTCGCATGGTTGCGCCGTGAATTCCCCCGGTTTGCCCGGGGCGATTATTCGGGTACAATTGACCTAATTCCGCTGTTACCATTGCATGAAAACGATTACGAAGGCTGTTGGTATGTTGGATATGAAAAAGTTCATTGCCGTTACGTTTTTGGGACTGTTTTGCCTTGTTGGTCAAACCCTGAACGCCGCAGACTACGACCCCACCGTCACGGTTTTCGTCGAGGCGGAATCGTTTGCCGACAAGGGCGGCTGGGTCGTCGACCAGCAGTTCATCGACATCATGGGCTCGTCGATCCTGCTCGCGCACGGGATGGGCGAGCCCGTCGCGGATGCGAAAACGACGGTCAAATTTCCCAAAGCCGGAACGTATCGCGTGTTCGTGCGGACGCGGAACTGGGTCGCAACCTGGACGCCGGACCAAGCCCCGGGGCAGTTTCAACTCGCCGTCAACGGCAAGACCAATCCGACCGTCTTCGGCACCGATGGCGAACCGTGGCACTGGCAACGGGGCGAAGACGTCATCGTGTCGGAAGATCAACTCGACGGCACGTTCGAACTGCGTGATTTGACCGGTTTCGACGGTCGCGTCGACGCGATTTGCCTGACAACGGATATGCAACTCGTGCCGCCGAACGATTTCGAAACGCTCAATGCCTGGCGTCGCGCGGCGCTCGGTTTGCCGGACGTTGCGCCCGACGCCGAAGGCGGACCGTTCGATCTGGTCGTCATCGGGGGCGGCATCGCGGGGACCTGCGCGGCGATTTCGGCGGCTCGGCTCGGGCTGAACGTCGCGCTGGTGCAGGACCGTCCGCTCGTCGGCGGGAACAACAGTTCCGAAGTGCGCGTGCATTTGCAGGGGCGGATCAACCTGCCGCCGTATCCGAATCTCGGCAACCTTGTCGCGCAGATGAATCACCGCCGCGAAGGCAACGCGATGCCGGCGGACTATTACGAAGACGAACGCAAAATGAACCTGCTCGCAGCCGAGTCCGGCGTCAAGGCGTTTTTCCGCACCCGGGCGATCGGCGTCGAAATGAACGGCGACAAAATCGCGGCGGTCATCGGCAAGCACACGGAAACCGGGCAGGAGCTGCGTTTCGTCGCGCCGTTGTTCGCCGATTGCACGGGCGACGGCAATCTCGGCTATTACGCCGGGGCCGACTGGCGCATGGGCCGCGAATCGAAGGCCGAAACCGACGAGTCGCTCGCCCCGGACGTTGGCGACAAAATGACGATGGGGGCCTCCGTGCAGTGGTATTCCGTGGAAACGGACCGCCCGACGACTTTCCCGGAACTGCCGTGGGCCATTCAGTTCAACGACGAGACGGCCAAGCCTATGGTCAAAGGCGACTGGGATTGGGAAACGGGTTTGAACCTCGACCAGATTTGGGATTTCGAGCGGATTCGCGATCACGGGCTGCGGGCCGCGTACGGTCACTGGGCCTACATGAAAAATCAGGCCGGGGGTGAGTGGCCCGAACGCGTTCGCAATCGACAGCTCGGCTGGGTCGCGTTCATCGCCGGCAAGCGGGAATCGCGCAGGCTTTTGGGCGACGTCATCCTGCAGGAACAGGACATTGTCGGCAATCGCGACTGGCCCGACGCCTGCGTGACGACGACCTGGACGATCGACCTGCATTATCCGACGGAGAAAAATTCGAAGGATTTTCCCGGCGAGGAATTCATGACCGTGGCCAAGCACAAGCAAATCGCGCCGTACGCGATTCCGTACCGCTGCCTGTATTCGCGGAACATCGACAACCTGTTCATGGCCGGACGCGATATCAGCGTCACGCACGTTGCGTTGGGCACGATCCGCGTCCAGCGAACCGGCGGCATGATGGGCGAGGTGGTCGGCATGGCGGCTTCGCTTTGCAAAAAGTACGGAACGACGCCGCGCGGTGTATATCGGAATCATCTCGACGAATTGAAAGCCCTTATGGAGGAAGGCGTCGCCCCGCCGCCGATGCCGAAAAGTACGGTCGCGGCCTCGAAGCCGGTTTGGCTGAAGGACGCCGGGGAAAATCTCGCCCGCGGAGCGAAAGTTTCCGTATCGAGCCTTTATGCGAAGGCCGACTATCCCGCGTCGAACATCAACGACGGCCGTTATGACCTTTCGGACAACGCCGGCCGCTGGGTCAGCGACGAGGGCGACACGCAACATTGGGTCGTTTTCGAGTGGGAAAAGCCGGTCAAAATCAACGCCTTTCGCGTGTTGAGCGGCCAGGCGGGAAGCGGCTCGCCCAAGACGCCGATTACTGATTTTTCCCTGCAACAAATGGTAAGTATGTGGTGGGTCGACGTTCCCGGCAGTGACGTGACGGAAAACGAATCGTGTGATTTCGGCCGAAAATTTCCCGAAGTGGAAACCAAACGGTTACGCCTGCTGATCACCCTCACCCCCGGCAACCTGGCCCGCCTCTGGGAAGTCGAATTCTATTGCGTGAAGCCAAATTGAGGCGATATGCGAATGCGCTAACAACGTATTGGCAGACAAATTGAAAAGACGGAACCGCAGAAAAAACGACGGACGCTGGAAACATGGCTGAATTCACCACATCACCGACAAAACCTTTTCACGCCATGGCGAAACCGGCCGGGCCTGGGTGCAATTTGGATTGTGATTATTGTTTTTATCGCGAGAAGATGGCGATTTATCCGACCGGAACTCGATTCCGCATGACCGAAGAGGTTCTTGAAGCTTACGTGCGAAACTACATCGCTTCCATCCGGGAATCGGACGAGGTCGCCTTCACCTGGCAGGGCGGGGAACCGACGCTGATGGGGCTTGGTTTTTTCCGACGGGCGGTTGCGTTGCAGAAACAACATGGCGAAGGCCGAAATATCAGCAACAGTTTCCAAACCAACGGAATTCTTCTTGACGACGACTGGTGCGAGTTTTTGCATGAAAACGGTTTTCTGGTCGGGCTGTCCCTGGACGGTCCCGCCGAAATTCATGATGCCTATCGACGCACCATGACCGGTGAACCGAGTCACGCCGCGGTCATGCGTGCGTTAAAATTGCTGCAAGATCATAACGTGGAGTACAACGTTCTCGCCACGGTCACGAGGCACAGTTCGAAATTTCCCATGCAAATTTACGAGTTTTTACGTGCGTCGGGGGTGCGTTTCATGCAGTTTCTGCCCGTGGTGGAACGGCTTCCCGATGACGCGGACGCGGAAAGCGGTTTGCGGCTCGGAAGTCCCGGCGATAAAGACGGAGAGCAAGAGGTGACGGAATGGTCGGTGCTGCCGGAGGAATACGGCCGGTTTTTGACGACGATTTTCGACACATGGGTCAAACGGGACGTCGGCAAAACGTTCGTCATGAATTTCGAGTGGGCCCTTGCAAATTTCACCGAAAACCCGGGCACGGTCTGCCACCATCAACCCACCTGCGGACGCTCGGTCATCGTGGAGCATAACGGCGACGTTTATGCGTGCGACCATTATGTCTATCCGCAATACCTGCTTGGAAATCTCACCGCCGAACCTTTGGCGGTCATGACGGACTCCGAACGTCAGGAACAATTTGGCCGTGACAAATTCGCCACGCTCCCCGACCGATGCCGCAATTGCAACGTCTTGAAAGGCTGCTGGGGCGGTTGTCCGAAACATCGTTTCATTCGCACGGAGAACGAGGGGCGAAACCTAAACTACCTGTGCGACGGATTTCGACACTTTTTCAGCCACATCGCCCCGTATCTCAAGGTCATGGCAACCCTGGTGGCAAGCGGTCGACCGGCAAGCGACATCGTCGGTTCCACGGTGATTGTTAAAAACTGAAACCGGGACCACAGGTCCCGGCTCGTTATTTTGCTCTATGGTTTAATCCAACGCAATCTGGGTTTTACCCGGATATTTTTTGAGAATTTCCCTGTAAACAGCGAACTCCCCTTCGAGCGAGGTGCCCATGGGAATATGACGAATTCCGGTGGCATCGTCCTCCTGCGGGTTGGTGTACAGGTTGAACATCAGTGAGCCTGCCCCCTGGATCATGCCGCCGGTGAAGCCGCCCTGGTAACCGGTTTTGGTCGCCGCGAACGGGTCCTGGAACAGGATGAAATACTTGAACTCGTCGGTTCGAACGGCGGACAGTTTGTCATTCCAGAAGTAAAAGACCGTTTTGCGGTTCGATTGGCCTTCGTTCGCCAAAAGGAAAGAGGCCTGGTCGATGCCGTCAATGAACGTCTTTTCCGGAACGAGCTTCGCAAGATCGGCACCCGGTTTTCCGGCGAGCGAAAGGCATGTCGGCAGGAGGTCGGCCAGTTCAAAGAGGCCGTCCGACTTCCCGGGCTCGATCATTCCCTTCCAATAGGCGAAGGTCGGAACGCGAACGCCGCCTTCCCAGGTCGAACCTTTCGCGCCACGGAATGCGGTTCGTCCGTGCGGCGGAATTTCAGCTTCAGGGCCATTGTCCGACGTAAAGATAATGAGCGTGTTTTCCAATTGTCCGGAGTCCTTGAGCGCCTTGTACAGCGTGGCGAAAATGTCGTTCATTTCCACCATCGTGTCCGAATAACTCGTGCGGGCCGGCGAACGACCGGCGTAACGTTCGTTCGGGTAATTGTCGAAGTGACAACCGCGCGTGCCGTAATAAAGGAAAAACGGCTTGTCCGATTTGCTCATCTTGTTGATGAACTCGACGCCGTATTGCATCCACCGCTGGTCCAGGTCTTCCATGTATTTCGGCGTGATGTCGGCGATCGTTTCCATCTTGCCGCCACGAACGGCATGAACGTCGCCCTTGCTGAACGGCAGATTTTTGATGTAATCATAACGTGCCGGGCTCAACGCGACCTCGGGGTTGAAATGCGGGTCGCGCCATTCGGTGTACATGTCGGACACCGAGCAGAAACCGCGAAAATCATCGAACCCGACGTTTTGCGGCTGCGATCCTTCGTTTTCGCCCATGTGCCATTTGCCGATCGCCTGCGTCACGTAACCCTGATCACGCATGAGCTGGGCGACGGTCGTCGAACCTTCCAGTCCGCCCGGCTGACCGTACATCGGCGGAACGAGAATGCCGTGATGCACGGGGTATTGACCCGTCATGATCGTGGCCCGCGTCGGCGAACTGCTCGGTTGCGAATAGGCCGAAGTCAGGATCAACCCCTGACTCGCGATGGCGTCGATGTCCGGCGTCGGATTGCCGACGGCGATGCCGCCGCCGTTGAAGCCCACGTCCATCCAGCCGACGTCGTCCATGAGGAAAATCAACACGTTCGGCTTTTTGCCGGTGCGTTTTTCCAGATCGGCGAGCTTTTGCCGCGCCTCCTTGTCCTGATCCATATGCACGACGACCGGCATCATGTTGTCGGCGATAGTGGTTGTGGGATAAACCAGATATTGATTGGGGTGATCATACCCCGCGAAGCCGTCGCGCCGGGTCGGCTCTCGCGGCGTCTCCGGCAGCGGTTTTTGAACTTCGGCGGTATGCGACACAAGTGGAAACGCAGCCGCGGCCAACGCCGACATGACTGCTTTGGAAACGATGGTCCGTTTCATACGGGAATCTCCTTTAATTTTGATAGTGGGAGAAAAAACGAAGCGAACCTTGTGACCGCATTGGATCGGGGCTCCGCCTTCGACCTGTAAATATACGCCACTGTGGCGAAATTCACATTTTCACGAAAATATTGAAAAAGGGATCACATTTTGCCGATTATGCCGGAGATTTCATGTAAATATTTCAAAAAGGCGTCGAAATTCAATTATTAGCTCGCGGCAACATCATGAAAATTTGATTTTCGGCGGTGACACCCCCGATTGACAAAAAAAACATTAAGCTTATTATTTATCGATAATCTTCTATCGATAATGCGTTTTTCGTGTATTCGGTTGGGATTACGTTTCTTTTGTCAATGGATATCCGGCTATTTTCGGCGTGGCGCAATGGGATTGCCCGTGCCGGAAAGGCCGGAATCTGTTTCTCAGGCACATCGGCATGATTTTTTTCTTTCCTCGAAATGGTTCACGGTCGTGATTTTTTGGCGTTTTTCGCATATACTAAGGGGAAATTCCAGAGAGATTCGTTCAGATTTCGATATTTTTCTGGCGACAAAATAACCCTTTTGACACAACCGGATTTCCACATGACCGCACAACAGGACAAGCCGTTGGTGATCGGCTCGCATTCGTTTCAAAGCCGCATGTTCGTCGGGACGGGCCGCTATTCGACCTTCGCCGTGATGCAGGAGGCGCTCGACCTTTCGGGCACCGAATGTGTGACCGTCGCCGTCCGACGCGATCGCCTCGTCAACGCCGAGGGACAGAATATTCTCGATTTCATCGATACGAAGCGTTACACCATTTTACCGAACACGGCCGGCTGTTTTTCGGCGGACGATGCGATTCGCGTGGCCCGGCTCGGCCGCGAAATCCTGTTGCAGATGGGCAACCCCGGCGCGAACTGGGTCAAACTCGAATGCCTGGGCGACACGAAAACGCTGCTGCCCGACCCGATCGAAACGCTCAAAGCGACCGAAACGCTCGTCGCCGACGGCTTCGAGGTGCTGGTCTACACGTCCGACGATGCGCTCATGGCACGGCGACTCAAAAACGCCGGGGCCAGCGCCGTCATGCCCGCCGGCAGCCCGATCGGCAGCGGACAGGGACTGCTCAACCCGAACGCGATCCGCATCTGCATGGAATATCTGAAAGACGGCGATCCGGATTACCCGGTCATCGTCGATGCCGGAGTCGGCGCGGCCAGCGACGTGTCGCTCGCGATGGAACTCGGCGTCGACGGCGTGCTGCTCAACACGGGTATTGCCCATGCTCGCGACCCGCTCAAGATGGCGCACGCCATGCGTTTGGCCTGCGAATCGGGCCGGTTTTCTCACCTCGCCGGCCGCATCCCGAAAAAACTGTACGCCTCGGCCAGCAGCCCGACCGAGGGAACGATCGGAACGAAGTGACCTTTGTTCATGCCATTACCGCATCGCACTGAAAGGAATATAATTATGCCAAAAACTTCGCTGCTTGCCGTAATTTCGCTTTTTTGTATGGTATTTGCCAATACATTAGTGGCCGTGGAAGTTTCGCCGGGTGAAATGCTGGAGACAAGAAATTGGTCCTGCGCGAAATTCGAGGGAATCGCCCCCGATGTGTCGCGGCAGTTCGGGCTGACTGTCGTTGAGAATAACGATCCCGTGCAAAAACGGGGACGCAACGGCAGGCCGATGCAGATGCAGGGCCGTCATTATGGCCGCGGGCTCTATTGTCATGCGAACAGTCATATCGACGTCGCGATTCCCGTTGCGGGAAAAACGCTTTTCGCAACCGTCGGCGTCGATCAAAACGAGCAGACGGGCACGGCCGACAAATCGACCGTCGTTTTCGTCGTCAAAGTTGACGGGAAAGAAAAATTCCGCTCGCCGGTCATGCGGGTCACCTCAAAACCGATCGACGTCAACATCCCGCTCGACGGCGCGACCCGTTTTTCGCTGATCATCGAAGACGGCGGTGACGGCATCGGCTGGGACCAGGCGGACTGGGCCGACATTCGCGTCGAATGCGAAAACGGCAAAACGCTTTGGCTCGACGAACTCCCGATCCTCATGCCGGATCGAATGCCGACGACGGAACCTCCGTTTTCGTTTTCGTATGGCGGAAAACCTTCGGCGGAACTTCTCGCGACATGGCCGGTCAAGCGAACGAAACAACAGCTTGACGGAAACCGCACGCAATACGTCGTCACCTGGAACGACCCGGGAACCAAGCTCCAAGTGCGCATGCTCGGCATCGAATATCATGATTTTCCGACCGTGGAATGGACGCTCTTCCTGAAAAACAACGGCGAGAGCGACACGCCGATCATCGCGGACCTCAAGGGGCTTGACACGTCGTTCCCCAATTTCAGCCAGGGAACCGCGACGCTGCATCACAACACGGGAAGTCCGTGCCGTGCCGATGATTTCATGCCGCACGAAACCCCGCTCAAGCCGGGACAGACGACGCGAATCACGACTTCCGGAGGACGTCCGAGCAATTCGGATTGGCCTTATTTCAACATCAGCGGCGCGGATGGCGGGGTGATCGCCGTCGTCGGTTGGGCCGGACAATGGGCCGCGACCTTTGAGAACGACTCGCCCGACAACACACGAACCGACCTTACCCTCACCGCCGGGCAGGAACTCACGCATTTTACCCTGCACACCGGCGAAGAAGCCCGATCGTCGATGACCGTCATGCAATTCTATCAAGGCGATGTCGTGCGTTCGCAAAACATCTGGCGGCAATGGATGCTCGCGCATAATTACCCGCAATTCGACGGCAAGCCACCGAAGCCGCATTTTGCCGCGTGCAGTTCGCATCAATACGCCGAGATGATCAACGCGACTTCGGACACGCAAAAACTTTTCATCGACCGTTATCTTGAAGAGGGGATCAAGCTCGACTATTGGTGGATGGACGCCGGCTGGTACGTCAACAACCACGGCTGGCCGCACACCGGCACCTGGGAAGTCGACCAGAAACGCTTTCCCGGCGGGTTGCGACCGATCACCGATCATGGCCGCGGCAAAGGCGTGCGATCGATCGTCTGGTTCGAACCGGAACGCGTCGCGGCGGACACATGGCTTGCGAACGAACATCCCGATTGGGTGCTCGGCGGCGAACAGGGCGGGCTTTTGAATCTCGGCAATCCCGAGGCGTGGCGATGGTGCGTCGAACATATCGACTGTATTATCACGAAGGAGGGAATCGACCTGTACCGCCAGGATTACAACATCGACCCGCTCGATTTTTGGCGAAATAACGACGCGCCCGACCGCCGCGGGATGACCGAAATGAAACACGTCACCGGCTATCTCGCGTTTTGGGACGAGTTGAAACGGCGGCACCCCGACATGCTCATCGATTCGTGCGCCAGCGGCGGTCGCCGGAACGACATTGAAACCTTGCGCCGCGCGGTGCCGCTGTTGCGGAGCGATTTCATTTTCAACGCGGACAGCAACCAGTCGCAAACCTACGGACTTTCGGCGTGGGTGCCGCTCTTCGGGACGGGCGAAATCAGCCGCGATTCGTACCGCCTGCGAAGCGCGCTCTGCAATTACGTCAATTGTTGCGCCGATCTTCGCGACCCGGAAGCGGATTACGGCCCGTATCAAACCTATTACCAAAACTGGAAAGCGGTCAACAAATATTTTTACGGCGACTTCTTCCCGCTGACCGGTTACAGTCTCGACGCCGACGTCTGGATGGCGTGGCAGTTCGGCATGTCCGACGCATCCGAAGGAATGGTGCAGGTCTTCCGCCGCGAAGCCTCGCCTTATGTTTCCGCAAAGTTCAAGCTCAAGGAACTCGACCCGGCGGCGACGTATGTCGTCCGTGACATCGACGCGGGCGAGCTCGGTCGTTTTAACGGCTGCGAATTGATGGAAACCGGTTTGCCCGTAACCGTCGAGAAGCAACCCGCCGCCGTGATTCTGATCTACGAAAAAATCAGGTAGCCCAACGGACATGTCGCAAAATCATACGTAAATGACGTAAAATTATACTTTACCGTGCTTTCACGCCCCATTACAATCGTGTTGAATCGAAATATGCCGTTCGTGCTCGTTTCCGCTGGACAAATCCCGGTGGAATCAGCAATGGCCCCACCTGTTTAAATCGAGAGGTTCCCATGAAAAATGACAAAGTAACCAGGCGTTCGTTTCTCAAATACAACGGATTGGCCGCGGCGGGAGCCGTTTTGGCGACCCAAATCCCCACGGTTTCGGCACTTGCCCAAGGGAGCGCCGACGCCACCGTTCCGGCCATACTCGGCGGCCCCAAAGCGCACAAGACAGGCTGGCAAAGTTGGCCGAAATGGGATTCGGAAAAATTCGACCCCCAACTGAACGCCGTCATGAAAAACCGCGTTTGGTCCCGCAGCGCCAAGGTCGCGGAATTTGAAAAAAAATGGGCCGAAATGCACGGCATGAAATACTGCCTCACGACGGTCAACGGCACCAACGCGTTGAGCGCCTCTTGGATGGAATTGGACATCAAGCCGGGCGACGAAGTGATTTGCGCTCCTTACACGTTCAGCGCTTCGGTTTTCGGCGTCCTTTACAAAGGTGCCATGCCCGTTTGGGCGGACATTGACCCGGCGACGTTCCAAATTGATCCCGAAAGCATCAAGGCGAAAATCACTCCGCGAACCAAAGGGATTCTGCCGGTTCACATCTGCGGTTATCCGTCGGACATGCCGGCCATCATGAAAATCGCCAAAGAACACAACCTGTTCGTCGTGGAAGACGCTTGCCAGGCCCACTTGGCGGAAATCGACGGCAAAAAAGTCGGCACTTTCGGCAATGCCGGATGCTTCAGTTTCCAGACGTCGAAAAACCTCGCCATCGGCGAAGGGGGCGCGATTCTGACCAACGACGAGGATTATTACAGCCGGCTCTATTCCTACCATAATTACGGTTATGCGTCGGGAACGATGCCTGGCGCGGTCAGCAATATCAGGTCCTTCATCCTGGCGTCCAAAATTCGCATGGCCGAATACCAGGCCGTGATCGGATTGTGCCAACTCGAAAATCTCGAAGAGCAGCACCGGATTCGCAACGAAAACGCATCGTATCTCAATGAAAAACTTTCCGCGTACCCCGGCGTCACGCCCGTCAAACTGCACAAAGGAGCGACGCAGGCTTCCTATTACATTTACTCCATGGTTTACAATCAGGAAGGTCTTGACGGTCTTCCCCGCGCCCGGTTCCTGGAAGCGATGAATGCCGAAGGCCTCCCGGCGTATTCCGGTTATCCGAACGATCCGATCTATACGCAGCCGTTCATCAACGACGTGTTCCAATCGGACATTTACAAGAAGTTTTACACGGCGGACGAACTCGACTTCGAAAATTACAAGAGGCGGAACCATTGCCCGTCGCTGATTCAAACCTTCAACTCGGCCATTTGGATCGGCGCCCAGGGAATCATGCTTGGCACGAAATCCGACATGGACGACATCGTCAACGCCGTGGACAAGATTCACAACAACGTCGCGAAGATCAAAGGGTGAAAACGGCAAGAACCTGATACGACAGCGCAATGAGCAGTTTGTTTCTCATGGCAGCCCGGAGCGTCAGCGACGGGTTAAAAGTTCCTTCTCCAATTCGCGCGGAAAGATGTTACAATGATGTCATGACACGACACGTTGAAACTTCAATTTTCCGGATACCTTCATGAAGATTCAAAAAACGAACGCGGCTCGCTTGCTGGACCAGGCGAAAATGGCCTATGAACTTGTCTCTTACGAGGTCGACGAGTCGGATTTGAGTGCGGTGCATGTCGCGGCGCAACTCGGCGAGCCGGTCGAACAAGTGTTCAAAACGCTGGTCCTCAAAGGGGACAGAACCGGCCATTTCGTTTGCATCATTCCCGGTGACGCCGAATTGAATTTGAAGCAAACGGCGAAAATTTCCGGCAACAAAAGCTGCGAGATGATCCCGATGAAGGATTTGCTGGCGATCACGGGCTACATTCGCGGAGCCTGTTCGCCGATCGGCATGAAAAAACGTTTTCCGACCTGGATTCACCGATCGTGCATAAATTTCGAGACGATTTATGTCAGCGCGGGTCAACGCGGACTTCAAATCCGGATCGCCCCGAATGATTTGATCGCCCTCGTCAAAGCCGAAGTCGTGTCATTGATTGACGATTCGAACGACCAATGAACGCTTACAAAAATATTTGGAGATTGCCATGTCGCGCGTGATTCGAGTTTTTTTTGTGATTTCCTTAATGCTGTTCGTTTCCGGTATCCGGGCGGCGGATGTGCCGGAAAATTTTCAACCGGCCCCCGCACCTGGAACGTATTTTGCTCCCAAGCCCGGCGAAATCAGCTTGAAACCGTTTCAAACCGGCGACCCGATCATCGCGACGTCGTATTTTTACT
The DNA here is from genome assembly GCA_031548645.1 of Thermoguttaceae bacterium. Taxonomy (GTDB): domain Bacteria; phylum Planctomycetota; class Planctomycetia; order Pirellulales; family Thermoguttaceae; genus WRMR01. Next base: position 21,609 of record JAVBQX010000296.1, read on the forward strand.
GGTACGACATCGACTCGAAAGCTCATTTCCTCAATTCCGACGGCAGTGACGCGCTCACCGATCACCCGGTCACGACCGAAGGAATGAGCTGGAAGAATCCCAAATGGCACGAAACGCAGTTCCGGCAAATGACCGAGGCCGGCATTGACGTCGCCATTCCCGTTTATTGGGGTTCGCCGACGCCGCGCCAGCCGGGCGGATTTCATTTCAGCGACGAAGGTGTGCCGCACATGGTCAAGGCACTCGACGCCATGCTCGCCAACGGAGAAAAGCCGCCGACGCTCGGCATGTTTTACGACACCAGCACGCTTGCGAACAATGCGGGAAATTACCAGGTCGACCTGACGACGGACGCCGGAAAACGCTGGTTTTACGCGACGATCCGCAACTTTTTTTCAATGGTGCCGCCGAAACATCGCGCGACCGTCGACGGCAAGCCGCTCGTGTTTCTTTATGCCGCCGCGTTTGCGAAAGACGTTGACGACACCTTGTTCCCGGCGGTTCGCGAGATGTTCCGCGACGATTTCGGCAGCGACCTTTACATCGTCAAAGCGGCGGAATGGCCCGGCGACGCGGATTCCGTGTATCAATGGGGCGCGGCCCTCAATTTCATCGTGCTCGACGCGGCGGCCATCGGGCCCGGTTATGATCACAGCGCCGTGCCCGGTCGCACGCCGCTTGTCCGGTCACGCGACGACGGCGATTTTTACACGCTCGGTTGGGAGCGATTGTTGAGAATGAATCCGAAAACGCGGCCCTTTCTCGTGCACCTGGAAACCTGGAACGAGTTTCACGAAGGGACCGACATCTGCGAATCGCGGGAGTTCGGGACGTTTTATCTGGAACTGACGAAAAAATTCGCGAAAAAGTTTCATGAAAAAGAGCGCATCCGCGAAATTTCAATCGCTCCGAAATATCCGGAACCTTCGGCAACGCCCGGGGCGGAACTTGGCGTCACGGCGGTCAATTTCGCAGCGCCGGGCGACGGCCCGGTCAAGGTGGTCGAAATCGACGATCACGGCCAAAAAACGAAGGTCTGGACGACGATCCCCAAAACGAACGTCGGCAACCCCTGTGAACGCTTTTTCTATTTCGACGTCGACGCCACGTTTTTGATCGAACAGGTGCACGCGGTCGAATTGACCGTCGTTTACCGGCTGGGACCGAACGCCGCCCCCGATTCCTTTGCCCTGCATTACGATTCGTACCACCCGGCGTTGAAAGGCCTGGATCAGGCGTTTCGCGGAATCAAACCGGAACGGATTGAGCATAAGGACGGTTGGAACATCGCGACGTTCCGTTTGCCGGAACCGCGATTTGAAAACAGGTCCAACGGTTCCGACTTCCGCCTGTTTGCCGGCGGTGATGAAATCGTCGTCAAAAAGATTTCGCTTCGCAAATTGCAGGAAAATGCGGCGAAAACGGTGGAGCTGCCGTTGGGTGACATGCCGCTTGCGACCGATAGCCCGGTCAGCGTTGCCTTTAGTGACGATTCGTCGTTGCTTTGGCGATTGACGCCGGAAACGCAAAATGACGTTTCCGCTTCGATCATCGCGCAGAAAAGCGGAGACCGGCTCTGGTGGATTCAGCCTGCGGGTTCCGTCGGGACGCAAAAATATAGTCTGGCGCCGTATTCATCCGATAAAACCGGCATGAAGTGCGTGCATGATGCGGAGAACAACGCCTACACGATTTTTGAAAACGACCGGCCGGTGTTGCGATACAATTTCGGGGAAGTGCCCAAACCGGACGATGTGGTGTTGCACAAGTTTGCGGACGGTCGATATTACGGCGGCACACGCGGCGATTACATTCACCCGATTTACGGTTTCGACGGCGAAATTCTGACCGATGATTTTCCGGCGGATCACCCGCATCATCGCGGGCTGTGGTGGAGTTGGCCGGTGACCCGTTGGAATTCGCGAGTCGAAGACATTTGGGCCGTCTGTGACGTGCGTTCCTATCCCGTGGCGATTCGCCGCATCGAGGTCGGGCCCGTCATGACCGTCATTGAAGCGGAAAGCGAATGGCGGTTTGCACAGCGTCCCGCGCAATCCGGCGATCCGTTGCCGGAGGATTCGGACAAACCGTTCGTCAGGGAAAACGCCGTGATGCGGGTTTTTGCGTCCCGCGGCGTCACGCGTTTCATTGACACGGACGTCACGCTCACCGCGCTGGAAGACGGCGTGGCCATCGGCGGACGTCCCGGGGCGGGTTACGGCGGCATCACCATGCGGACGGCCAAAGCCGATTCGCTCACGGTGACCTGCACGCCTGACCCGGAAGGCAAAATCACGGAGCCGGCGACGGTCGGCGGTTCGCCCGACGCCCCGAACTGGATCGACGTAACGGGAAACTTTCCTTCCCGCGACGGCGTCAAGCGTTTCGGCATGACGCTTTTCGAACATCCGAAAACGCCGGGTTATCCCGACAACAGGCATTTATATCCGCCGATTTTCTGTTTCATGAACGCCTTCCCCGGCGACCGTGAATTCGCGTTGCCCCGTGAAGAATCGCTCGAACTCCGCGCCCGACTTTGGATTCATTCCGGCGATGTCCCGCAGGATGACATCCAAAATCTGGGGCGACAATACGGTCGTTGCGGACAGTAGTGCTATTTCCGGCGAAAGCTGCAACGGGGCTTCAATTTTCCCCGGCATCAAAGACGTAGTTCAGCCGCCCGATCGGGGCGGCGTCGCCGTCGGTGTAAAACGAGTCGATTTTGCCGTCGAGGGGGCAGTTGTCGGCCCATTTGAACTGCAGGTTGACCGGCGATTTTTCAACCCCGAGCAGTTTTCGCGGCAGGACGAATT
>JAVBQX010000061.1:0-10686 GCA_031548645.1 Thermoguttaceae bacterium
GGCCAACATCCGCGGCGCGAAAGTGCGCGACATTTACACGCTCAAAGGCGACCCGAACGGCGAAACGTATCAACCGCGATTTTCCTATCACGGGTTCCGTTACGTCGAACTGACCGGCTATCCCGGCACGCCGACGCTCGATACGCTCACCGGTTGCGTCGTCAACACCGATTTGCCGGTGGTCGGAAAATTCGAATGCTCGAACCCGATGGTCAACCAGATTCACAAAAACATCTTTTGGGGCACGCGCGGCAATTACCTCAGCATTCCGACCGACTGCCCGCAACGCGATGAGCGGCAGGGTTGGCAGGGGGATCGCGCCGCCGAATCACTCGGCGAAATGTTCCTGTTCGACAACGTGACGCTTTACTCGAAGTGGTTGCAGGACATCGAGGAATCACAAACGAAGGAAGGCAATCTCTCCGACGTCTGCCCGCCGTTCTGGCCGCTCTACAGCCCGAACGTGACCTGGCCGAGCGCGTTCACGATCGTGCCGGAAAGCATCCTGAAACAATACGGCGACGACCGCCCGATCAAGCGTCATTACGCCGCGATGGTCAAATGGCTCGATTTCCTCGACCAGTTCATCAAGGACGGCATCATCGAAGTCGACAATTACGGCGATTGGTGCGTGCCGCCGGAACGGAAGGAATTGATTCACTCCGCCGACCCGGCGCGAAAAACCTCGAAGGGAATTCTGGCGACCTCGTATTACATTCACAATTTGCAGTTGGTCGCCCGATACGCCGACATGCTCGGGAAAACCGACGAGTCGAAAGCCCATCGCGAAAAAGCGGCGATGATGACCGCCGCGTTCAACAAAAAGTATTACGACGCCGGGACCGGAAAATACGACAACGGCACGCAAACCTCGTGCGTGTTGCCGCTTTATTTCGGAATCGTCCCGGACGGTCAGCGCGAGAAAGTCTTCGCGACGCTGATGAATAATATTGAAAAGGTGACGAATTATCACATCGGTACCGGTTTGATCGGCGGGCAGTGGCTCAATCGCGTGTTGACCGAATTCGGTCGCGCGGACGTTTCGTATCGTTTCGCCTCGAACACGGATTACCCGAGTTGGGGGTATATGGTCGAAAACGGCGCGACCACGATTTGGGAACTCTGGAACGGCAACACCGCCGACCCCGCGATGAACAGCGGCAACCACGTCATGCTCGTCGGCGATCTCACGATCTGGCTGTACCAGAATCTCGCCGGCATCAAGTCGGAGGACGGGTTCCGAACGCTCGACATGGCCCCGCTCCCGGTCGGTGACCTGACGTTCGTCAACGCCGAATACGAATCGGTGCGCGGCACGGTCAAAAGTCATTGGCGCAAGGAAAACGGCCAATTCGTCTGGGACGTGACGATCCCCGTCGGCTCGAAAGCGACGCTGATCGTTCCGACCGCCGACGCCGATTCGATCCGCGTCAACGGCGAAAAGCCCGCACACAACGGCGACGACAAAATCGAAATCGGTTCAGGCCGGTATTCGATCACGGCGAAGTATTAGGCATTCGCCGAGAAATGATACGTATAAATTGAAGGATTGGAATTGGAGAATTTTGTTGAGTTGGTAAAATTCTTTCTCACTCAAGCATTCATGGAGGGGACTATGTTAGCACGGCCTGATGAGAAAACCGTTCAAACGATTAAAAAATGCCGCTTGCCAAATGAATCGAATCGACCGTCGCCGTTTTCAAGCCCGGGTAGTGCTTGATCACTGCAACGGAAATACGAGCCAGGCAAGATACCTTTTCGGCTGGGATCAGCGAACGACTCGCAAAGCTCTTCTCGAAAAGAAAAAAGGAAAAGTGATCGCCGATTTGCCACGGAGCGGCAGGAAAAGTTTTTCGGAAAAACTTCCTAATTTGCCAACTGATATTCGTTCGCTCGTCGATCCGAATTCGCAAACGCATCCGACGTTCAAAACAACCTTTCGTTATACACGCATGACGGCCAAGGCGGTGCTCGAAGCCTTGACGAAAGAGAAAGGTTACAAGAGCGAAGAACTGCCTGCCTTGAGCACGATGCGTGAGCTGCTCGGCAAGATGGGTTATCGGCAACGGTAGGCCGTTGATGCATCCCGGATGAGCTGCCGCTCATTGCCAATCACCCGCTTCCGTTGGGCGCTGGTGTCAACTCGTAAACAGCGAAGCGGGAACAAACAAGCGAGGCAACGACTCGCGAACCATCGGAGGCCGAAGGCAACCGGGATGCATCAACGCCCTTGCGTTGCCCGTTCGGAATTTTGGAAGTGAAGCAAAAGCAGTTCAACGTCGTGTATGGCAACTCGATTGAGACGAGTGCCCCAACAGCATTGCAGTATTGTCGACGGTTTGGAATACTGGTGGCGTTATAACAAGCATCGTTATCAACACATCAAGCGTTTGCAAATTGATTTGGACGCAGTTCGTGAATGGACACGCTCCATGCGTTGGAGCGGCATTGCCCCAAACGTTTACTTTTTGGATCGCGAATGCCATCGCGGTGTCAGACTGAACGTAAAAGAAATGAAAACCTATTCACTGCGATTGAAACGAACACCGACGATTGAACGCTGGAGTATGCTGATCCAATCTCAATAACAGACGTATAACTTTTTGGCGAATGCCTTATTTTTCAACTGGAATGTGACGCCAGAATCATCACGGGAGCCGCGCCAGGGTGGGGAGCAGGATCGTGAACTGCGTGCCGTGGCCGACTTCGCTTTGCAGGGCGATCAGGCCGCCGTGCCCCTCGATGATTTTGCGCGTCGTTGGCAAGCCGAGCCCCGAGCCGCCGCGTTTGCTCGAGAAGAACGCGTCGAACAGCTTTTCCTTCGTCTGGTCGTCCATGCCGACGCCGTTGTCGATCAGGTCGATCGCCACGGCGTTGCCCGACACACGCGTCCGCACGACCAGTTCCCCGCCGTTTGGCATCGCCTGCACCGCGTTGAGGATCAGGTTCAGTACCGCCTGGTGAAACGAACGCCGGTCGATCATCACCGTCGGGAGGTCGTTCGCGTAATATTCGATGATTTCGACGTTCGCCTCCCGGGCCCGGGGCAGAAAAAAGTCGACGATTTCCTTCAGCAACCGGTTGATGTCGACCGGTTCCAACTCCAGTTTGTGCGCCCGGGCGAAATTGAGAAAGTCGTTGAGCAGATCCTCCAGACGCCGGCATTCGCGATTGACGATTTCGATTTTTCGCAACGCCCGGCGATCCTGCGGCGAATCGCCCTCGGCCAGGTCTTCGGCCAGAAGTTCGACGTTGAGCCGGATCGTCGAAAGCGGGTTTTTGATCTCGTGCGCAAGTCCTCCCGCCAGTCTCGCGATTTCCGTGTACTGGTCCAGCAGCTTCTGGTTGTCCGGGTCAATCGGAGGTATCGACATGGGGGTGCGTTTCGAGATTGTCATATCAAAATGGTTATTTTTCTCTCACGGAGGCACGGAGTTCACAAAGGGGCAAATGAAATACAACAAGTTTTCTCCGTGTCCTTTGTGCCTTTGTGAGAGAAATCAATCAAACGGAAAAACGTTACAAGCTGTTTTGCATCTCCGCGTGAAACGAGTGGTCGCGGTAAATTGCATCTGGGACGGGACCGGATATAATGCCATTCTACCACAAAATCGCGAATCCCATATCCGGAGACGGTTCTTCCCACCTTTGATTTCATTTTAGTATTGATTTTCAAAACATGTCCCAGTCCACTTCAGCCGACCCGAGTATTTTTCAATTTGTGTCTGATTTGATTGCCAAAAAACAATTCAAACCGACTCTGATCATGATTTACGCCATGCTGGCCATGACCGGGTGGAAATATCTCGCGGTTCCGGGTGCGGTACAAAGCTTTGTGTACGAAACACTTGGCGAAAACGCGGTTACGGTTTTCCTTTTGGGGGCACACAAAATTTTCGGAGCGTTTTTCCTGTTCGGCATTGTCCCAATATTGATCATCAAACTGATTTTTCGCGAAAATCTTGCCGATTACGGCCTGCGGTTGGGGGACGGCGGACGTTTGCTGAGAAATTCCCTGCTTCTCGTTCCGGCGATGTTCGTCGTGGGAATGCTAACCGGCAAAGACCCGGCGTATTGGGCGGTTTACCCCTACAACCCTGTCGTGACGAACGACCCGTCACTCTTTTTTTGTCACGCCTTGACGTATTTGACCTACTATTTCGGCTGGGAATTCTTTTTTCGCGGTTTTTTGCAGCACGGCCTTCGCGATTCATTCGGTGTTTATAACGCCGTTCTCGTGCAGACGATGGCCTCGACCTTCCTGCATTTCGGACATCCGATGACCGAAACGCTCGGTTCCATCGTCGGCGGGCTGCTTTGGGGTTTTCTTGCGATTCGGTGCCGCAGCATTTTCGCCGGATTTTTGCAGCATTCCGTGCTGGGAATCACGCTCGATTGGTTCATCCTCAAAAACAGTGCCGCGGGATAAGGCTTTCGCCAATAAGTTTTATCCCCAATCCGAGTCCGAAGCGTCAGCGAGGGGCCGTAAATCAAGGTCCATGGTCAACCGGGGGCACTCGCTTACGCTTCGTGCTCTGATTTCTTGCGGATTACGTTTCTGCAGAAACTTTACGGGGATTTTTATTGTAAGCGGAAGCCGTATTATCGTGGTGGCGATAAAAAATGCACCGCGCTACCGGCGCTGCTTGCTGCGCCAATGTGGGGAGATTACGCAAAAAACGATGCTTTTCGCCATTGGCGAAGCAAGCGATCCACCGGATTCGCATAAAATGGCTTCGCAATCCGCCGTTTTTCACCCTTCGTACTTGAAAAACATTTTCCTTTTGTGTTACACTGATGCTATTGAGTTCATTTTTCATCTTGCAAAAGGGGAACAGGCATGTCAAATAACGGCAAAAAATTCAAGGTGGCGATTATAGGTCTCGGTTTTGGGGCGGAGTTCATTCCCATTTACCGGAAACATCCGCTTGCCGAAATGTACGCGATTTGTCAGAGGAACGAAACGCACCTGAACAAAATCGGCGATACCTTCGACATTGCGAAGCGTTATTCCCGATACGAGGACGTGCTTGCCGACCCGGACGTTGATTTCGTGCATATCAACTCGCCGATTCCCGATCATGCGTCGATGTCGCTCGCGGCGCTGCGTGCCGGAAAACACGTCATGTGTACCGTGCCGATGGCGACGTCCGTTGACGAGTGCCGCCAAATCGTCGAAACCGTCAAACAAACCGGCTTGAAATACATGATGGCCGAGACCGTCGTTTATTCGCGCGAATTCCTGTACATCAGGGAACTGTACCGCAATGGCGATCTCGGCGACATCCAGTACATGCAGGCGTCGCATCCGCAGGATATGGACGGTTGGCCGGAATACTGGGAGCGGATGATTCCCATGCACTACGCCACGCATGTCGTGAGCCCCGTGCTCGGGCTGGTCGACGGCTGCGCGGAATACGTTTCCTGTTTCGGTTCCGGACAGGTTCGCGAGGACATCGCCCAAAAATCGGGCAACAAGTTCGCCGTCGAATCGTGCCATATCAAGATCAAGGATTCCGAGGTTTCGGCCCATATCTGGCGTTTTCTTTATGACACCGCGCGACAATATCGCGAAAGTTTCGACGTTTACGGCACCAAGCGAAGTTTTGAATGGGCTCTCACCGAAGGGGAGGAGCACATTCTCCACACCGCCAAAAAACCGGAGCCGAAAATTCCGAGTCGCGTGACGGTGCCGGATTACGCCCATCTGTTGCCGGAACCGATCCGCAAGTTCACCCGCAGCATCCAGGACGCGGATCATCTCTCGTTCATCCAGGGTGGCGGTCACGGCGGCTCGCACCCGCACATGGTCAACGAATTTCTGACGGCGTTGAATGAAGACCGCGATCCCTGGCCGAACGCGGTGCAGTCGGCCAATTGGACCTGCGTGGGAATTTGCGCCCATCAGTCGGCGCAAAAAGGCGGCGAAATCGTCAAGCTGCCGGAATGGAGCATCAAGTGACGTCTTGCGGCTGATTTCACCGTCAAACGCAACCGACCTGCATCGGCGAAGCAGGCGATACGCCGGATGCGCTTAAACTTTATTTCAGTCGCAATAAAGCAACCCGGGCCAGATGGTGTATCATCTCGGCGGACGTGAAAAAATTTGCGAAGTCAAGGGCAAAATCGAGGCTTGATGTCGATCCACAGCGGAGTCATGGAGCGGATCGGAAAGCCGAGCTTCTTGTCCGTCAGCAGATTGATCAGCGGTTCGCCCGCGCGAAATCGCCGGATATTTTCGCACAGCAGGTCGGTCACGTCGTCGTTGCGCCAGCGGAACTGCCCCCCGACGTGCGGCGTGACGATCAAATTCGGGCAATCCCAAAGCGGGTGCGATTCCGTCAAGGGTTCCGGGTCGGTGACGTCGACCACGGCCCCGGCGATCGTCCCCGTGTTCAACGCCGCGACCAATGCGTCCGTGTCGACGATCGGTCCGCGCGCCATGTTGACCAGCAGGGCGTCTTTTTTCATTTTCGCCAGCCGCGAAGCGTCGAAAAGACGATGCGTCGATGCGTTCAGGGGCAGGTTCAACAGCACGACGTCCGATTCGGCGAGCAGGTCGTCGAGCCGGTTTTCGGACCACAGTTCGGCGATGTGATCCGGCTTGTCTTCCGGAAACATGTCCGTCGCGAGTATCCGCGTATGAAACGGCGCCATGACCTGGGCCACGCGCCGCCCGTTTCCGCCGAATCCCACGATGCCGACCGTCGCGCGGGTCAGGTCGCGGGTCGGTCGCCGCACGAATTCCTTCTTCTTCTGCGCGTCGAAAAAAACGGGCAAACTCCGCATCCAGCCAAGCACCAGGGCCATCGTGTGTTCGGCGACCTGGTCGGCCAGCAGTCCCGAGGCGCTGGTCACGATGACGTCCGAATCAATCACCGGCGGAACGAGGCAATGGTCCATCCCGGCGGCCGACGATTGAATCCAGCGAAGCCGCCCTTGTCGCACGATGGCGTCCCAATCGACCATCTTCTTGACGTGACCGCAGAAATAATCGGCCTCAAAGAGCAGCTTTTCCGATTCGTCGCGGTTGTTCTGGTCGGCGAAAAGCAGGTTCATCTCCGGCCACGTTTGACGAATGCGTTCGACGTGACGTTCCTTGACGGGATAGCAAAGCAGCAGATTCATGGGGCAAACGGGAGGAGTTATTCTTTTGATTCGGCACCGCGATCGTCGGCAAAAAATCCGGGTCGCACAAAACGGAAAATCCATTGTACTTCATGTCGGCGAAAAACCAAGGCTTCGGCCAAAATTCACCTTCCCCAGCCGCAAGAAACAGGAATCGCCGCGATTGGACACCGCGGCGATATTCCCCATGCAAAGAGTGACAACCGTTACATTAAAGATCAATCTTTGTACTTCAGCCAGATATTGCGGTATTGCACCTTGTTGCCGTGTCCCTGGAGGTACACGCCGCGGGGTTCGTTCGCTTCGCCTTTTCGTCCGGGCGTCGCGTTGGGAAGTTCGATGTCGTCATGAATCGTGACGCCGTTGTGCTTGACGGTCAGGCGGGCGTTGGCCGTCTTTTCGTCGCCGTCGTATTTCGCCGGCGTAAAATCGAAATCATAGGTCTGCCAGGTCAGCGGCGGGAAGCACATGTTGACGTCGGGGGCCTTGATCTGGTAGAAGCCGCCGCATTCGTTGTTGGCCAATTCCAGTCCGAACGAATCCAAAACCTGGCATTCGTACGATTCGTTGATATAAACCCCGCTGTTGGACCGGGCCTGGCCGTGCGAGGTCGGCATGTAGGAAAGCAGGAATTCGAGGTGCAGCGTGTACGGTTTCCGCTCGAACGGCTTGGCGTCGGCTTCGGACCATAGCGTGTTGCCGAACGGTCCCGCCGCTTCGTTGATTTTTGCGCCCGGCTGGAACATGTCGACGTTCGTGCCGCCGAAAATCACGAGGGCTCCTTCCGGCGCTTTGGCATTGAGCGTTTCGCTGCGGCGCTGCGTTTTGGTGAAGGTCGCGTCTTTTCCGTGCATTTTCAATTCAATGACCACCCGGGCGAATCCGAATCCCTGCCCCCGCGGACGGTCGCCTTGTTGACGATCACCTTGCTGGCGCCGTTCACCTTGCGGACGTTCGGAACGCTGGCCCTGCCCCTGCGGGCGCTGGGGACGCGTGATCTGATAGGTGGCGTCGGTTTTTTGCGGGAGTTCGTGGGCCGCGGACAGGTCTTTGTCGTCGGTCTCGGCTTTGTCGATTTCGAATTTGAGGCCGTTTTCGCCGTCAACGACCGCCGTGCCGAGCATGCGAAAACCGCCCGTGTTCCAACCCGCCCCGGGCAGGCCGCCGTCATAAAACACGCACCTGAATTTGCCGTCGCCGTCGGCGATCAATTGCAGGCCCATTTTCGCGTCGTCCGCCTCGTAGAGGTATTCGCCCTGCAAGGTGAAATCGCGGCGCGGCGTTTCGTCCTGCATGACTTCGCGAATACTCGTATATTCCTGCGCACGGATCGTTGAAACGCCGAAGACCAGCAGGATAAACGCTCCCGCGAGCAACATTGTATGTTTGAAACGGATTTTTCTCATAAGTGTCGACCTTTGGTAAAATTGTATCTTGGTAACGATTGAGCTGGGACGTTGGTTTGAGGCGGATTACACTGGACGGATCGGCGAAACGGGGCGAGGCTCTGCCGGGAGGCAACCACGCAAGGGATAGCCGGTCCAATGAAGCAGTGGCTTCGGCCCTAGCACGCCAGGCAACTTGATCGTCGCAGACAGTCCAAGGCGTTTTGTTTCATGGGGGTCCTTTCATTGTAACGCTCGGATCGCCACGATCAATCGCTTTATAGGCAAATGCCTCAAAAAATCCAACCGTCCCGCGGTAACCTGCCCCAGAGAAAACGGACGTTATATTTCGTCGTGGTTTACGTTGCCCCGGTTGGAAAAACCTCACCCCGGTCACTCCGTTGCGTTGCGTTTCCGGCTGCTGTTCTTGCGCATCATTTTTCCGCGAAATCCTAATCCTCCGTCTTGACTCGCCAGCGGAGGAAGGCTTCGAGGAATTCCTGGATGTGACCGTCGAGCACGTTGTGGAAGTTCCCTTCCGACCAGCCGGTGCGTGCGTCCTTGACCCGCTGGTCCGGGTGCAGGAAATAGTTGCGGATTTGCGAACCGAATCCGACCTTGGCCATATTCTTGTACTTGTCGGCCATGGCGGATTCGCGTTTTTCCTCTTCGATGCGGATCAGCTTCGCCTTGAGCATCTTGAGCGCCGCGGCGCGATTTTTGTGCTGGCTTCGCTCGTTCTGGCATTGCACGACGGTGTTCGTCGGCAGGTGCGTCAGACGGATGGCGCTCGATGTCTTGTTGACGTGCTGGCCGCCGGCGCCGCTGGCCCGGAAGGTGTCCTCGCGAATGTCCTCGTCGCGCAACTCGACGTCGATCGAATCGTCGACCTCGGGCGAAACGTCGACCGCCGCGAAGCTGGTCTGCCGCTTGCCTTCCGAGTTGAAGGGACTGATCCGCACGAGCCGGTGGATGCCGGTTTCGCCTTTCAGGTAACCGTAGGCCATCGGTCCGTGCACGTAAAACGAGGCGCTGTTGATGCCGGCCTCCTCGTTGTCGTGGCGGTCGATCAGCTCAATGTCGTACCCGTGGTCCTTGGCCCAAAGCGAATACATGCGGAGCAGCATCTCGGCCCAGTCGTTGGCGTCCGTCCCGCCGTCGCGCGCGTTGATCGTCACGATCGCGTCGTTCGCGTCGTAGGTGCCGTTCAAAAGGGCCTGCGTTTCCAGCGTTTCGAGCTTTTCGTCCAACTTCGCGAGCGTGCCGGGGATTTCGGCCGCCATGTCGTCGTCTTCGCGACCGAACTCGAAGAGCACGTCGAGATTTTCCAGCTCGGCGTCCATTTCCTCGAAGGGGTTCAAAACGGCCTTGAGGGCCTTGAGCCGCCCGACCGTCTGCTGGGCCTTCTCCTGGTCGTCCCAGAACCCGGCGGCGGTCATCTCGGTCTCAATGCCCGCCACGTCCGATTGTTTGGCAGCGCAGTCAAAGAGAGTCCTTCAACTGGACGAGTCTTTCGCGAATTTCCCGGGCACGGTTCAGCCATTCATTTTCTATCGGCATGGTTTTTTAAGGTAAAAAGTTAATTGTGAAAAAGTAAAAGGGTTTGGTGTGACAACGCGACGACACACAGCAACAATAATGGCAGCCCGAAGCGTAAGCGACGGGTATTACTGTCACAATAGTATTATGGTTTCATTTTTTGTCGATCATTGTTATGGGACATGATTTGCGGATTGAAACGTAGCGAGAAAGAATACGTTTGACCCGTCGCTTGCGCTCCGGGCTGCCATTGGTACAGTTTGTTTATCACAGCCACACAGCCTTGTCGCCGGTGAGGTATTTGTGCATGTCGGCGGCGGCGAGTTTGCCGGCGCCCATGGCGTTGATGACCGTCGCGGCGCCGGTGACGATGTCGCCGCCGGCCCAGACGGCCGGTTTCGAGGTCCGGCCGTCGTCGTTGCAGACGACGTAACCCCACTTGTTCAGTTCGAGCCCCGCCGTGTTGCGGGTCAGGATCGGGTTCGCCTTTCCGCCCGCGGCGACGATCATCAAGTCCGTATCGAGCAGGAAATCGGAGCCGGGAATCGTGACCGGCCGCCGCCGCCCGGAATCGTCCGGCTCGCCCAGTTCCATTTTGACACATTGCAACTGCCGGATCATGCCGCGATCCCCG
>JAVBQX010000323.1:0-13593 GCA_031548645.1 Thermoguttaceae bacterium
TGAGCTGCTGCTCTCGGAACACGACGGCTACTGCCAGACCTGCAACCGGAACCAGGATTGCGAACTGCGGGCCGTCGCGGCCGATCTCGGCATCCAGGACATCGAATATCCCGGCGACCGGACGCGCAAGGCGATCGACGCATCGACGCCGGCCATCGTTCGCGACACGGGCAAGTGCATCAAGTGCCGCCGCTGCGTGACCACCTGCGGCGATGTGCAGGGCGTCGTCGCGCTTTGGCCGCAATCGCGCGGCTTCGAAACGACCATCGCCCCCGCGTTCAACCACCGGCTCGCCGACGTGACCTGCGTGCAGTGCGGGCAGTGTGCGACCGTCTGTCCCGTCGGGGCCATCACCGAACGCGACAACATCCAGGACGTCTGGACCGCCATCGACGACCCGAAAAAAACCGTCATCGTGCAAACCGCCCCGGCGATCCGCGCGGCGCTCGGCGAATGTTTCGGACTGCCGCCCGGCACGCTCGTCACCGGCCGCATGACCGCCGCGCTGCGAAGGCTCGGTTTCGACGCGGTCTTCGACACGAATTTCACCGCCGACCTGACCATCCTTGAAGAGGGCACCGAGCTGCTGACCCGGCTCAAAAAGAAACTCGTCGAGGGCGACGCCGGCACCGCGCTGCCGATGTTCACAAGCTGCTCGCCCGGCTGGATCAACTACGTCGAGTCGATCTACCCCGACCTGTTGCCGAATATCTCCTCGTGCAAGTCGCCCATGTCGATGCTCGGGGCGCTGCTCAAAACCTACTGGGCCGACAAGATGGGCGTCAGATCGTCCGACATCGTCAACGTGGCCATCATGCCCTGCACGGCGAAGAAGTTCGAGGCCCGACGCGGCGAACTCAGCGCCAGCGGATTCGCCGACATCGATTACGTGCTCACCACGCGCGAGTTGGGCCGCATGATTTCCGAAGCCGGCATCGATTTCGTCAACCTGCCCGACGAAAAAATGGATTCCCCCATGGGTCTTTCGTCGGGGGCGGCGGACATTTTCGCCAACACGGGCGGCGTCATGGAGGCGGCCCTTCGCACGGTCTACGAAATCGTGACCGGTCGCGAACTGCCCGTCGAAAACCTGCACGTCACGCCGATCGCGGGGCTCGACGGCGTCAAGGAAGCGTCGCTGAAGCTGGAAAACGTCGTCGCCGACTGGAAATTCCTCGAAGGCGTGACGGTCAGCGTCGCGGTCGCGCACGGGCTTTCGAACGCGCGGAAAGTCTGCCAGGCGGTTCGCGAGGGCAAGGCCCCCTGGCAGTTCATCGAGGTCATGTGCTGTCCCGGCGGCTGCATCGGCGGGGGCGGCCAGCCGCGGTTTACGACCAACGAAACCCGCCGCGAACGCATCAAGGCGATTTACGCCGAAGACGAAGGGAAATCGCTCCGCAAGAGTCACGACAACCCGGACATCACGCGGCTGTACGCGGAATTTCTCGGCCAACCGCTCGGCGAAACCTCGCACCACCTGCTGCACACGAAGTACGTCGCCAAACCGCGCATGTGACAACGGGAAAACATATAGGTAGGGCGGTCTCGCCGAGACCGCCGTAATCAGAGCCCGAAGCGTAAGCAAGGGACGAGAAATCAGAGCCGCGACAGTCATGGAGCGGTCGTACCGAGGCAGATATGACGATATTTGTCTGCCGTAAAACAGCGGTGGTCACGGCGTGACCGCCCTACCTGATTGTCGCAACTCCGGTTGATCGACACACCTCACTCTTCGCGGAACAGCGGCGTCGAAAGATAACGCTCGCCGCAACTGGGGGCGACGGTCACGATCGTTTTGCCGCGATATTCCGGGCGTGCCGCAAGGCGAATCGCGGCGGCGACGTTAGCGCCGCTGCTGATGCCGACGAGCAACCCTTCCTCTTTGGCCAGTCGCCGGGCCCAATAATACGCCTCTTGCGTTTCGACCGTTTCGACACCGTCGGCAAGGGCCGGATCATAGTTGGCCGGAACGAAGCCCGCACCGATTCCCTGAATGCCGTGCGGGCCGGGTTTCCCGCCGGAAAGCACGGGCGATTCGGCCGGCTCGACCGCGAAGGCGATCAGCCCCGGCTTTTGCGATTTGAGAAATCGCGTCACGCCGGAAAAGGTTCCGCCCGTGCCGACGGCGGTAAGAAAAATATCGACGGCGCCCTGCGTGTCGGCCCATATTTCGGGGCCGGTCGTCGCTTCGTGAATCGCCGGATTGGCCGGATTCTCAAACTGCTGAGGAATCCAGGCGTTGCCGTTTTGCGCGGCGAGTTCGTTCGCGTGGGCGATGGTCGCCGTCATGCCCCCGGCGCCGGGCGTCAAAACAAGATTCGCCCCCAGCGCGGCGAGCAACTGCCGGCGTTCCAGGCTCATCGTTTCCGGCATGACCAGCGTCAGTTTCAGCCCCCGGGCAGCGGCCGTGAAAGCGAGCGCGATGCCCGTGTTGCCGCTGGTCGGCTCGATGATTTCGGTTTCGGCGTTGAGCGTCCCGGTTTCGTGCGCCGCTTCGATCATCGCGCGACCGACGCGGTCCTTGACGCTTGACAGCGGGTTGAAATATTCGAGCTTGAGGAGCACCTTCGCCGCACCGGACGGCAATACGCTCCGCAGCTCGACCAGCGGCGTATCATAAGTCGTTTGCACGATCGATTCATAAACGCGATTACGGGGCATGATTTTTCACTATCTGTAATTTAATTTTTTGTGTTCCACGGTCGGTCATTCATTGTATCCTGCCATGACGCCGCGAACATCGGGGGGTAATTTTGTGCGAGCAAATAAATTTCAACCAAAAATGCAAAATCATTGCAATCTGAGACGTATTTGATTAACATTATTGTGTCTTATTGAGCCGACTTATTTACCCGAGTCATTACACATTCGTATGTTTTACTCTCCAGGCAGGAAAGGATGCCGGTTATGCCTCATCGTTTTTCGCGTGTCTCGCAGGTTGTGTTGAATACGGCGGTTTGTTGTCTGGTGTGCATTGCGACCGCCATCGGAGGTTTTGCGCAGGAGATCAAAACGTTGCCCCTTTCGCCGGCGGATTCCGCGAGGTCTGATCGCAAGGTGCGTCTGCGAATCGTTTCCTTCAACGACTTTCACGGCAACTACAAGGAAAAGGACATCGCCGTCGGCGGGCCGAAATTCGTCGCCGCACTCAACGAATACGCGAACGATTTCGCCCGCGATTATCCGACCGCCCTTTGCGTCATGGGCGCCGGCGACTTTTCGACCGGCACGGCGATGGCCTATTATTCGATGTTCGACTCGGTCACGGGGGGCCAAAAGCCGGGCAATGCCGTCGCGACGCTTTTCGAACGGACGCACCTGGTCTGCGCGTGCATCGGCAATCACGAATTCGATTGGGGGGCCGCCTATCTTGAGGATCATCTCGCGAAGGCGATCGTCGTCATCGACGAGACGGAATTTTCCGCGTATTCGTCGGCCAACGTCATCAACAACGCGACGGGGTGGGCTCCCGGCGGAATCTCGCCTTACGATATCATTTCGCCGCGGGATACCGGCGTCAACATCGCGGTCATCTCGTTGACGACGCTTGAAACGGTCATCAAATCCATGCCCGGCGCCACCGAAGGGTATACCGTTTTACCGCCCGGCGAATGTGCGCGAAAATACGTCGAACGGTTGCGGGACGAAGTGGACGGCTTCGTTTTTCTCACGCACATGGCGGCCTACCAGGACGACGAGGGCCGCGTCACTTTCGGCGGCGATACGGATGAGATGCTCGAACTGATTCGCCTGAAACCGCTGGCGATCATCTCGGCCCATTCGCACAAACTCGTCGCGGGCGAGGCCGACGGCGTGCCGATCGTGCAGGCGGCCAATTTCGGCAACGGGCTCGCGTCCGTCAACTTGATCATTGACCCGGACACAAAGGCGATTTCGGTGGAATCTCGTGAATGCGTCGACCTGCTCGCAAAACGCGATTCGCTGCCCGCCGACGCGGAGATGTTACAACTGATCGAACGTTTCGAACGCGAACAGGCTTATGAAACGGTCGGCACGGTGCCCGAACCGCTTGGCCGCGAGAAATTCGGGTTTTCGCCCCTGGGCACGTTCATCGCGAAGGGCATGACGCGGGCTTTTCGAAAAACGACGGGCAACGAACCGGTGTTGGCCTTCCAGCACAGCGGCGGAATTCGCGCGAATCTGCCGTCCGGAACGATGACGACCGAGCAGTGTTTCGATCTGCACCCGTTCGGCAATCACCTGTGTCTTTGCCGGCTGCCGGGCGACGACGTGTTGCGGCTCATACGCGAGGGACTGACCAACCCGAACGGCTATTTACAGAGTTCCGGGTTGACGTTTTATTATGACGCGCCGGACGCGAAACGAACGGACTTTCAATTCGTCACGCACCGGCATGACGGCCGCGATTTCGTCATTGAGCCGCACCTGGAATACTGGGTCGTCGTCGACCTGTTCGTCGCGTTGGGCGGTGACGGTTACGGCAGGGACATTTTTGAAGGCCGAATCGTCGACCGCGACGGCCCGTTTCCCCGCGACGTACTGGCCGACTTTGTGCGCGACGAACTGCGCGGCGATGCCCGACTCCGGGAAAGCTGGCGGGTCAGGCAGGCGGTGTTGGCGCCGGGATTTCAAAGCGTTTCACATTGAGAAGGCGTTTCTCACCCTTTCGGCAAGGTCACGGCAAAAGTCGTTCCGTCGGCGTTGGATTCGCACATGACGTTGCCGCCGTAATAGCTCGCGATTTTTCGGACGATGGCCAGGCCTACGCCGCTGCCTTCGTTCTGGTTGCCCGGCACGCGATAGCCCGGCTCGAAAATCCGCTCGCATTCCGCCTGCGGGATGCCCCGTCCGTTGTCGCGCACGAAGAAACAGGTCATCGCGTCAGATTCCGACGCGGTGTTCGTTGCATTGTGCGTGATCGGTTCCGATGCGATGACGATCATCGGCGTGTCGGCGTCGCAACCGTGTATCGCTGCGTTGCGGACGAGGTTGGTCAGCACTTGCTTGATCCGCAAGGGGTTGGCGTACACCTTCGGCAGCGGCGACGAGATGGTTATGTCGACTTTGCGTTTTTCGATGAGTCGGCGCTGTTCGAAGAGCACTTCGCCGACCAGTTCCGCGATGTCGACCGTTGACGGTTCCATGTCGATGTTGCCAGTTTTCGCGAACGAAATCAATTCGTCGACGAAACGTTTCATTTCGTCGAGACATGCCGTCACGTGCGAGGCCGCTTCATTCATAACGACCGGACCCGGTTGCGGGGACGGAGGGGCCGGCCCGGTTTTCGATGAGTTTGGGTTTTGCGAAACGCGTTCCCGGTGCGGGGTCGGCGGATCGTTCCCGGCATCGTCGCGGCGGAAGAAAATTCGACCGCCCGAGGCCTGGTATTCTCCCGGCGGTACGCCCGGTGCGTTTTCGTGAGACGGGCGGATGCGTGTTTCTGCCGTTTGAATCGTATCGGCTTCGGCGAGCAGTCGTTTCGCCAGTTCGTCATAATGTCGGAAAGAAAATTCGAGGAGCATCAGGTGCGCCCCGACGTCGTGCGACAAGGCCCGGATGATGTATTCCCTGTCGAGATCGCGGTTCGAATCCCGTTCCGTCCGCTGATCCGTTTCCGCGTTTGTCTTGAGATGCGGTTCCGCCACGCATGTTCCGACCGATCCCGCCTGGCCCGGTTGCGGTTCCTGTTGCGGCGGATCGTCGAGATAACGCGGTTTTTTCAATGTCATTTCGCCCATGATTTGTCCCTCACGCGAGAAGTCGTCCCAAATTGCTGTTTCGTCTCAATATTTATCAATCATAGCTTGCGGAACGCTTCGAAACCTGTAAATGGAAAATCTTTTCCACCGCGGATGATTCATCCTTTTCTTTTGCCGATTTCGTCCTATATTTATGACAACTTGCCCAATTTTTTTGCGACCGGCAAACCGTCGACAGTTTTTCAAGAAGATTCAACTCGTTGATATAAAAGGACTTTCGTGCATCTTTCCACACGGTCCAGCGGTATTTTGCTCCCTTTGGCCTCCCTGCCCGACGCCCCGTTTTGCGGCGATCTGGGGCCGGGTTCGCGGCAATTCGTCGATTTTTTGCGTGACGCCGGACAAACCTGGTGGCAGATGCTGCCGATCAACCCGATCGACAAATATTTTTCGCCCTATGCGAGCATTTCCGCTTTTGCGGGTGAGCCGCTTTATGTCGATCTTTTGCACCTGACGCGGGAAGGTCTGCTCGACGTCGACGACACGACCTGGCCGCCGGACGGGCCGGTCGAACAGGTGGCTTATACTGCGGCGAGGGACTATCGCGAACAGCGGCTCCGGAAGGCTTTCGACCGTTACCGCCGCGGGGTCGGCGGCGACGTTTTCCGAAAGCATTTCGACCAATTCGCCGAGGAAAACAAATTTTGGCTCGACAACCATTCGGTGTTTTGCGCCCTGGCCGATCGCTTCGGCACGCAGGAATGGCCGCTTTGGGACGACGTGCATTTGCGCCGCCACAATGACGAAGCCGTCGCGCTGGCCCGCAAGTCATTGGCCGAAGACATTGCCTATCACACGTTTTTGCAACTCGTTTTCGACGTGCAGTGGCGCGAACTGCGAGAGCACTGCAAACAGGCGGGCATCGGTCTGATCGGCGACGTGCCCATTTACGTGGCCGCGGCCAGCGCCGACACCTGGGGAAACCGCCACCTGTTCCAGCTCGACGAAGACGGGCACCTTTTGCGAATCGCGGGCGTGCCGGGCGACAGCTTCAACCCCGACGGCCAACGCTGGGACGCGCCGCTTTACAGTTGGGAGGAACACGAATCGGAGCATTATCAATGGTGGCTCCTGCGCATGCGGCTGACCTTGCAACGTTTCGACGCGGTGCGGCTCGATCATTTCATCGGCTTCGAAAATTATTTCAGCCTGCCGCAGGAGATCAGCGACGAGGATCGCGGGCACTGGTATCCCGGCCCCGGGGCGAAGTTTTTTGAGTCGGTGCTCAAGGCTTTTCCGAACGCCCGGTTGATCGCCGAAGACCTCGGCGTGGTCAACGAGGGCGTCATCAACCTGCGGAACAAGTTCGCCTTTCCCGGGATGAACGTGCTGCAATTCCATTTCGATTATCGGCATGACGGCGACCCGACCCGGCATTGGGGCAAAAATTCGATCGTCTGCACCGGTACGCACGACACCAACACCGTCATGGGCTGGGTGCATGACATCCGGCACGCGACCGAAACGGGCAACTCGCCCTGGGACCGTGAGTACCTGGCCAATCTCGTGCGGAGCTACATCCCGCAACACCTGGCCGCGGAAAACGTCGAAATTCCTCCCGGCGGCGACGTGTTGCACGATGTCGAACACCTGGCCACGACGATGATCTCGAAAGAAGGTTCGCCCATGCCGACCCGCGAACAGATTCACGTCGCCCTGCTCCGCATGGTCATGAGTTCGCCGGGCGACGTCGCGGTTTTCCCGATGCAGGACATTCTCGGACTCGGCAGCGAAGCGAGGATGAATTTCCCCGGCACCTCGGAAGGCAACTGGGTCTGGCGGCTTGACGGCAAAAGCCTGACCCCGCGTCTGGCCGCCGCGTTCCAACGCATGACGGCCGAATGCGACCGCATCCCGCATCCGGAGCCCGAAGCGTAAGCGATGGACAAGGGAATGCAGAATATTTAGCCGCCGCAATGGCAGCCGTGAACGCAGCGCAGCGGAGTGACCGGAGAGAGGAGCCGTAAGACAGGAAACACGCCGATCCCCAAAAGACTTCGAACCGAAAACGCCAAATACGCTCACTCAAACGGAAACGCCCCACACCGGTCACTCCGTTCGCTGCGCTCGCGGCTGCCATTTTTTTGCCGCCGCACTTGTTCGACGATTGCGGCGGTCCCGGTGAGACCGCCCTGCCTTTTTCATCACACCTCAAAGGCGTTTGTCGTCGGGGCGGTGAGATTCGCGCTGTTGCCGCTTGAAGTCATCAGCGCGTTGTCGAGAAAGCCGCACAGTTTGCGGGACCGCACCGGGTGTTGCAGCTTGCGGACGGCCTTGGCCTCGATCTGCCGAACTCGCTCGCGGGTCACGGAAAAGATTTTGCCGACTTCCTCCAGCGTGTAGGTGTAGCCGTCGGTCAGGCCGTAACGCAGTTTGATGATCTCCCGCTCGCGATAACTGAGGGCCTGCAAAACGTCGTTGATGCGGTCCTTGAGCGATTCGCGGTTCAACTCGAACAGCGGATCGTCTTCGCGATGGTCTTTCAGGAAATCGCCGAACACGCTTTCCTCGTGGTCGCTGACCGGCTGGTCGAGCGAAAGCGGCTGGCGCGTCATGCGGATGGTGTTGCAGACCTCTTCCGGCGTGAGACCGGAATGTTGCACCGTATCGTTGATCGTCGGCATGACGCCGCGTTCCTGCGTCAGTTCTCGGGACACCATGCGGATACGGTTCATCGTGTCGAGCAAATGCACGGGCACGCGAATCGTGTGGCTTTGGTCGGCAATCGCCCGGGTGATCGCCTGGCGAATCCACCACGTCGCGTAGGTGGAAAACTTGTAGCCGCGCGCGTGTTCGAACTTGTCGACCGCCCGCATCAGGCCGGTGTTGCCTTCCTGGATCAGGTCGAGGAAACTCAAGCCCCGGTTGCGGTAGCGTTTGGCGATGGAAACGACCAGCCGGAGATTGCCGGCGGAGAACGTCCGTTTGGCCGAATCATATTCCTTGCGCAGTTCGTGCATGTGCGCGATGCGGCGTCCGAGCGTCCGCGGCGATTCGAGCGTCAGACGCATGTAGCGGCGCAGCTCGCTACGGATCGCCTTGAGGTGCGGCGCGGCCAGCTCGCGACTTTCCGGGTCGTCTTCGGCGACGAGACGTTTCATGTCGGCCAGTTTTTCGTACAATTGCTGCATCGTTTGATTGATGTTGCACAGCTTGTCGAGATAGGGCTGCATCCGCTGGGTGCGAAGTTCCAGTTCGGAAATCAAACGCACGGCGCGATAGCGTCTGGCCTTCATCCGGGTCCAAGCCTGGCGGCGTACCTCAATCGGATTTTTGTCACATAGGGCGATGCGGAAATCTTCAATATTCCGGTCCGCGATTTTGCGAAGTGTTTCAAGATGAATCGGTAAAATGGTGCTGATGTGCGTTTTTGCCTTGGCATTGGTCACGGAAATTTCGACTGTCCGGTCGAGTCGCAATTTGCCGGTTCGGACTTTTTCCAGCATGTCGATGGCGACGCGGATCACGTAATCATTCGACATGATGTGCCGTCGGTAGAGATGCCGGGTTCTTTCGATTTGGCAGGCCGCTTTCAGCTCCTCCTGGTGCGTCAGGAGCGGAATCTCGCCCATCTGGATCAGGTAAATGCGAATCGGGTCATCGATTTGGTCCTCGCTGCCGGACGTTTTCGCTTCCGAATCCTCGGACGTCTCATCTTCGTCGAATTCCTCGACGTCATCTTCCATTGCGAGGTCGCCATCTTCGTCGAAAGCCTCGAAACCGTCGTCTCCCGAAACATCATCGACATACTCGGCGCGAAGCCGTTTTGAGCCGGGAAGGGGCGTTTTTTCGAATTCGTCAAAAGACATGGTCATGGACACAAAGCTCCGATTTCTGATCTTGAAAAGAGAAAAGACAAACAGAAAAGTCCGGTACAAAAACGGCGTCACATCATGATAAGCATATTACATGCCAAAATTATTACTTTCCGATTTTTTCGACATCAAGGCATTGCTTTTCCGGAAGCAATAAGTTTTGTGTAATCGTTTTATTTTTTATACATCGCGTAAAATGTTTATGTTATTCCACAATTTACATTTCCCGTCATTATATTATGTTGCTAAACGGCATCAATTCGTTCGCAAAGGTCGAAAAAATTCCGACAGTCCCGATGAAAAAAACTTTGCGCCGTTTCAGACGGCTGGAAGTGTTATCTTGTTTTGATCATGATTTTGTCAACTTTATACAAAACATGCCAATGTTCCAAACTGTGTCTTTGTCAAAGATTACTTATTCTACAGATTCCATGAGTCATTTCAACTGATGGAATAGGAAATTTGGAAAAAATAATAAAAATAATAATTTTGTTTGTCATTCATTAATCTATGCGTGGTTTGAATTGGTGAACAGGATATCAACTATTTTTGATGAAATTGCGCATCTTTAATCTTAATAACGCATTCAGGTTATGTTTATTAACGTGTCGCGATTTTGAAAAAGACGATTTCAAGTCCTTTTCTCTCGTCGAACACAAATTAATCTGTTTTTCAGATGTTTTCCAACACAGTTTGTAAAAAAGCAATAATTTTGTTGATATTATTGCGAATCATCTTGTTTTTCTATCTGCCCCCGGATAGGATGATGAAATCCTATGCAAAAAACTATTTTTTTCATTTTTTCTGTTAATTTATCAACTCCATTTGTTTAATGTTTACATAATTATTGTTGTTTTGCACAATTCTTAGTAAAGGAAATGTCATGGGAAACGTAAGATTTGAGAAAAGTGGAGGATTTAGGGCCTTTACCCTTGTTGAACTTCTTGTTGTCATTGCGATCATTGGAATTTTAATCGCCCTGTTGTTGCCGGCCGTTCAGGCGGCCCGCGAGGCTGCACGCCGCATGCAATGCACAAACAATTTGAAACAGCATGCCTTGGCCGTTCATACTCATCATGACGCCCATAAAATCGTTCCCGGTTTTGGGGGAGGCCGCAATCAGAATTACAGTGCCTTTGTTCCGCTTCTTCCTTATATAGAACAGACGGCGCGATACGCTTCGATTCAGGCCGTCGTTGAAGATTATCGCGAGGATGGTTCAGGACCGGCTGCCGGAGTGACCTATGTCCGTAGCGACCCCTATCGGCGGAACTATGAAGCCTGGGTCAACCCGATCACATCATTTTGCTGTCCTTCTGACGGAAAAACCGCAGCAAGCGATGCCAATATGACGGCATCAAACTATTGTTTCTCATTCGGCGATTTTATCAATGAACACTACGGTACGCAGGACCCCATCAGGTTTTACAACAACCGATCCTTTTTTCAACAAACGTTGTCCGGATCAAAACAAGGCTCATGGACCGTCCCAAAACCGTTGGGGTTCAGTGCCGCATCAGATGGTCTGAGTAATTCCATCCTCATGAGCGAACGTTGTACAAGTCCGTCCGCTTACATGGACGGCGGCCCTGAGCCCGCTCAGGATATGATGATCAAAGGTGGAATATTGGGTGGCGAATCGGACAGTTGGACAAATCCACAGGTTTGTATGACCTATCGGGGACAGTCAGGTCAATATGGCAACTACACCGAGGGTACGCCCACCGCGGGCCAGGGAACATATTTCGGGTATTTTGGAAACTGTTTTGTGCGGTTCAATACGGTGTTGCCGCCGAACAGCCCGAGCTGCACCTGGTATGACGGATCAAATCTCCACGTGGACGCCTTCCTTTACCCGCCGACAAGTTACCACACAGGCGGTGTCGGTGTTGCGCTCGCCGATGGTTCCGTTCATTTTATTTCCGATACGATTCATACAAAACTTGATACATTGAATACTTCCGGCGGTGACGCAGGGAAGCCTGTTTCTGGAAGAAGCATGAAATATCAAGGTTATTCCGGGGCATCCGCGTTCGGACTTTGGGGCGCGCTGGGTTCCATCAACGGCGGTGAATCCGTGACTATTCCGTAGTTTGAGTTGCATCATTTATCAGATGAAGCCGAATGTATTGCTACCTATGATACATTCGGTTTTTGGGTTGTTTGTTCTTTTTTCATTGGTGGATATAATTGTGATGATAAGACTAAAATTTGTGTTGATTCTTCTGGCACTAGGGGGTATTGTCGTTGCAGGTTGCGGAAGAACCGGATTAAAGGGATTGGTTTCCGCCGAGGGAGTGGTACTTTGTGACGGCGTCCCATTGGAAGGCGCCGTGGTTTCCTTTTTCCCTTCCTCGGAAGAGGGCCGCTCGGCTGTCGGTCGCTCGGATGTCAATGGAAAATTCATCCTGACAACTCTGATAACCAATGATGGTGCCTTCCCCGATACCTACAAGGTCGCCGTTACGAAGAATTCCAAGCCGACGTTGGAAGTCCCTGAAGCAAAAGAAGGGGAAACTCTAAAGGAAAAAACGGCGCGCATGCGGACGGCAACCAGGTCCAAAGATTCCATCAAATCTCTGTTGCCGGATAAATATTCCTCCCCCGCCTTGTCCGGTTTGACGGTGACGATACCGAAAAAAGGCGACAAAAACATCAAATTGGAGATCAGTATGACGAAATGACCGGATGAAATTGTGCCGTCTACGAGATAACAGGAATTCGTTACTTCCATCTTTCACCGGAAAATCTTTTCCAAAGGCTGACAATGACATTTTTATTGCGAAATATTCTCCTGCCGGTTCTTTGTTCGCTGTTACTGGCGACGATGGTCGCTGCACAGGAAACCCCTTCCCTGCGATTTGACGGGCAGGGGCTTTTCAAGATCGTCCAGTTTACCGACACGCACTATATCGCGGGGAACGAAACGGCGAAAGCGTCCGTCGATCTGGTCGCTGAAACACTGGACGCGGAAAAGCCGCAACTGGTCGTTTTTACGGGCGATATTGTTGTCGGCGGCGATATCATGAAAGGCTGGGATGAAATCCTGTCGCCGGTCATGGAACGCAAAACGCCCTGGGCCGTCGTATTCGGCAATCACGACGACGAAGGCGGAAAAACCCGACAACAAATCATGGACCACATCACGCAAAAACCGTTCTGCTGCGTCAGCGCGGGGCCGAAGGACGTCAAAGGAATCGGCAATTACGTCCTTGAGGTCAAAGACGCCGACGGAGCCGCCCGGTGGATCCTGTATTGCATGGATTCCAACGCATACAGCACGGTCGAGGGTGTCGGCGGTTACGGCTGGTTCGACTTCGATCAGATTCGGTGGTATCGCGACACGAGTGCCTCGTACACGCAAAAAAACAACGGCAAACCCTTGCCGGCGCTGGCGTTTTTTCATATCCCGCTGAACGAATATTCGATCATTTCCGCCAAGCCGGAAAATTTGATCGGCGTGAAAAACGAAGACGAATGCCCCGGCGCCGTCAACTCGGGAATGTTTGCCGCGATGCTCGAATGCGGCGATGTCATGGGGACCTTTGTAGGGCACGACCACGTGAACGATTACATCGGCGTCCACCACGGCATTGCGTTGGCTTACGGCCGTTTTTCCGGAACGAAGACGACTTACGCCTTTGAACCGCACGGTGCCCGGGTGATCGAAACGGCCTCGCGAACACGAGCGTTCAAAACATGGATTCGCCTGAAAGGCGGTGAAACGATTCAACCGGCGGAATATCCGAAGTCGTTCCAATAAAACGACGGTATTCAAGTAATCGGTACGGATTGAACCATACCGTCATTACGCTGTGCTCCATTCCGGCTGTCATTTCCGGCGGCGATATCTCGCGAAATCGACGCGGCGCAGCAGCACGTCGAGCACGAACAAACAGGCCGCGGCCGTCACCAGCCAGGGCCAGAGAGCCTCGGCTTTCCAGGCGGTGCGATCTTCGTCGAAAGCGAACAGGTCTTCCGCTTTCGGGTCGAACAGCCCGCCCGTCGAGGCGGCGACGCGTTCGAGCAAATCGCGG
>JAVBQX010000262.1:0-8639 GCA_031548645.1 Thermoguttaceae bacterium
GCGACGATGGGTGAGACTGGGAAACGGACGACGACATGACACCTCCAGAATGATACGAGTTTCGGGTAATGGAAAAAACACAAGACTCATATCGGGAGAAATGGCCAATAAATCAATACGGCATTGCTGGAAGTGATACCCCTACGGGGCAATTCCTGTATTTCGCAAAACAAACGAACCTTATTTCGATAACTTTGTACTACCTTCTTGTTCAACTTCTCAGCTTTGTGAAACCGAAGCCTCCGAACATGTCCCATAGCGGGACGTTCTCCCAAGAATCAGAAAACGGCACCCGATGCTTTGGCATCGGATGCCGCTACGTTCTAAATGGGAAGGAAACTGGAGTTATTAAAGTTGGCCTTCGCCCGGGAATTTCGGTTCCAGCGTGCCTGAACATGATTCCATGTTTTCTGCCGAGACTTCAAAATCAACTCCCGCCGCAAGTCCGGTATTGACGTTGACTGCGGTGTTGTCATTGCCATAAGAAAACTGAATTTTTACCGACTTGGCAACGTCATCTCGTTCCAGCTTCACACCAACGGAAACGACTTCGTCGTAAATTTTCAGTTGAATTGTGCCTTTATCGCTGCCAAGTGCCAAAACAACTTCTGTTTTTGCTTCATCTTGGCCGAACAATGTGACGGTGAGGTCGTTGACGCTTTTGTCATCAAAATTCTTAAAATTGAGCGTTGTCTTGAAGTTGGCATTAGCAATACCGTTTTCGTCAGTCAATTCAATTTTGGCAGCTTCCGGGGCGTCCACTGTGAAGGGGCCACCAATCAACTGGCCAATTTGCTGCACATTCTTTTGTTCGGTGCCATGCCAAATTTCGAAGCCAAAGGTGTATGTGCCGACTTCGTTAAATGTATAGTCGAATGATGTTGTGAAATCTTTGCCTTTTTCGACCTTGGCATTTGAGGCCGGGTTTTTGCCATTTGTGGCCTCATCGATATTGAATGCATTCACAGTGTCAAAGACCTCATACGTGTCATCATCTTGCAATTTGTAAACGACCGGAATCATTTCATGACTAAGCGGAAATTGGCCGGTTGAAGCTTTGTCAACATAAAATGACACATCAAAGGTGTTTTTGACTCCCAAAACTAACTGCTGGGAATCGCCGCATGTTACGTCATCAACAACGAACCCAATTTTATTCTGCGCAAAAGCCGAAACCGCACAAACCGCCAACAAAACCGCTGCAAGCACACAATGTTTTCTCATAAAAAAACTTTCTAAAAACAGGTGGGTAAAGAAATCAATCGTATGCCGCCCAAAATGCCAACCTTGGCATTTTTTTCCGACCGCCGACTGGCCGTTTCAGCGTTCGAAAATTCAAACTGATGAAAAGCAACACACGCGCAACAAAAACTTCAGAAATGTGCGAATATCTTCACTGTAATCTGTGCCCGCCTGAAAACACGGTCAGTCCACAGAAACACTGAACTTTACGCATATTTCACATAAAATAATTGTCTATAATGCAAAATTTCGGTTGTTACAATAAATATTAATAATAAAGTCAAGGACCTGCTCGAATACAGTACGTTGTTTTCCGGAAATTGTTTCTTTCATTTCATTTGATCTTGGATTTGCCCGAAAACTCCCCAAAGGTGGCCGACCGATCTCCGAGCGGTCGGGTTGGCGATTGCCGACGGAACACCAAAGGCATTATTGACGGGATTTGGTCGACGAGTACGACGACGGAGCCGCTCGGAGATCGGCTATCCATCTTCATAGCGATTATTCCGAATTCTCCACCAACTTTTGCAAAACCGAAGCCCTGCTATACTGTTGTCTGCAATTTGTTCGAGTCGAATATGGTTTACGTTCGTTTTCCTGTCGTTTTTGGTTTTCCGGGTCCGTCGTGTCATTGAATCCCGCACAACAAGCCGCCGTTGAAACGCTGTCCGGGCCGCTGTTGGTGCTGGCCGGAGCAGGCACGGGCAAGACGCGCGTCGTCACCTACCGAATCGCGAGGCTGATCAAAAGCGGCATCCGGCCCGAACGCATTCTGGCGGTGACCTTTACCAACAAGGCGGCGAAGGAAATGCAAACCCGGGTCACGGAAGTGCTTGGGAAACGCACCTCGTCGGGCGGCCGGAAGTCCGGCAGGCCGGAAGTTTCGACCTTTCACTCGCTCTGCGTCCGAATTTTGCGGCGGCACATCGACCGGCTGGGTTACCCGAAACTTTTCGCCATTTATGACCGCGGCGATCAGGAATCAATGGCGCGGCAGGCACTCAAGGAAATCAAGGTCAGCAGCGCCGCGCTCAAGCCGGGCGATTTGTTGTCGAAAATCAGCGGCTGGAAGTGCGCGGCGATGACGCCGGATGACGCCGCCGCGGAATCGTGGGCCGCCAAAGACCATTTGGCCGCACTGGCTTACGACCGTTATCAAAAAGCCCTCAAGACGAAAGGGGCCGTCGATTTCGACGACCTGCTGCTCAAAACCGAAGAACTGTTCCGCAAATTTCCCGACGTTTTGCAGGCCGAATCGGAACGCTTCGACCACCTCCTTATCGACGAATACCAGGACACGAACGGCAGTCAGTACCGCATCGTGCGCGGGCTGGCCCTGCCGCATCGCAATATTTGCGTCGTCGGCGACGACGATCAGGCGATATACGGCTGGCGCGGGGCCGAAGTGACGCACATTCTCAACTTCCGCCGCGACTGGCCCGATGCGAAAATCGTGCGGCTCGAATCGAATTACCGTTCGACGAAGCAGATCATCGACTGGGCCAACAGCATCATCGTTTTCAATAAACACCGGCATGACAAAAAGTTGCGTGCCGAAAAATCGGGCGAGCCGCCGCGCATTTTGCAGTGCAAGGACGGCGAGGCCGAGGCCAAATCCGTCGTCAGCCAGATTCGCGAGCGATTAGCCGAAACCAAACGGCAGCCGCGCGATTTTGCCGTGTTGTTCCGCACGAACGAACAGCCGCGGGCGTTTGAAATGGAGTTCCGCCAGGCGAAAGTGCCCTACGTTTTGATCGGCGGGCAGTCGTTTTTCGACAAAAAGGAAGTGCGTGACGTTTTGGCCTATTTGAAAGTCGCCCTGCGACCGCACGACGAGGTTTCGCTGCTTCGCATCATGAACACGCCGCCGCGCGGAATCGGCCAGACGAGCATCCAAAAATTGACGGAAACCTCGATCTCGCAGGGAAAAAGCATCTGGGACGGCATGCAAACGCCGGGCATCGTCGACCAGGTCGCCGGAAAATCCCGCGAATCGCTCGACCAATTCCGGCGGCTGATGACGGAGCATTCCAAAAATCTCCACGAAAATTTTTCCGTCAACGCCATCAATGAACTGATTGACGCAATTCGTTATCAAGACGAGATTAACCGCAATTACCAAGACCCGGAGGAACGTACCGCCCGTTGGGAATCGGTGGGCGAAATCGTCAACGCCGCCGCAGCTTATGTGCAGGAAGCGGAGAAACCGACGCTGGCGGAATTTCTCGACCAAACCTCGCTGGCCGGGCCGGATTTTAGTGCCGAAAACAAACCGGAGCTGCAAAGAAACGCAGTCGTCCTGATGACGTTACACGCGGCGAAGGGGCTGGAATTCAAGGAAGTGTACATGGTCGGCATGGAAGAGGGCATTTTGCCGCACCATCGTTCGGTTTCGAGCGACGACGAATTGGCCGTCGACGAGGAACGCCGCCTGTGCTACGTCGGCATCACGCGGGCGCAACTCCGTTTGACGTTGACGCTTGCGCTGGCGAGACGGAAATGGGGCGAGTTGCGGCCGACGATAGCGAGTCGGTTTTTGTACGAAATCACTGGTCAGGCGGACAACCCGAATTATTTGAAGGCGATCGCCCAGGAACGTTCGGGCGACGCAAAAAAAACGCAGCGGAAATCGAATCCCTGAGAATCCGTTCAAAAACGTTGCCGGGAACCTTGCCAGAAGTCGGGTTTTCGCTTAAAATTCGCGTTCCTGATGGTGCCATAGATGCGCGCCGTCACGGAGGGTAGGCGAATGGCTAGCGGCCTCACTGGAAATGAGGTGCCCCTTGACCGGGGTTGCGGGTTCGACTCCCGTGCCCTCCGCTCTTTTGCACGATTGCCGCATCACATTGAAAATAAGCAGGTTGCGGTAACTTGCTTTTCGTATTATTGGATCAAATTCGTGAAAACCTTGTGAATTGAGGAGTTGAAGCGTGGGAGTCAAGAAATCTGGTAAAGGCCGTCGTAAACTGGGACGTAAAAAACGCAAGATGCGATCCCGGATCCGGCATCGCAAGGACTAAGCTTGCTCCCGACGGCTCTCCGCCGACGGTTTTTTTACGACAAAAGACGGAACGCTTCGTCTTTTGCCGTTCTTTATGCGCGCGGTCGATTCTCCCATTCTGTGTTCCGAAAAGTGGTTTTTGTGCTATGATTTCACAAAGCCGTCGGACAGGTAAAGTCAGCAGAAAGGTGGGTAGCCGATCTCCGAGCGGCTACGTCGTCGTACTCGACGGCCAAAACCTGCCGACAGTGTCTTTTGGCGACTGTACGGCTATTGCCGACCCGACCGCTCGGAGATCGGTCGGCCACCTTGAGGGGAGCGATGCAACACGACACGTCCGAAAATCCGACCTTGGCGAATACGCGCGAAAACTACCATGTGCTCGACGCTCCCGGTTTCGTTCTCCCGAAAGGCGTCCGGCTGATTTCCCACGAGCGATACGCCGATCACAATGAGGTGCCGGTCGAGCAAATCGCGCCCAATCGCTTCGTGCGGCTGTTCCGGTGGCTCGGCCCGGTTGCGACGCTGCTGTATGCCTTGCAGTTGTTTCGGACGGCGGACAAAAACACGGTCATTCTCGTCAACGGCGGTTGCGGCGGATTGTGGCAGACGCTCGGCCTTCTCAACCGCGTTCCATTTTTTCGGCGTCGGACGCTGCTGCTCTGGGACGTTTTCGTCGAATACATGCTCGGCACGGAAAAGCGGCTTCGCTTTTTCCCGCTGATCAAGGTCCGAACGCGATGGAAGGAAAAGCTCGCCCGGCATTCGCTGGCCGGTTACGATTTGATCGTCAAATGGTCGCGCAAACAGGCCGCGGCACATGCCCGGTATTATCGACTGCCGGAAGAGAAATTCGTTTTCCTGCCCTACAAATCGAACCATTCGAACGAGGCCCGCTACGCGCAGGACGCCTTGTGCAACGTTTCGCTGGGCCGCTTCGTGTTTTCCGGCGGCAACGGAAAGCGCGACTACAAATGCCTCGTCGACGCCGTGCGCGGGACCGATATCCCGGTGATCATCAGCGCGACCGACCCGGCGGTGCGGAAGCAGATTGAGCTTTTGCCGAACATCATCCTGCTCGGCGCGCCGGAACCGGCTTTCGCGCAATTGCAGTCGATCTGCACGCTGGCCGTCATCCCGATGATCGACTCGGGCCTGAAAGGCGGCGGCGAGGCCAATTTCTGCAACGTCATGTGGCATGGCAAGCCGGTCATCGCCTGCTGCAACATGGCCGCCGAAGACTACATTCTCGAAGGCGAAACCGGATTCGTCGTTCCCTCGGGCGATTCGGAACGGCTGCGGCAGAGGATTCTCGAACTCTGGAACGATCCCGAACGGGCCGAACAAATGGGCCGCAACGGGCACCGCCACGTAGCCGAAAATTTCACACACGACCTTTTCATCCGCCGTCTGCTGCGATTGGCCCTGCTTCTTGGCGATGGGGCTCACGTGTGACCATCCCCGCAGAATTGCCTGCTCACCACACGAATATCTATACAAAATTTTGTACCACTTTATCAAATAGGCGGTTTTGCCCGTTAAATTGTCTAATATCAAATTGCGAATATTTATTTTTTATGATATAGCGATTGATATTGGAATGAATAGTGGATGTGAGAATTTACATTTTCATACGTTTCAATTTTGAAACACAGTCACTATAATTACTACATACTGCTTATAGAAGAACCAATGCGTTTAGAAAAATCTTAACACTTGGTTATCTGTTTCCAAATATTATTTGGGTATAATTTTAGAGCATCGGAGGATATTCTTTTGAATTTTGTTCGTCGATATTCTAATCCGCAATCTTACGAGATTTTTATATTTGTTGCGTAAATCACAGTTGTTTTGAAAGGTTTGTTATGAAAAGTAATAGATTTGATAAAATGGGGGGGGGGGGCAGTTCATACGCCTTTACTCTCGTTGAACTTTTGGTGGTCATTGCCATTATTGGCATCTTGATCGCCCTTCTTCTGCCAGCCGTTCAAGCCGCGCGTGAAGCGGCTCGCCGCATGCAATGTACGAACAACATGAAACAGTGGAGCCTCGCTCTCCACAACCACCATGATGCCCACAAAAAACTGCCTACGCAATGGAGTTTTGGCTCCGGTGTCAAGCATGAACGTTTTGGGATCAATTACCAACTCCTTCCGTACATGGAGCAAACGGCACTTCGCGACGCAATACAGAGCGATGATCGGATCACGGCCCCTTGGATACCGACCGTTGGCGTTGCAGGGCAAGCAGGAACAGACGCGGAAAAGGCGATAGCGCAGGAAATCCGCACACGCCGTGTTCCGGGATTGCTTTGCCCCTCTGACGGCGAAGCGAAGGATTCGGCATGGCTGGGCGGTGCCCATAATCACGAAGGAGCAAGAACGAACATCGTCATCTGTCTCGCCGACGGGATCGCCCACGTGGACACCCCCAACGCCTCTCCCTACAAGATTAATAAGACCGGGTCCGGAATAAACACAAAAATAGAACGTGTGGGGCAAACTCCCACTCGGGGCAACCTTACAGGCCGCTTGCTCTTTTACTTCTACAATCAGAATGATTTTGGCTTTATTTCCGACGGGCTTAGCAACACGATTGTCATCAGTGAAGCGGTCACGGGCGATTGGCAGAAGAATATGATCAAGGGTAGCGTCGGTGTTTATGCCGGTTTTGACGGGGGCAACTATATCGCTGAACCGAGTCTGTGTTTGACCATTCACGATGGGAAGCAATACAATACGAACCTCAATCATCCTCGTTGCGGCAACTACTTGGATGCATATGCCCTTTCCACCGCTTTCCACACCATCATAGCGCCGAACGGTCCGTCCTGCTACAAATACCAGCAGGAAGCGATGCAGGTGGCAGTCCTCCCGCCGACGAGCAACCATACGGGCGGCGTCAACTGCGGTCTCTTGGACGGATCCGTTCAATTTGTTTCGGATACGGTTGACACAGGTGGATTGCCTTCAACGCCAACGGGCAGCGACTTGAGTGGCGAAAGCCGATTCGGCGTCTGGGGAGCCATGGGAACGCCCAAAGCCGGCGAATCCAAGTCCCTGTAATCCACGTGGTTTGTACGACAGGGCAATATCGTATGTCAATGCAGGACATTGCCCTGTCGTGATCGTTTCGAACATTTGCATGAAAGACTGATATGAAAAAGACCATTGCGTTTTTCGCGGCCATTCTTGCCGTCCTGACTTTCGGCGGTTGTAAAAAAGACAATCGCCCGGAGGATATGCCGCCGCTTTTTTCCTGTGTGATCACCGTTCTCCAGGAAGGTGTCCCGTTGGATGAAGCGGCCGTGAGTTTTGTGCCCATTGATGGCGGAGTCGATGCCAAATATCGCGCCGTCGGGATCGCAAATGACGAAGGCAAGGCGACCATGAAAACCTATGGTTTCGAAGGCGCTCCGGCGGGGAAGTACAAGGTGACCGTCCGGAAACTCGTCGTTGAAGATGGGCCCACAATCACGAACAGCGATGGCGAAGAGGTTACGATGCGCGGTGCGGAATATCAGGCTGTCGAACGCAAGTACATGGATGCCAAAACAACGCCGCACGAAATTGAGATCACTGCCGACAAAAAAACGCACGAAGCTACATTTGATGTCGGTAAGCAAATCAAGAAATAGCACAATAACGCTCCCGATTCCTTCCCGATATGCATTATCGGGAGCGTTTCATCCTCTTGCTTTCTTGTTGCGAAAATCGATATTCAATCCTCTTTCCGCCCCTTTCCTGCAAAATTCGAAAAATTATGAAAGGGGATATTTTTTTGTTGACAAATACTATTATTGGTAGTACAATCACCGCTAGTACTACCGCCTACCATACTCATGGGAGAAAAAAATCATGCCTGAACCCGAACTCAACGCCTTGGGCGCGCAGCAGCGGCGGGTGCTCGAAATCATTTGGGAAAAAAACGGGGCGACCGTACAACAGGTGCTCGACGAAATGAACCGTGATTCCGAAACGCCGCTGGCCTACACCACCGTGCTGGCGACGATGCAAAAGCTCGAAAAAACCGGCTGGCTCCAACATGCCAGCGACCCGAAACACGGTCGCGCCTATGTGTACCGTGCGACCTGTTCGCGAAACGAAGCCATCGGCGATTCGCTCTGTTCGTTTGCGAATACCTTTCTCGACGGCAGCAAAAAGCTGTTGTTCCAGCATTTTCTCAGCGACACCAACCTGAGCGACGCCGAACTCGACGAAATCCGCAAAATGATCGAAAAACGGAGAAAACCGTAATGAACACGCTCATTCATTGTTCCGCGACATGGTTCATTTTCGCGTTGTGGCAATCGACGCTGCTGCTCGGCGTGTCGTTTTTGCTCGCAAAAATTTGCGTCAAAACGCCGTGGCGGGCGCATGTTTTTCTCTGCACGGGC
>JAVBQX010000027.1:0-14760 GCA_031548645.1 Thermoguttaceae bacterium
TTTTTTGGCCGCGTCCATCACCGACCAGAAAATCGCCAGAAGAAACAGGAGATAGAGCCCACCGAAGGTAAAAATGTGCAAAAGGTGAATCCGCAGCGGCTGGTAGGAAAAGCGGTCCATGAAGAGCAGGCTCACAATGACCACCGGCAGGAATCCGCTCAAAAGGAACAGCACGAAGAAGCCGATCGCCGCTCCGACGCGTTTTTGAAGCAGTTGCCCCAACCCGGGCAGGAGAAGCGAACAGAAAGCGTAAAAGGTGTTGACGGGGCGTTCGGGATTGCTCATCGGTCTGGCCTCCGATTTTTGGATTCATCTGTTGTCTTGGACATCCGACGACATAATTGTACAACACACAAATCAGCATTGCAAGTAAATAGCCAGAACGTCGTTTTCGGTGAGTTCGCAGAAATTGTTCGCCATGAGCCGGCCTTGCTCGTGCATGACGTTGTTCGTGAACTCCCGCAGATCATCCCGAGTGACACCATACCCGGTCAAGGGGATTCGCGGAAGAATGGCGTTCAAAAGATCGTCCAACCGTTGATAAACCGCTTGCGGATCGCAATCAAGAATCCCCGCGATGAAGCGGTTCAACCGGGCCAATTCGCCGGTGTTCGATTGGGAAGTGTAGAACTTGAAAATTTCCGTAAAGAGGGCGTAATTCGCCTCGCCGTGCGCGACGTGATACTTGCCGCTCAAGGGATAGCTCATGGCGTGAACCGCCCCGACGCCGGCGTTGCCGAAAGCGATTCCCGCGTAATGACCGGCAAGCAGAAATTCGCCCAACAGCGGAAATCGCGACTCGGTTCCCTGTCGTGCGATTTGAAGGTATCCGCCGAGAATCATGCGAATGGCCTCATAACCGAACAAACGCGTCGGCGGCGTCGCTTTCGGCGAAACGCTGGATTCGACGGCATGAATCAACGCGTCAATGGAACTGGCGGCAAAAAAACGATAAGGCAAACCGTCAAGAAGCTTCGGCACGAGCACGGCATGGTCGGCGTAAAGTTCGTCGGCGGCGAGACCCTTTTTCGTCTGTCGGCTTTTGATTTCCAGGATCGAAATATTGGTGACTTCGCTGCCTGTCCCGCATGTGGTCGGCACAAGCACCAGTTTCCTCTCACGGACCGGGCGACGTTTTTGGTCGAACAGTTCGATGATCGGCGAGAAATTTTGCAGGGCGAATAATTTGGCCAGATCAAGTACCGTCCCGCCGCCGATGGCGATGACGCGGTCGCATTTCGAACCGATATCGGCGCCGATCGCTTCCGCCATTTCATCGGACGGTTCCCCCGAGCCGTAGTCCTCCTGGTAGAGCACTTGGGCTTCCAGATTCAAATCTCCGAAATACGGCTCGAAGATGAACCTGTTGGTGAGGATCAGGTCGTTGCGATTGATCCCGAATTCAACGGCGAAATCGCGGCAATGATCAAAATGGGATATGGCCGGTTTGAGAGTCAGGTATTTCATGACGGTGTTTTCGTCGGTTCCTTATTGGGCTTTGCGTTCGATGACTTTTTTCGCCGCCAGCGCGATATGTTTCGCACTCATTTCAAAAATATCAAGCAGCTCGGGAATGCGGCCGACCATGCTGTAACGGTCCCGGAAACCGATCCGTTCGAGCGGCACGGGATGAAATTCGGCAAAGCATTCCGCCAGGGCTCCGCCGAGACCGCAGTGAATATTGTGGTTTTCGCACGAGACGGCGCAACCGGTTTTTTTCACGGATGCGACAACCGTTTGCGCGTCCACCGGTTTGATGGTGTGGACGTTGACGACTTCCGCCGAGATGCCTTTATCGGCCAGGATGTCCGCGGCTTTCATCGCCTGCTCCACTTCGATTCCCGAAGCAAAAAGCGTGACGTCGCGGCCTTCCCGGACGAGGTCGGCCTTGAAAAGATCGAAACGGTAATCGTCTCCGGCGAAAAACGTCGCGGGCGGAACTTTGCGAAAGAGGCGAATGTAGACGTAACCTTCGTACTCGCAAATCTGCGGCATGGCCTTGGCCAACTGGTCGCCGTCCACCGGTTCGAAAATGACCATGCCGGGAATGGAACGCATCACGCCGATATCCTCGACGCTCATGTGCGTCCCGCCGTTCATCTCGGCGGCGATGCCGGGATCGGTTCCGACCAGCTTGACGTTTTGCTTCGCATAGGCGATGGAAATGGCCACCTGGTCGCAAACACGCCGCGTGATGAAAGGGCAAAACGAAAAAATGAACGGCTTGAATCCGTAACTGGCCAGACCGGCGGCGACGCAGGTCATATTGGCCTCCGCCACGCCGACGTCGATCGTCCGTTCGGGAAATTTTCGGAACAGTTCCAGCGTTCCGTTGGCGCGGGCGAGATCGGCGTCCAGGATGCACAATTGTTCGTCGGTCAAAAGTCGTTTTTCCAGGAACTCGGCCATGACGGCCCGCATTTCCGTTTTTTCATACATGGTCGCCCTCCAATTCCCGAAGAAATTCACGATGTTGTTCCGCAGTGATCACGACGTTGTGATTGTTTCTCCAGTTTTTTTCGAAAAAGTCGACCCCTTTGCCTTTGAGCGTGTGCAGGATGATCATCGAAGGCCGCCCCGCGACCGACTTCGCAGATTCAATGGCCTCATCAATCGTGGCAAGGTCGTGGCCGGGCGATTCAAAGACTTCCCAGCCGAAGGCCCGCCATTTGTCAACGAGCGGTTCCAGGCCGCACACTTCGGAGATTTCCCCGTCAAGCTGCATTTTGTTGTAGTCGGTCAATGCGATCAGGTTGTCGAGTTTTCGATGCGCGGCGAACATGGCGGCTTCCCAGATCAGACCCTCGTTGGATTCGCCGTCGCCGATGATCGCGTAAACGGTCGCGCCGTCGTTTTTCATCTTCGAACCGATGGCGACTCCGACGGCGCAGGAAAATCCCTGGCCGAGCGAGCCGGCCGTCATATCAACCCCCGGCGTGAGATTCATGTCGACGTGGCTGGGGAATTTTGTGTGCGGCCGGTTCAATGTGAAAAGCGATTCCCTGTCGAAAAATCCGCGAACGGCCAATGTGGCATACAGGGCCGGCCCGGCATGACCCTTGGAAAGCACGAGGCGATCGCGTCCGGGCATTTTCGGGTTTTCCGGATCGACGTTCATGTGGCGCCCGTACAAAACGGCAAGCGTCTCGACAATCGAAAGACTCCCGCCGAAATGCCCGACGCCGAGACGCCCGACGGCGTCCACCATGAGATAACGGATTTCGCGGCACATCTCCTGCAGGCGGAGAAATTGTTCCCTGTCCAAGGTGTCTCCTTTATCTTGCGGTCAATCGTTGGGGTGAATCAAAATTTTGACGCCTTGCCGCTCTTCCGCCAGGCGGAAGGCCTCCTCCCATTGCGCGATGGGAAACACGTGGGAGATCATCGGCTTGACCCGGACTTTTCCGGTCCTCATCAGTTGCAATCCCGTTTCCCACGCACGCCAGTTGTGGCCGAACGTTCCCTTGACGGTCAGTTCCTTTTGCGGCAAAAGGGCGTAGGGAATTTCCACCAGCGGTTTGGTCAATCCGATCTGGACAAGCGTGCCGTTTCTTTTCAAGAGCGAGAGCCCCGTCGCGATTCCTGATGCCGCCCCGGAACAATCGAACACGTAATCCAATCCTTTTTCGGCGGTGATCCGGCGGATTTCCACTTCGACATTTTGCTTTTGTGAATTGAGTGTGTCGTCTATCCCCAAGTCCCGGGCGAGACGCAGGCGTTCTACATCGGAATTGATTCCCATGCACACGACCCGGCAACCGAACGCCCGCGCCACCTGCGCGACGAGAAGTCCGATCGCACCAGGGCCGATCACTCCGACGCAATCGGTCGGTCCGAGCGCCACGGAATCGTACACCGCATGCACTGCGACGGCCAAAGGTTCGCAAAGCGCCGCTTCGTCGAAGGAAATTTCTTCGGGAATTTGATGCAGAATCTCCTGCCGCACGACGATGAACTCGGCGAAGGCTCCGTCGACTCCGTAACCGATCGAAAGCCGCGAAGGGCACATGAGTTGGCGGCCCGTCATGCAGTATTCGCATTGCCTGCACACCACCTGGGCGGTCTCCGAGACGACGCGGTCGCCGGGTCGAACGTTGGTCACCCCTTCGCCCGATTCGACGACGGTGCCGCTGAATTCGTGGCACAACGTCACCGGGGGGTTGCTCCAGGCCTCGCCGGCGCGAATTTTCAGGTCCGTGCCGCAGATGCCCGCCGCCTCGACCTTGATTTTCACCTGCCCTGCGCCCGGCACGGGCTCCTGCTTTTCGACCAGTTCGACGAATCCGTCGCCGGGTTTGAGTTTGACAATGGCTTTCATGGAAGATTCATTCAATCGAAAATTTGCTTGAGCGCGATCGTTTTGGTTTGCGTCAATTCGGCAAGCGTGTAGCTGACGCCTTCACGGCCGATGCCCGTGTGTTTGTAGCCGCCGAACGCCTGGTGCGCCGTCCGGTAGTTCCCGGTTCCGCCGACGACGACGCAACCGCATCGCAACTCGTCGGCCACTTTCATGGCCCGTTTCATGTCCGAGGTCATAACCCCGCCGTGCAGGCCGTAGGGCGTGTTGTTCGCGATTTCAATCGCTTCTTCGGCGGTGTCGAATCCAATGACGGGGAACACCGGACCGAAAACTTCGAGATCGTTCGCGATGGGCATTTCCGGCGTCACGTCGACAAGCACGGTCGGTTCGACGAAAGCCCCCTCGGCCTTGCCGCCGAGGCGACATTTCGCCCCCAGGGCGATCGTTTCCCGGACCTGTTCCACGACATTCCGCGCGGCCTTCTCGTTGATGACCGGCCCCATTTGCACGGACGGATCGATCGGGTTGCCGATCTTGATTTGTTTCAGCATGTCGACCAGCCCGGCGGTGTAAGCCTCTTTAACCTTGTTGTGGACCAGGAATCGTTTGCTCGCGCAACAGGTCTGGCCGGCATTGGAAATGCGTCCGCCGAGCGATTCGAAAACGGCTTGTTCAAGATTGCAATCGTCGAAAATGATCAGGGGATCGTTCCCGCCGAGTTCCAGAAAAACGTGGGGCACGTGTTCCGCCGCGACGCCCATCAGGTGCGACCCGACGCGCGTGCTGCCCGTCAGACTGATGGCGTCGACCTGCGGGTGCTGCGAAATCCAGTCGCCGATCTTCGCGCCGCTTCCGGTCACGATCTGGGCCGCGTTGGCCGGCACGCCCGCTTCGAGCAGCAATTGCGTGAACATGATGTCGCTCATCGGCGTATCCGACGACGGCTTGATCACCACGGCGTTTCCGGTAATCAAGGCCGGTGCCACCTTGTGGGCGTACAGTTCCGCGGGATAGTTGAACGGGACGATGCAGGCGACCACCCCGAGCGGCTCATTGCGTGTCAGGACGAGGTCCTTTTCCACCCGCGGCTCAATGCCGTGCGCCAGGGTCAGGCCGTAATGGTTGCGTGCCCCCTCGCCGAACACCCGGAAAACGTAGGCGAGAATGTCGACTTCCCCCAATGCGTCGTCGATGCGTTTCCCCCCTTCCCGGCACATCATTTCCGCGATGCCTTGGCGGTCACGGGCGACCAGTTCCCGGAAGCGATCGAAAATTTCGATGCGGCGGTACAGCGGAATGCGATACCATTCCTTTTGTCCGAGGACGGCGTTCTTTACCGCACGATCGATATCCTCCTTCGTCGCGACGGGAACGGTGCCGATGAGTTCCCCCGTTGCGGGGTTGCGGTTTTCCATCGTGGCGCCGTCGGAAGCGTCCGCCTGTCGTCCGCCGATGATCATTTTCATGTCCATGGTCATAGTCTCTCCCATTGTTGGCTTTTTCTCATGTTTCGGTCAGGGATAAATTTTGATTTCGCTCACTTCCGTCCAGGGAATTTCCGGCGGCGTGCCGAAGTTTTCCACAAGTTCAAAACGGACGAACTTCGCCTGCACCGGCCGCTCAAGCACCAGTTCCTGCCAGGCTTCCTTCTTTTCCGTGAAAAATTCCGCGATTTTTTGCCACGGGACGGAATCGATTTTGTCTTCCGCCCGCTGCAATTTGCGGGGTTCGTCCGTCACGGAAACATAAACGTTGATCTGTTTGGCCAATTCCTCCAAGATGCTGATCGGCAGGCCGACGTTGGCGAAGAATCGGATTTTGCCGATCGTTTGCGTTTCGCCGAAAAAGCCGAGCACGACATCGGCCGGCCCCATCGTGTGGGCCCCCCAGGTCCCGCCGGAACGTTCGATGTTGTCGCTGATGAGATTGCAGACCCAGAACGTGGGATCGCTCTCCGTCGTACTGGCCCATTCGATACGCGTGTAATAGGAACCGTCGCGGCGGAGTCCCACGGGAAACATTTCTTGCTGCGCCATGGAGTATAACCTCTTGGTTGATGTCGAATTATCGCCAAACGATTTGTCCGGTCAGCCGCAATTCGTCGGTCAGAATCTGGCAGGCGGCACTGCGGCCGAAATCGGTCGATTCGACCTGCCAGGTGACCCGCTTGTCGTTCGTGACTTCGAAAATATGGACGCCTGCTTTCTCACCGTTCGGGGTGGCGCCCCAATTGCAGATGACCGTGTTTCCGTTGGGAAAGCGTTGAATGCCGGCCAGGACGGCGACGTTGATATCAGGAATGTCGTTCGGACCGAGTTCCCAAATGATGTTGTCGTTCGGGCCATATTCGGTGATTTTGCCGCCGGCGCTGATGAGCGTGTTGCCGTCGGGAAGCCGAATGGCACCGACCGGCGATGATCGACGCGGAAACTCGCGGATCACTTTCCCGTCGGCGGAATACTCCCGAACGGCCCCCTCGGCGGTGAACGGCACGAGGTAGGTGCCTTCCGGCGTCTTGCGGCACAGACGGAATTGGGCGTGCGGCGATTTTTCCGTCGTTTCGAGTTTCACTTCGTGCATGATCCTCCCCTGCCGGTCGACTTCGATCAGGCGGCATTCGCCGACGATGCCGATGAGCACATTTCCGTCCGGAAGCGGCTGACACGTGGGAATTTCGTTCGGAGCGACGGTTTTGTATTCCCAAACGACCTTCCCTCCGCCACCGGAAACAAGATCGGGCTTGATTTCCTTCACCGCGTCAAGGGTCGCGACAAGCACATTGCCGCTTGCCAGCATCCAAACATCCTGCGGGTTGGCGACGGGGAATTCCCAACGTTTGTTTTGCTGTTTGTCAAAGATGAAAACCTTGTTTTCCTGGTGCGACGAACAGAGAAACGCGTGCGGGCCTTCCATGTTTTGGTGCCAGAAATGCTTTTCGAGCGCCGGCAACGTTCCTTCCACGCCCACGGGATTTGCCGGATCGACGTCCAGGTACGGCCAGACCAATTCGCCGCGCAACTGTTCGGCGACGCGGTGAAACGCGGTCAGCCGGAGCGAGTTGCAGTCAAGCCAGAGGTTGATTTTCCGCCGCGATTCTTCCGAAATGACGTCTTTATGCGTGTCGTCGAGCAACGCCTGCCCGATCTTGCAGTATCGCGCGCCGAACCGACCGGGAATCGAACGCGTTCCGCCGTGGACGCCGCTGTATTCCGTGTTGACGCCGCCGAGCATCGCCCCGGAAAACCAGAACGTGTACTCTTCCTTGAGCGCCTCGTAACTCATGTCGACGGGCCCCTTGTTTTCCTGGCGGTGACAATCGACGCATTCGTTTTCAAAAATCGGCTTGATCTGCCGGTAATAACTCACCGGTTCGATCGGTCCCGTTTCCGGCTGCAATTTCGACGGCGCCCGTTGCATGGCCAGCGGCACACGCGACATTTCATAGGTGGCCTTGTAGTGATTTTCATGACAGCCGACGCAACTGAGTTGTTCGCCGGGATGAACGAAGGCCACGGAACGCATCGATTGCACGGCCATGTAATTCTCGTCAAGCACCTGAAAAATCAACTCTTTTGCCACGGGTGCTTCGAAATACGCGCTGCCGTCCTCTTCGACGGGGACGATGCCCAGCGGAATGCGCGGCGTGTTCTCACGTTCATAACCGATCATCGGGTCGCCCATCTCCGGCGTGCATTTCAGCACATTTTGCACGATGCGGAGCCATTTGATTTTCACGCCGTCCGGCATCGGCTGATCCGATTCATACACGTTCATCACGGCCAACGTCGCGTTGGGATGATGCAATTTTTCAGCGTCTTCGCCCTGCGACGTTTGCGACGGAATAATCGGCGGTGTCTGTCGTGGTCGCAAGGGAATCGGCTCGAACACGCGGAACCGGTCATCATGTTGGCATGGCATTTCGCGAAGTCCGCAAATCAGTTCCTTGTTGCCGAAACGGTCGACCAAAACAAGATTTTCCCAACAGTTGGTGATATAAAAATCCTCGTTGAGCGGCCACGGCGTTTTGTATTTGAAGTGCGAGCGCATCCCCAACTCGCTTTCGGGGAACAGTTCATCCGGCGTGATTCGCTTGACTTGCGACATATGCCCGTCGTCGGGAACGCTCAAATCCAGCAGGCAAAGCGTCCCGTCGATGTCTCCGTGATGCGGGGCGGCGGTCATCAGATAACGCGAGGAATTCGGAATCGCCCGGATGCTCGTTTCCGTGCGCGGGGTTCCCATTCGCGAATCGCTCATATCGGGGTTGTCGGGAAACGTGTGCCACGGGTTCGGGTAATTGCCGTGCGGCGCCCGGGGGTTGGTGCCGTCCGGTCCGCAAATCCAAAACCGGCTCCCGAGACAATTTTCGCGGTCGGTGTAATCCCAACGCGTGTAAACGATCTTGCCGTCGTTGTTGACCGTCGGATTCCATTCGCT
Organism: Thermoguttaceae bacterium; assembly: GCA_031548645.1. GTDB lineage: Bacteria > Planctomycetota > Planctomycetia > Pirellulales > Thermoguttaceae > WRMR01. Next base: position 8,738 of record JAVBQX010000027.1, read on the forward strand.
GGTTTCGTAATAACTGAGCGGGAACATGTCGCTGCCGTCGTCCTTCATCGAAAAGAGCGAATATTGCGGCACGACGAGCCCCGAGAAACAGCGGATGTATCCGCCGCGACGTTCCGAGATGAACGCCAGTCGCCCGTTCGGCAGCCAGCACGAATCGAAATCGTCGAAGGCCCCGTCGGTCAGTTGCGTGAGATCGGAACCGTCGGCGTTGACGGTAAAAACGTGCCAAAGCCGTTCGCGGGAAAAGCTCAATTGGTGGTCACGATTGCCGCTCCACGAAAAACTGATCCGCCGTCCGTCAAAATCAAGATCGGGCGTGCAAAACGCGCCGCGGTCGAGTTTTTGGCCTTTCAGGCGGCCGTTTTGCACGATGGAATTTTCGAGCAGATTGCGGACTTCGGGGGCATTTTGCCCTTTCCAGTTTTTCACGATGAAAAGTCCGCCGCCGGGAAGGGCGTTGAATCCGAAATATTGGTTGACGAAATGTCCGCCCTGCATGTCCATCGTGCCGGGATTGCTGCGGACCGACCCGGCATAGGTGCCGCGCACGACGCACAATATGTCATCGAAATCCAGCAGCGGATTACTCAACGCGATTTGCCGCCGGATCAGGCAAGCGGCCATGTAATACGTTTCCTGCCGCGGATCGTTTTCCGCCAATCGTCCGGCAAGATACGCTTTTTTCAAAACGTCCAAATCCGTTTTCTGGCCGGCAAAATCACGACCTGTCGATTCCGCAAGATGCTTCAGCAACGCTTTCGTCCGACGAATCGCCGTTCCCGCCGGTCCGCCGTCTTCAGGCCAAACGAGCGAATTTTTGTCGTAAACCTGATCAGGGACGTTCTTGCGGTTGTCGAACCAGATCGCCCGTTTGTTCGCGTAATCGATTTTGTTCCAATTGTCGAAATCGAATTTCCATTCCTGCCAAACGGCGTCACGTTCGGCATTCGGATTGACAGAATGCAGTTTGAGTTTCGCGGCCAGATCGCCCGTCGCCTTGCGAAGCGGCGCAAGATCGGGCTGTTCCGGCAACGGAATGAACGGGGCAATGATGTTTTTTCCTTCGATGATCCCCTGCGCGATCGGTTCGGCAACGAGGGCGTCATTGTCGTTGCCCGACAAGTCGGCACCAACCCCGTTTCGAATTTCGGCAAAACGCCAAAGAGCCAGGGTGTCGTTCTCCGCGGACATGCTGTCGTAAGCTTTGATGGCCTTGATTCCTTTGGAAATGCGGATTTCCTCAATGACGCCGCTGCATCCGATTCCGCCTTCCACGACACGACCGATGGTCAGGTCCGTGTCGTTGCCAGGTTTATCGGAAAACCGCACCGGCGTTTCCGCCGCTTTTTTGCCGTCCACATAGAGCGCGACCGACGTTTTGTCGATCACGGCGGCGATATGGTGAAATTGTCCGTCGACGATGTTGACGCCGGACCGAACGTGATCCGGCGCAAAGCCGGGAAGGTAAACGGTGAAATTCCCGTCACCGGGCGTCGAGAACAATTCCCAATGTGTTGCCGAAGCCTTCGTCTGGTTTGCCAACACGACATTGTGGGCGTTGGCGATTTCCAGTTTCACGCGACATTCCACCGTGATCGGAAACTCGCAAAACGCCTTGTTCGCGGCGACCAAAGCGGTCTCATTCCGGGGGTCAAGCCCTTGGCCCGCAATCGTTTCGATTGTCAACAAGGTCATCAACAGCGCACATAGAATTCGGGAAGTTTTACGATTCATCTGAGCATCCGCCTTCCGCAATGCAAAACCATCGTTCTGAAACCACAATATAAAATTCCGTAACCGGAGTAGAGACACCCTGCATCGCAGGGCATTTTCATTTTATCGCACAATAAGCCAACAGGCAACACAATACGTCAGGGCAAACTCACGGAACCGCCGTCAGAGACATCGGCAAACATGTACATGATCCGGTCGGGAGTCGTCACGGACAGGGAATGGACGGAACCGTCCCCGACAAGGAAATTGCACACCCCGGGATGATAGCTTCCAAAACTATAGCCGCTGCTGGCCCAGGTCAGGTGCGGATCTGGCCCGTCACGAACGATGCGATCAATGTGTTTCGGTCCTTGGGCAATGTTGCCGCCGGGCATAATGCCAATGATACGAAACATGCTTCCCCATCTCATGGGAGCGGTGAAATAAAAGGCGCAATCGTCACCCAAGGGACGCGGGTCGCCCTGGTCGTCACATTTGCCGAGCTTCGAGGATGGAATGTGTTTTTCGCCCCAGACAAGCTGGTTCGAGGTCCCGTCCGTCCAGCGTTCGATTCCGCTGCCGGCACTCCAGGCTTTGCGGCTGTTGCTGGCATCGTTGGTGATATTGGTGGAGCCGGGAGTGAACGGGCTTTTCACAACTCCCGCGGAGCCGGCCGTTCCATCACGATAGCCGACAAGACTGGTGCCGAAAATTCCCCACCAGTTGTCATAAAGCGGTTCGGTGGTCAATCCTGCCGAAGGAGTTCGCACGGCCAGGTATTCGATAAACGCGTAATCGCTTTGACCGCCGGGCTGTTCGCAATAATACGAGGTGATCGCCGCGCCACTGCGACGCGTCGGGCATAGAAACGCCTTGATCGAACCGAATCCCGAACGTTGGGCTTCGTCCAGGTGATGGTACCACCAACCTTGATCCTTTTGCGTGTGGCCAAGACAAATGTCGAATCCACTCCCGCATGAGCAAATATCACAGTGCTCCGCGTTGGCCACCGTATCATAAAGTGCCTGCTGTTCCATGTAGGGCAGAATGAAAATGGGCAGTCCGGCTTTCCATTCCCCGAGATGCGTCGGAGGAAAAGCTTTTCGCGCATCGTGGAAATTATGAAGCGCAAGACCGATTTGCTTGAAATTGTTCGTGCATTGCATGCGGCGGGCCGCTTCACGGGCCGCTTGCACGGCCGGCAACAACAACGCGATCAAAATACCGATGATCGCAATGACAACAAGGAGTTCAACGAGCGTAAAACCGGATTTCCGGGCTTTTTTTTCGTTGGAAACCGAAGAAATGAAATGAGCTTGCATGAAGCACCTCCTGAAAAATAAAAAAGTGATAACACACAATAATGGTGTCACTTGAAATGTCGGCCTGTTTTCGCGTAAAAATTATCGTTGCCCCGTCGGCACGGGTTTGATTTCCATTGGCTTGAGCGGGTCGCCCTTGATTCTTCCCTCGAAGGGTTCCACGGTAAAATCGAATTGATTTTTCGGGGCAGGAACCTTACAAACGATCCCCGAGGTTGTGCCGGAATTGTATTTCGGCGCGACGAGAGGCATTCTTCCCGAGTCGCCCCGTCGCTCGGAAATGACATAAACGGCGTATTCCCCTGGCGGGATACCGTCCCTGCTGGTGACGGACCCCACCGTATAGGTTCCGTCCTGCATGATTTCGCCGCGGGCCTGAAATTGACTGGTCAGACTGTCAAAAAAGACAAAGCCCTGGGTCACGGGGGAATCATCCGGATAGGTGATCTTACCGGTCAGTTTTTTGTTGCCAGTCCCGCAGCCGGAAAAGAATACGACTAAAAAAAATATTGAAACGATTTTTATCGCTCTCATTGAAACCTGCCCCTCTTTGTATCGCCGCCTGTATTGACACGATTCGTTTTTTTCTTATAGTAATAATGATGAATTGTTCTTTTCCCGCCTTTGTTTTCGACGGTGAATTATATTCCTTATCTAATACATGGTATTGTACGTATAGCGCATTTTGCGGTATAATTCGCGCATGAGCCTTGATATTTTTCTATCGAACAGTTTTCAAAACTGTGGAAATGAGCTTGTTTTGGCCGGGTTGTTTGAGCACATCCCGAATGTCTATCTTTTTGTAAAAAACGCGGAAAGTCAATTTTTGCACGTCAATCGTAACTTTGCCAAGTTGTTGGGGGCAAACCACCTTCAAGATGTCGTCGGCAAGACGGATCACGATTTTTTTCCGCGGCATTTGGCCGATGAATACAGAAAAGAAGACATCGGCGTCCTTCAAGGGACATTGAATGTGGTTGAAAAAATCTGGCTCGTTCCCAGATCGAACAGGCGACTCGATTGGTTTTTTTCCACGAAATTGCCGGTTCGTGGAAGGGCGAATCCATGCCAACCCGAATCCATCGGTCTGGTGGGTTATATCCGCGATTGCCGAGAGAGTGATTTGGGTTCGGAACAGGATTTCGCCATCAAAAAACTCGCGGATTTCATCCTGACGAATTATTCGCAACACATACCGGCAAAAGAACTTGCCGAACTTGCCGGTCTCTCCGTCAGCCAGATGAACCGTCGCTTTCACCAAGCTTATCAAATGAGTCCGCAGCAATTTTTATTGACCGTAAGACTCAAAATCGCTTCGCAATTGCTGGTTATCACGGAAGACCCGATCACGTCGATCGTTTGGGACACGGGTTTCTTTGACCAGAGTCATTTCAGTCGTCATTTTCGGCGGTTTTATGGCATGTCACCGAATCAATACAGGATTTATTATCATGAAATGGCTCATCAATGATTCCTGGACCGAACCAGGAAACGACGGAAGAGGATGAAAATCGGACGAGCTAATTAATTTATGGGCAGACAAAAGGGAGAAAAATGTCAACGAAATTGTCCAGAAACAGTTTCAACGAATTCGAATACCTCGTCGATCCCCTCGAACGACTCAGCGACCTCTCCTCCGAAACAAAATAAGCCGGCGTGTGGTGTCAACAAGTAAACAACGAAGTGTAACAAAGAGCCGCATGGAAATCACAGCGCGACTTGCGGACGCAACGTTTCGCGCAGCACCGGTTTTTGCGGCGAGAGCCCGAGCGTCGGGAGAATGTGCCGCACGTTGCGCGACGTCATCTCAATGCCGAACTCGTTGCATATCAGGTCGGCGACATTGCGCGACGTCCGGCGGATCGATAAAGTCCACCGCCAACCCATTGACTTGAATATCGAAACCAAGATGGAGTCTTGACATGTCGTCCTCACTTTTCGCCAACAAGACCGGAAAGTTCATCAATCCACTTCGACCCAACAGCCCGGAATTTGGCCGACCACCATACCGCCAACACCCGCATGGCATTATGCCACTTCTCGCAAGATGCTTTGCAATGTTCAAAACCACAGATAACATCCAGCATTTTTGCATACCCAGCACCAACATGACCAAAGACAGCAGCTCGACCACAAACTCGCAACAGGAGCGACGCCAGAGGCCTCAATGGGCAATTGAGATTGCGTTCGAGGGCAACATGCCGACTTGCTTGTCTGTGGACGATCAATAGTTTTGGCGTTGAGCATTTGACCGACGCAAAACATGACACCATGCCATTTGACGCCTGAATCATGAAGTCCGTTGGCGAGCGGGCGAATGAATGAATTTTTTTATCCGACACTCGACCAGTTAGGGAGAAGTGTCGGTGTAAGTACGTAGTACTTGTAAATTGGAGCGCGGGCGCTACAGGCTTGGGGTGCGACGTCGTTCCTTCCGCAATCTGATCGACGTTCGGCGTTTCAATCCACGCACCCGCATGGGGTGCGACCTAATTCTTTTAAGGTGTGTTTCATCCGTTATAATCGTTTCAATCCACGCACCCGCATGGGGTGCGACATGATGATGCTTCTTGAGGACGATCCCTACATATCGTTTAAATCCACGCACCCGCTTGGGGTGCGACAGACGAGTCCATCACCAACGCCGGCAAAGGCAATCCGTTTCAATCCACGCACCCGCATGGGGTGCGACTTCGAGCCAGAGTTCAATATCTTTCGAGTCAAACCGTTTCAATCCACGCACCCGCATGGGGTGCGACCATTTGCTGGTCATGGCGACCTCCGAATCCGAGGGTTTCAATCCACGCACCCGCATGGGGTGCGACACATTCCCAGGGCGATGCGGTTCAAGAGGTCGGGGGTTTCAATCCACGCACCCGCATGGGGTGCGACTCACAAACATACATATAGACGAGAAAAATAGGGTTTTAAAAGCACGCACCCGCCTGGGGTGCGACCTGGGTTAGGGTCTGAGGGGTAGGGTCTAGG
>JAVBQX010000268.1:0-14707 GCA_031548645.1 Thermoguttaceae bacterium
CGGCATCAAGTCCGTCGTGCAGCAACTTTGCGCGACATCACCTGAAATGAAAATGGAAGAAATCGTTGAGAAAGTTTGCTCTGCGATGAATCTTGAGAGATTCAAGGACAATCCATTGTTCAGGAAATCCATCGCGGCAACGATTGTTACCTTGAAATAACAGACCGCGGCTTTCAGGCCATTGTTCAGTTTGTTGTACGAAATCACAAAGTTGTTTTTCGATATTTTTCCGCCGTTTCGAAGAAATCATTCATTTTTGATCCCACTTCATTCCAGAAATCGGAATGTTGCAGGAGTTGTCCTTCTTCATGAATGCCAAGCTCTTTTCGCAAAACATGGAGAACGAGGCCGATCTTTTCCCTGCTGTCATCCTTCAGGCTTTCAAGAATGACAGCGTAAACCTTGTCAAACGTGTGTTGGCTTTCAATGAAAAGCAGCAATTGATAAAAATCCTCTTCAAGCCGGCGCACGTGATCCGGCCTGTTTTCCTCATCCTCGAACGAACCGATGAGCGTGGTCACGAATTTCGTATAGACCTCAAACTTTTTCCGGAAGATTTCCGAGTGCGTTTCTTTCAATTCTTCGCTTTTCGTTTGCTGACGCAGGAGAAGCGTGGTGATGAGGATCGTCACCGAACTGGCCATGAGCGCAAGCACCGCTTCGCGGATGTAATCCACTTGCGTTGCGTGAAACGCCTTGTTGTAAACAAAAACAAAGCTGACGATAAATGTGGCCCATAAAATCGTAAGGCCGACGTTTTGTTGAATCCATCGGGCACAATGTCGTAAAAACATGGCTGAACTCGCTTGACGATGTTTCGAGATAATGGTTGTGTTTTCTTTTGACAAATCCTGTCCTGGCATCATCAACCCTACGTTATCTCCGACATTGAAAAGCATAATTGGCCGGAATGACGCTTTTTGCAAACATGACAACCACCCGCTTTCCGAAACAAGCGTTTTATTCGGCATAAACGTCGGTCATTTTGCGTCCATTTTGTTCCCAACCCCGCGGGCATCGTTTTCTTTTATTTACCACGACGAACATGCCCTTTTCCACAACACCGGGATGCATCAACGGCCTACCGTTGCCGGTTGGGGCCTGAAAAACCGGTCTCTCGACGGGATCACGAAAATCGGCGTCGATGAAAACCGGACGTTGCGAAACTGAAAGCCGAGGAAAAAGTGCCGACGAAGAGCAAAAGTATATTTTCCTGAAAAATCCGGAAAACCTACGGACAAACAGGCGGTGAAACTGGAGGATTTGATGCAAAGCAATTTGCGTGTGACCCGTCCCTGCCTGATCCGTGTTTGCCGCCTCAAGCGGACTTCGAGCGGTTTTGGGAATACAAAAGTGCGTTTTGGGCGGACCGCTTTTTACACGATCCGGCCGGTCGTTTGACGAGTGCGCCCCGAATTGATTCGAGCGAGTTCGTAGAGGTTCCGGCAAGGAACTTGAGAATCTTGTCGACTTCAGTATTCAAGATGAAGTTTTCTGTTTGCATGAGACGCCGGCAGTCGTTTTTTTAAGTTCATTGTTGACGAAATGAGGCCTGATTTTGTGCAAATCGCCTTTCATGATATATGATTACGAAAACTATATGAGAAAAGTTATAAAATTTTTGCAATCGTTTTCTCTTGCTTTTTAAATCAAATGGTTATTTCTTTTCAAAATGTAATGAAATTTGACATTAGTACAAATCACCAGATTTAATAGTCGAATTCAACTTATTAATGATTAATGAATAACTGATAATATCATGGCAAAAAATTATCGCGACATAATCATTTTGAAATGGAAAACGTCTCGAATCAAATATTAAGACGCAAATGAATCGCTTGGTTTTTGGAATCCCGTCGAGATTTACAAAATCCGACTATTTTGCAGAATGAAAGTCGCTTTACAATCAACTCTTTATGTGAAAGAGCATTCTCTTCTTACACAAAGTCCTTAAGTTCAACCTAGCAATATTCAAGGTAAACCATTGCTTTGATATTAAGGATGATATCATTGTCTTCAATTAAACACCATTGATTGTCCAGAAAGAGGTAATTTTGTGAATCGCATAACGTCTCGTTCCCGTTCCCATGTCTCAAAACTTTTCGCCTTTACCCTTGTCGAACTTCTCGTGGTCATTGCCATCATCGGCATCTTGATTGCCTTGCTTTTGCCTGCCGTTCAGGCGGCGCGTGAGGCGGCACGACGTATGCAATGTACCAATCAGCTCAAACAGATCGGACTGGCATTTCATACCATGCACGATGCCGTGAAACACTTTCCCTCCGCCGCCGTTCAAAAGGAACTCAGCGATAATTTCTGGCGGGCACAAAATCCCAGCATAACGGGACGGGTGGGAACAAACTCCTATAACACGCGAGGCAACAACGCCTGGTACAATTCGGGCCGAATCGCATGGACCGCCCCGTTGCTTCCCTATTTGGAACAGCAAGCCCGATATGAAACCATCGTCCAATATGCACAAAGAACGGATTCATCACCCATTCAATGCACCACTTCAACCGAAACTGCGGATGGAATTCAAAATCCCTATGCAGGAATCATCAAAGCCTACGTCTGTCCTTCGGATGCCGTGCAGGCTCCGGTCACAGGAAGTCTGGGCATCACCAGTTACCGCATCAATGTCGGTGATGAAACCTTCAACAATTTGGAAAGCCTTTGGAGCGGGGGAACCTATCCCGCGGTGCTCCACCGTGGTATCGCCAGCCGTGGCGACTCATTTGTCGCCTCAATGTCCAGCATTCCTGACGGAACAAGCAATACAATACTTGTTTCGGAGTGTACCATTGCACCGTCGGCGAACCAAAACCTCGAATCGATCAAAGAAGGAATCGGGCGAACCAGTTCCGATGTGTATGTATGTCCCTTGAGCGTCCTTGAAGAATGTCGCGGTTTACGAAACGGAAAAAGTCTTTCTGAATTCGGAGTGTCAAATCGTGGAATCCGTTGGGCCGATGGCTACGCTCAATATACAGCGTTTCATCCCATACTGCCTCCGAATGCACCTTCCTGTGCCTATAACCAAGCAGAGCAAGGCATCATGACGGCGTCAAGTTATCACACCGGCGGTTGCAACGTCACATTGGGTGACGGTTCCGTCCAGTTCATTTCCGATACCGTCAACAGCAAGCGGAGTGATTATGACTCGCTCCTCAGTTCGGGTGCAAAGGCTCACGCAAACAGCGGACAGTCCTATTTCGGCGTTTGGGGCGCGCTTGGAACCCGCAACGGTGGTGAATCGTCAACGGCCCTGTAATGCAAAAATGATTTGCGGCGGGTGGAGATTTTCACCCACCGCAAATGCCTATCAATCGGAGTTTAAAATGAAATATTGGAAAACATTTCTCGTTTTGGGAATATGTATGCTCGCGGCGGTTGGTTGCGGGCTCAAAAAACCGGAGGGAATCCCCGCATTGCACCCGGCAAAAGTGATCGTGAAAAACGCGGGGGCACCCATAGCGAATGTCAACGTTTTCTTCGCGCAGCAAGGCGGAACGACCGGCAATTGGTCGACGACCGGCAAGACCGATTCCGGCGGCGTGGCAGAGATTCAAACCTCGCAAGGCGAGTGGAAATCCCCGGGCGTGCCGGAAGGAAAATACAAGATATATCTCACGAAAATTCCCGAAGCTGCGCCGGAACCGCCCCCGGAGGATATTGCGAACAATTCGGACGCTTTGGACGCCTATTATCGTGAGCAGAATAAAAAACTGGAGGCCATGCCCAAGGAAATTCCCGTCGGCTTGACCAATCCCGCCAAATCGCCGCTTGCCCTCACGGTCGGTTCCGGTAATCCGGCTGAATTGACGGTCGATGTCAGTGAATACAAAAAATGAACCGCGATTCCATCGCCGCTTGTTTTGTTGATGCGAAGGTCATGCAAAAGACGTTGTTAATGTCGGCAAAGCGACGGGACGATCTCTTGCGATTTTTGAAGGGATGTAGAATTTTTTCGTGCGGTGAAACGGAGCCGGGTTCCGCCGAGGGGCAACCCGTCGAGGGATAGCCTCGCCGGCGGAGAAGTCCGCCTGACGCCTTCGCGATCGGGCGGGACTCCTGCCATATTTCCCTGCCGACCAATGCCTCAAAAATCCTGATCCCTCGTCGTCCCGAAAATCAGCAGGATTTGCCGTGAGTCCATCCGCACGATCGGCTTGATGGTTTTCGCGAGAAGCCAACGGTTTAACGACGGCATGTCAGGTGTTCCATTGTCTTCATTGGAAAAGAATTTCTATTGATCGCGCTAAAATATTTTCTGCGATTTCTTTTCCCCAACGTGTCATTTGCCGGTAATCAACACCGACACCGGGAGGATCGATATTGCCGCAAGCGCCGCTTGTGGCCAATCTCACGGGATTCCCGTGTTTATATTTTTACCGCCGGCGCAATAAAAATGACTTTGCGATCCTTCTGCCAATATTGACACGCATTTTGAAATCTGTTAATTTTTATCGATACCGCCATGTGGCTTTGCACACCCCAAATATACCAAAGCCGTTTGAAAATTTCTAACTCGGTGACACGGGAGTCCGTTTTCCCAAGAGGTAAACGGACGGCTCCAAGGGAAATTTCAATTGGCCATGCTATAACTCAGTGCCGGATCGGTTGGAATTATTTTCTCAAAAGAAAGGTTTCGTTCATGTTAGCAAAAGATACGAAAAGTCGTCGTGATTTCCTGAAAGCCACGGCCGCGGTCGCCGCGGTGGGCGTTGCTTCGCCGATGATCATCCCGCGTTCGGCGCTGGCCAAAGGGGCGGCGGTGGGGGCCAACGACCGAATCATCGTCGGTTTCGTCGGAACGGGCGGCCGTGCGCGGCAACTCATGACACACATTCCGCAGGAACGGGCGAAGATCGTCGCCGTGTCCGACCTCTGGCGCGGCAAGATGGAAGGGGCCGTCAAAGAGAAAAAAGACCAGGGCGAGATCGACAACGTCGACCAGTGGAAGCTCTACGACAGCGACTTGGAAATGTACGACGCCGAAAAACTCGATTGTGCGTTCGTCATCACGCAGGACTTCTGCAGGACTCTTTGCGGCGTCCGTGCGATGCTCGCCGGGCATGACGTTTATGCGGAAAAGGCGCTCACGACCTATATTTCCGAAGGCCGCGAACTGGTGAAATGCGCCCGCAAACTCAACAAGGTGTTCCAGGTCGGCAGCCAGCAGCGGTCGATGCGGCTGAACGACTACGGCTGCGCGATGGTGCGGGAAGGAAAACTCGGCGGAATCCGGGTCGTACAGGCGTGCAATTATCCCGGTGGTCATTGGATCCCCGCCGACTTGAAAAAGGAAGACTGTCACGCAGACCTCAATTGGGACGCGTGGCAGGGCCCGACGAAGTACCGTGACTTCAACGGGCAATTGCTCGGCTGGATGCGTTGGAGGGAATACGCCAACGGTGAATTGACCAACTGGGGAGCCCACGGAATCGACCAGGTGCAATGGGCCCTCGGCGCCAGCGAGACCGGGCCGGTTGAACTCTGGCCGCTGGAAGATCAGGAAAACGTTGAGCCCCACCTGAGAAAAATCGGCATGAAATACGCAAACGGCGCCGAAGTTCGCATCGAACTCGACAAAGGCCCCATGGGCGGTGCCATCTTCCGTTGTGTCAAGGGCAATCTGGAAATCAACCGGAACAACCTCAAGGCCAATCCGGAATCAATCATCGCGGACGCCCCGGAAGCCGATCCGCCGGAAGGCCCGACCTGGATCGCACGCCCGCACATCGAAAATTTCTTCGATTGCATGGTTTCCCGCAAAAAGCCGAACGCAGACGTCGAAATCGGACACCGCAGCGTTTCGGTCTGTCACCTGATCGGCATCGCACGCGATTTGAATCGCCGCCTGAAATGGGACCCGGACAAGGAACACTTCGTCGGTGACGACGAGGCCGACAAACTCGTCGACCGTCCGCGCCGCAAGGGCTACGAATTCCCGGCGTATTGATTTTCCGGCGAAAGGCCGTCTGCTTGTGGGCGACCGCTGGTCAATGTTTTTTGTCGCTGATTTTCACGGATCAAACACGGATTGATGAATCCGTGAAAATCAGTGCTCATTCGTGGCTGACAATAGTTTTGCCGATGTGGTACAAATAGCCCGATTTCAGACAGAAAGGGATAAAATGGCATCCAACCGCAGAACGTTTCTCAAAACCGCGACCGCCTGCGCTGCCGCGGGAATGGTTTTACCGCATTTCAGGGGAATTTCGCACCTGTTCGGCGAGGAACAACAACGAGCGTACAAGGTCGGGATTTGCGACTGGGACTTGCGGGGGTTCACGGCCAATCCCGATTCGTTTGAAGTCGCGAAAGAGCTTGGATTTCAAGGGGTCGAGCTTTCCTACACGCTGGAAGGCCTGTTCACCCTGCGAAACAGCGAAAAAAACCGGGAACTCTATCGCGAGGCCGCCCAAAAATCGCAAATGGAAATTCCCTCGGTCGCGATGGGACTGCTCAACGAACACCCCTTCGCGCGGGAAGATGACGCCGAATCCTGGGTGCTGGATTGCATGGAGGCGATGCACACGCTCGAAGTCAAAAGGGTTTTGCTGGCGTTTTTCGGAAACGGGGAACTGAAAGACCGACCCGAAGATCAAAAAAGCGCGATTGAAAAACTGAAGCGGCTGGTTCCGCATGCGGAAAAGCTCGGCATCACACTCGCGATTGAAACTTATCTCAATGCGGAGGAACACCTGCGAATCATCGACGCCGTCGGCAGCGATGCGGTCAAAATTTATTACGACGTGCAAAACATGACGAACAAGGGCTATGACATTTTCGAGGAAATCGAAACGCTCGGTAAAAAAAAGCTGATCGCCCAAGTGCATCTCAAGGACGACAACCACCGGCTGGAAAACAGCGTCATCGACCTGAAACGCGTCCGCGATTCGCTCGAAAAAGTCGAATATTCCGGCTGGCTGGTCGTCGAAAGCGCCGTGAACGGCGACTGGAAGGAATCCCAGTCGGCCAACGCGGCGTTCGCGCGAAAGCTGTTTTCGTAAAGGGCGTGCAATCGCTTTGCCCCTGCGGAACGCCGGGCCTCAATTTTCCTCGATGATCGGCCGGAAACCGACGTTGTGCACCTTCTGGTACGACTCGTACGGCACGCGGACGGCGGAGCCGATGACCTTGAGTCGGTCGTTGTGCGAGCCGCCGCGGGCGACTTTCGGTCTTGCGGGATCGCTGTCATTGCGGCCGTCGTTTTCATCGTAGGGGTACGGTGCGTAACTCGTTCGCGTCCATTCCCAGACGTTGCCGATGACGTCGTACAGTCCCCACGGCGAGGATTGGTACTGCTTGACATAATCGACCGTATGCCATTTGTCCTTGAAACGGTCGTCGCGCAGGGGGAAGGGGTGCCCCTCGGGGAAAAAGCGGCGGATCGGGATGGTCGAACCACCGATCTGCGAAACGAAATTGGCCGGGTAGCGCCGGTCGATCAAATCCGGCGGGTTGTCCTCGAAATCCTGGTACGTCTGCCGCAGCCCCGCGTCGGCGAGGTTCGCGTAAACGGAAAATTCGGCCAGGTGATTCCCGAAAAAGACGCGGCTGTCGCGCCCCGAACGTGCGGCCCATTCCCATTGTGCCTCGGTCGGCAGGGCCACGTTTTTACCCGTCGCTTCCGACATCCAGCGGCAGAATTCCGTCGCCTCGGCCCACGAAACGCGGGCGACCGGCTGGTCGCGGTGGTTCGCGATGTACCCCGGCGAAACGTGATCCTTGCTGTTCTCCTTTTCGTAGCCCGTGTCATGCTCGGGATCGAACGCGGCGTATTGACCGTTGGTCAGTTCCGTTTCGGCGATCCAGAACGGCTTTTCGATCCGCACGACGGACCGCGGGCGTTCGTCGGGATAGCCTTCGAGCGAACCCATGACGAACTCGCCGGCGGGAATGCGCACGAACCGGACGGTTTTTCCTTCGCCGATCGGCACGTCCATGACCGCGTTTTCGCCCTGTCGACGCCTGGCCTCCGCATAGCCGAAGGGCCAGCCTTCGGCGCAGACTTCGTCCGTTTTCGGCGCGAGCAGGGCCTTGATCGTTTCCGGCGGAACCGGCTCGGCCTTGGTCACGGGCTGCCGGTTGGCCATCGCGGCTCGGAATTCGGCTTCGGGATTCGTTTCCATTCCGGCGTACAATTCCTGCAATTCAAGCCGGCGCGTTTCCAGCGAAGGCGACTGCCAGTCCCCGCGATAAGGCACGTTCAGGTCGATCCAGGTATACAGTCGGCTCCACGCTTCCGCGTCCAATTCGACGCCGTAATGCCCCTTGCGGAGCCGTTGGATCAGTTCGCTGGTGCCCGCGTGAAAGTCCATCGGCACCTTGGTCGTCAGGTCGACTTCCGGGCCCGGACGCCGGAGATAGGGGTTGAGCGACTGGTACGATGTGTCGGTCCGCCAGTTGCCGGTGTTGTGCGCGTCGAACGACAAAATGCCGCATTCGGCCTTGTTGACGTCGTTGTGGCAACCGATGCAATAACGGTCGAGCACCGGCTGCACTTCCGTCTCGTAACCAAACGGACGGTCGGGTCCGAACCACGGCTTGATCGTTTGCGGCTCTTTCAGCGCGGCGATCGGGATGGCGTTCGGCGAAACGTCGTTCGGCAGTTCATGGCAGCCGACGCAGGCCTGTTGTTCGCCGGGCATGCAGACGGTCCAGCTTTGCATGAGTTGAATCGCCTGGCCGTCCTTGTCGAGCACCTGGATCGACAGCGGCGTGTTGGCCGGCACCTTGAAACATGCGGAACCGTCCTTTTCAATGTCGACCGTCCCGAGCACGCGTTTGATGTCCCAGGTCGATTCCTGCCCGACGGATTCGTGCCCGCCGGTGAGCCAGTAGCAGAAATGGTACGCGAAGATTCGCAGTTGTTTGGCCGTCCCGCGGGGAACGCCCGGCAGGCCGCGGCCGATGTAAACGTCGGAAATGAACATGGTCGCTTCCGATTCGTCGGGACGCGTCAGGTCGGGAAAGACCGGCGGTCGTTCGCGGCGGACGACGGGGACCGGCTCGAACAAGCCCGCGTCGGGAAGGTCGTACAGTTTGACCATGTTGTCGAAACGGTCGACCAGCCAGAGGCCCCAGGTTCCCTTGTGATCGAGCCACATGCTCGTGATGTAATAATTTTCGTTGAGCGGATAGGGGGCGAAAAACGTGTATTTGCCCAAGCCGCCCTGCGCGTCATACACGTTGCCGACGACATCGCGACCGAAACCGGGAATTTCCTGCATGCAGCCGGTGACTTCCGCCGGATAAACACGCGGGTAAATATTGATGTGCGTCCCTTGCGGCCCCCATTCCTTCGTTTCGGGATCGTGCCGGAAGGGATAAAAATGTCCCACGTTCGGGTCGAGCAGCATCAGCCGCCCCGATTCGGGCAGCGAATGGTGACCGCTGACGACGCCGAGAACCATGCTCGGATGCCCCGGGACGGGACGCGGGTGCTTGAACGCGGACGGAAAATAACTGCCGCTTCCCCAAAGGGCCCGCTGCTGGCGACCGTCGGGCGCCATCGAAAACAACACGCGGTTAAAAAAGTGCGGCGTGTCCGTATATTCCCAGCGGAGGTACATCACGCGGCCGTCGTTCAACACGCGAGGGTGCCAATCGCTGTCCTGTTCGAAGGTCAGTTGCCGCACCGAATCGTTTCGCGAGTCGATGCGGTAAATGTTGGCCATTTTCGCGTTCCCGTTGACGCAGGGCAGCCCCTGCACGCCTGCGCTGGAGCAACTGACGATCACGCCGTCTTCCGGGAGATAGCAGGCGTCGAACCAGTCGATGTCGGGATGATCGGCCGGCGACAGTTCGCGCAAGCCCGTCCCGTCGAGGTTCAGTTCGTACACGGCCCAGGCGTTCTTTTCGTTGATCGACGAAAACAGGAATTTTTGTCCGTCGAAATGCAGGTCGAGGTCTCGCATGATCGTCCCGCGCGGATGGCGGTAGACCGGCGTCATTTTGATTTCGCCCCGCAGGTTGCTGAGGACCACGATTTCGTTGTCCCAGTCGAGTCGGGGGATCGTGTCATTCGTGTAGGCGTTCAGCGCGGTGAAACCGAGCGAACCCCAAGGGCCCGGCTTGCGGCGGACGCACAGAATCTTGTCGAAATCGAGCAAGGGATTGGCCAGCGACGCCTCGCGGATGAGGGCCTGCAAGTCCTCGTTCGCCGCGGCGTCGTCCGGACGGTTTTGCAGCGTTTGTTCGATGGCGTCCAGCCGCCGCAAATATTCCGGCCCACCGGGGTAACGTTCGCCGAAGGTGGCGACCAGATTTTCGATCATGCGCCGCGAGGATTGCGGCGTGTTTGTCGGCACGACGCCGTTGTCATAGGCGTGGGACCGCACGGCGACGAGGAACAGGAGCAAAACGGCGAGACAAGACGCGAATTTCCGAATACGGCACTTCATGGCGAACCTTTGCGGTAACAATTAATTATGAAATTTGCTTTTCATGGCGACATCGTTCATTTTATCATAAAACGAACAATGCCGCATGTCAAGTTTTTGCTACTTTTGGCTTTTGGGGCGGGGATAAAAAACACGGAAATCACTTCGGCGGCGGTTCCACGACAATATCGTGTTTCATTGAGCCTTTGACTTCGATTTCAAGCCCCGAGGTGTTGACGGACGTATATTTCGGATGCACGAGATTTTGAAAAGTTACCGGCTTCCGAACGATCAAGCCACCCATCTTGACGTTTTGCGTATTGTCAGGTTCATCCGGAAAACTATTGATGATGGCTCCCATGATGGCAATTTTATACTGTCCTCTCGGAACACCATCCCCATCTTTATTTTTACCAATACGGTATGAACCATCCTTATTGATAGTGCCAGTTGCGGCAAACCCGCCGTTTTCAAAATAAACCTTTCCGGTGGTGACTGGTGTGCCATCACTCAGCGTTACTTTACCCGATACGGAAGGATCCCCGCATCCAACAATAAAAAACAGAATCGGGCAGGCGAGCAAAGATTTCAAAACACGATTTTTCATTGGAAAATTGCCCTAAAATAATATAAAACGCAGGCTGACGATTTTCGGCATCAGCCTAAAAAGAACCATAACACAATTAATGGAAAATTACGGTATTGAAACAGCTTTCCCATCACTGACATCTCCGAGTCTGCCGATCACGGAAAGCGCTACCGTCGTTGAAACGCCGTGAACCGAACCATCACCCACAAGAAAATTGCAGACTCCGGTGTGGTAACTGCCGAAACCGTAATCAGGTCCATAGACACCAACATGGTCGGAAGGTTTGGCCAACGGAGGATACAAAAGCCAAGGCTCGTTGTTGGCATCCAAATACATTTGCAATGGGCGTGAGTAATTGGCCGATCCGTGATTTTGTCCCCCCATAAGGTAAGAGCAATCGTTATAAGTGGCTTCCGTGACCCAGTCTTTTCCGAACTCGCATCTGCCCACCTGCCCGAGCGGAATATGTTTTTCGCCGATCAGGAGCTGGTTGCTTGTTCCGTCCGACCACCATGCCATTGTGTCACGACATGACCACTGACCTGTTCGGCCATAATCCGGCATGATGCTGACCCGGAACGGGGAATAGTAAAGAGATGAGCTTGGTCCATATTGAGGCTTGTAGCAAAACAGCCACGCGTGTTTATCCGGGGTGGAATATGTCGGCATATCTTCGCGTGCGCCCATGGTTGCACGCATGGCGACCACGGCGGCATAATCGCCTTGGGGTCCAAGACTCACGTCTCCTGATACGGTAGATGCGCCCGGGTCCGTCGTGACAGCGGTGCCGCTACGTCGTGTCGGGCATTTCATAAATGGAACCGAACCCCATCCTTGACGTATTTCATCGGTCATTTTGGAGCCGTAGTAGGACCCGGGACCGCCCCTCCACCATTCGTGCCATGTCACCAGATGGTCGGAGTCCAAACTTTCATAAAGATTTTGTTGCTCCATATAGGGAAAAAGGAGCGGAAAAAGCGTTGTACGGTGCCAACATGTCGTCAAGGGCACAATGCCCTTTCGCGAATCATGAAAATTGTGGACGCCGAGCCCCAGTTGTTTGAGGTGGTTCGTACACTGCATGCGACGGGCCGCTTCTCGCGCCGCCTGGACGGCGGGGAGGAGAAGCGCAATCAAAATTCCGATGATCGCAATCACGACCAAAAGTTCGACCAGAGTGAAGGCCCGCGTATCGCCTCCCTCCGACTTGACTCGATAGTTACTGTTCCTCATGAGATCAGTCTCCATTTCTTTTTAAAACAAAATTAAAAAACAGAATCTTGCAATCTGTGCTTTCGTTACTGCATCCTATACAATCACAACATGATACATTACAAAAAAAAGGGCCGGTTTTTCACCATTTGCACTTTTGTAACAGCATTACAAAAGTGATTATAGACAAATAAAAAACGCCAGTCAAGCAATTATTATTTGTGAACGCCAATTTCCCGTAAATTATTCATAGAAAACGTGTTCAACGTTTTCTTGAAAAGCTTTAATCAATGATTGTCAATAAGTTATGTCGATAAGAAAATAAAATTTTGTCAGGTTTACCACCCCTGATGACTTTGTTTCCATAAAAAAGTTACTTGACAGAAAATCGCCCTCGTTGTTAAATAGATTATGAAATGTAACGGTGTTTGAATTCAAGGCTTTGCGTGCCATTCCCCGTTGATATTCCTTGCTGAAACTTCAGGTTTAAACTTCAAGACAAACGGATTCCCCCCATGTGTGCATCCATAAAGCCCGACCCAAGCCGGGTGGAAAAAAAACAATATGACATGCCGGCGCTCAGCAACGCAATCAAAATCCTTGAACTGATCGGAAACGCGGATTCTCCGGTCGGTCCCAGCGAAGTGATGGCCCGACTCGGAATCAACAAGCACATGGCCTTTCGCATCCTGCGCACGATGGAAAAGATGCAGTGGATCGTTCGCGAACCGGACGAAGCCCGTTACGTCATGGGGCTCCGCCCCTTTCATTTCGTCAGCCGGGCGGTCAGCCGGATGGACATCGTCACGGCCGCGGAAATTCCGATGACGCAACTCTGGCGGGAAAAAGGCTGTCTTTCTCTCCTTTGCGTTCTTCGCGGCAATCGGGTGATGCCCATTCGGAAATTCGAGCAGCGCGGCGATTTTCGCTATACGGTGGAAATCGGCACGCTTCATTACCTCCATAATTCGGCGCCGGGCAAGGTGATCCTGGCGTGGCACGAAGACGAACTCCTCGACGGCATCGTTCGCGAAGGCTTGCCGAAAGCGACGGAGTGGACGGTCACCCATCCCGCCCAACTGGCCGAACAGCTGGTCGAAATCCGGCATCAGGGCTATGCGCTGGACCGTTTCGAATGTGCGGAAGGTTTGCTCTGCCTTGCGGCGCCGGTGTTCGATTTTTCCGGCCAGTGCGTCGGTGCGATCAGTACTTCCGTTTTGACGGCCTATTACACGGAAGAACGTCTTTTGGCCGAACTGCGGGATCCGATCATGGAAGCGGCCAGGCAGGCCAGTGTCGCGCTCGGACACGTTCGGTATTCTTGAAGCATGACGAAACGATAACACCTCTTTTTTACGGGAGGACAACATGTTCAATCGACGCGACTTTCTCAAATATTCCGCGACGCTGGGAACCGCCGCCGCGGTGATTCCGTGGATCAATCCGGTTGAGGCAACGGCGCCAGACACCCCGGCAGGTTCGGGTGGCTTCACGCTCTGGCAAATTCCGCTCCTGCAAAACCACTCGCAGGGCAATTCCTATGTCTTTCGCACGAAAAACGGCAAAGTCGTCGTCATGGACGGCGGCGTCGCGCCGGAAGCCGGATATTTGCGCGGATTTCTCGGCTCGCTCGGCAACGAAGTGGAAGCCTGGTTCATTTCGCACCCGCACAGCGACCACATCGGGGCGTTCAACGAAATTTTGAAGAAACCGGACGAACTGCAAATCAAGGCGGTCTATCATTCGGAGTATTCGCCCGAATTTTATGACCGGGTCGAGCCGGGGTGTCGCGACCTGACGGCCGAATTTTACACGAATTTGAAATCTTCCGGCATTTTCGTCACCGATGTGACCGAGCCGGGAAAGACGGTCGAAATCGACGGCGTAAGGTTCAAAATTCTCGACGTCAAAGACGAGTCGGTCACCTCGAACGCCTACAACAACTCGTGCATGGTCATCCGCGTCGATGACGGCACGCGTTCGATGCTGTTTCTTGGCGATGCGGGAATCGAACAGGGCAACCGCCTGTTGAACGGCCCGTTCCGCAACGAACTGGATTGCGATTGCCTGCAATTGGCCCATCACGGTCAGAACGGCGTGAGCCTCGATTTTTACCGGACGGTCAAGTTCAACGTATGCCTGTGGCCGACGCCGAAATGGCTTTACGACAACGACGCGGGACAGGGCTACGACACGCACAACTGGCAAACGGTCATCGTCCGCAAACTGATGGATGAACTCGGCATCAAAAAGCACTACATCGGCTGGCAGGGCTTGTGCGTCGTTGACTGAAAATCCATATCGACGAACAACCGGAGCCCAAAGCATCAGCGAGGGACGAAATCAGAGCCGCGACAGTTATGGAGCGATCGAACTGATATTCAGAAAGACACCAAGTCGAACGGCGATTCGATTTCCACAAGAGAGTCTCTCGTAAGCTAAAGTTGATTTTCCAAATCAACTTTTAACAAAGGAGACTCCCATGCTTTACCTCGGAATCGACCTGCACAAA
>JAVBQX010000194.1:0-4107 GCA_031548645.1 Thermoguttaceae bacterium
CCAGTAGGTTTTGAGCAGCGCCCCGAGCATCGACATGGGCGACTTGCACGAGGAGATATTCGGCAACAGGTCGGGGTAGATCGACTCGACGTAGTTGATCCAGCCGGGCGAGCAACTGGTGAACATCGGCAGCGCGATGCCTGCGTCGCCGTCGACGAGCTTTTTCTTGAGCCGGGTCAGCAGCTCGGTGCCCTCTTCGAGGATGGTCAGGTCGGCGGTGAAATTCGTGTCGAAGACCGCGTCGAAACCGAGCCTTCGCAGCGCGGCGGTCATGCGGCCGGTGACGAGCGTGCCGGGCGGCAGTCCGAAACATTCGCCGAGCGCCGCGCGAATCGCCGGGGCGGTTTGCACGACGACGGTTTTTTTCGGGTCGTCGATGGCGGTCCAGACATCCTGGATGTTGTCGCGTTCGGTGATGGCTCCGACGGGGCAGACGGTCGCGCACTGCCCGCACTGCACGCAGGTCACGTCGGCGAGCCGGTGGTTGAACGCAGGGGCGACGGTCGTTTCGAAGCCGCGCGATTGCGGCCAGAGCGCGGCCACGCCCTGCACTTCGCCGCAGGTGGTCACGCAGCGGCGGCACTTGATGCACTTGCCCGTGTCGCGAACGATGGCCGGCGTCGAGGCGTCGATCGCCTTGTGCGTCCGGTCGCCGGGATATTCGATGTCCTGGATGCCGAGATCGGCCGCGACGGCCCGCAGCTCGCAATCCTGGTTCCGGTTGCAGGTCTGGCAGTCGCCGTCGTGTTCCGAGAGCAGCAGCTCGACGATCGCGCGCCGGGCCTGGCGGACCCGCGGGGAATTGGTCAAAACCTTCATGCCGTCCGCGGCGGGCAGGGCGCAGGAGGCGCTAAGCGTTCGGGCCCCCTTGATTTCGACTATGCAGACGCGGCACGCACCCTGCGGCGGATGGCCCTCCAGGTTGCACAGCGTGGGGATTTTCATGCCGGCCTTTTTCGCCGCTTCCAGCACCGTCGCGCCTTCCGGCACTTCGACGGGCACGTTGTTTATCGTCAGATTGATCATAATTTACTCCGGTAATATGTTAGTTTGAGTTATATTTTTTAGCCACGGATCTGCACGGATGCTGTCGGCTCTTGTTGGGAATTCAAAAATTCCAAGGCCAAATCCAATGTTTCGTGTTACATTTGGGACAATAGGAACCATCATAGCCCGTCGTAGGTTCTTGATATCCACAATCTCCCAAGGCCATACTGAAAACAAGAATGGATAAAATCGCAAGAAGGATGCCGACTACTTTCGATACGAAAGCGAATAAAACGCCTGCAACGACGAGTACTCCCAATGCGACGGAGGAATATTGCCCGGGCGAAGCGTTTCCACCTGGTCCGAGTTGGGATTCCAAGTTCCAGCGATGACCACATTTTTTGCATTTCATGTGCGCTCCTTTGTGCCATAAAACCGCTCCATGACCATCGCGCCTTCCGGCACTTCGACGGGCACATTGTTTATCGTCAAATTGATCATAATTATCTCCGGTCATATGTTAGTTTGAGTTATATTTTTTAGCCACGGATTGGCACGGATGGAACACTGACGCACTTGATTATTCTGTATTGATTTGTTTGTATTCCACTGAAAGATGCGACATGATTTCATAAAAAACATCTTTTTTCGAAAAGTCATTCAAGTATTCGAGTGATTGAATCAGCAATTCGCTTTTTTTCTCATTGGACAAAGTTTGATTTTGAATTCCCAATGCGATCTCCTGCATGGCGAAAGTGGCACCATGATAGCGATAGTGCGGGGAAACGTGTCTTCCGAAAAGCGGAAATTGACAATCCTTCTTCCAGTCGGGAATATTTTCAGTGACATAAGGAGCTGCCATTTTGGAAAATTCCGTATCACTCACCTGACTTTTCAACGTCATGCCAAATAACTTCCATGTTTCACGTACTTTTCCTGAATGCCGATCAATTTCCAGAACCTGTTTTGTTCCTAAAATTGAAACAAGGCACATCAGCAAAAATACGAGAATCACCACGACAATGCGCAACGGTTTTTTGTCGCTATGGTGGAGGGAAGTGTTAGTCATGCATTCGCCCAGTTCATAAAAATCCGTGTTTCATCCGTGTCAATCCGTGGCCGATTTTCCGTCACCGCTTCCCGTAATCGCAGCGGAGGCAGCGGCAGGCCTGCCTTACGGCGACGGGTTCGGTCCAGGGGAGTTCCACTTCGTCGAAATTGTAGCGGCGGCGTTCGACCGGGATCGTGTTCGGCTTTTCGCGCGGCTCGTTGCTCGGATCGGCGTCCGGGTCGAAGGGCACGTCGATCGGTTTCGTGTCGCGCCAGAACGGATTGGCCGTGCCGTTGCACAGGGCGTCGATCCCCACGGCGGCGCGTTCGCCGGCCGCGATGGCCTCGACGACCGACGAGGGCCCGGTCACGACGTCGCCCCCGGCGAAGAGCCACGGGACGCTGGTCGCGCCGGTCACCGGGTCGATCCGCGCGAATTCGCGCTGCTGATCGAGCGGCACGTCGACCAGTTCGCCGAGATCGACCGTCTGCCCGATCGCGGTGAGAATCTGGTCCGCCGGGATGACGAAGGGCTCGCCCTGGTCCTTTTCCGGCCGGCGGCGGCCGCTGCGATCGAATTCGCCCAGCCGCATGGGGGCGCATTCCAGCCCGATCACGCGACCGTGTTCGTCGCATTGCACGCTCAGCGGCGCGGTCAGGGTCATGAGCCGGACGCCTTCGAGTTCGGCTTCCTCGATTTCCTCGTCGTAGGCGGGCATGGCGTCGCGACCGCGGCGGTAGACGACCGTGACCGATTCGGCGCCGAGCCGGAGCGCGGTCCGCGCCGCGTCGATGGCCGAGTTCCCGCCGCCGATGACGATGACGTTGTTCCCCACGGGGGCGGACCCGCGCATGTTGTAAGTTCGCAGGAACGAAAGCGCGTCGTCCACGCCTTCGGCCTCGCCGGCGGGAATGTTCAGCCGCACGCCGTTCGGGGCCCCGATGGCAAGAAACACCGCGTCGTAACCCTGGCCGCGAAGCGTTTCGAGCGTAAAATCACGGCCCAGCGCCGTGTCGGTGCGGATTTCGACGCCCATGCGTTCGATCATGCGCACCTCGCGGGCGACGATTTCGCGCGGCAGCCGGTAGGCGGGGATCGTCTGCACGAGCATGCCGCCGGGGCGCTGCTCGCTTTCGAAAATGACCGGCTTGTAACCGAGCCTCGCCAGGAAATAGGCGCACGAAAGTCCCGCCGGGCCCGAGCCGACGATAGCGACCTTGCGGGCGGCGTTGCGCGCGTTTTCGTGAATCTCGGGCACCTGCATGACGACCTCCTGATCGACCAGGAATCGCTTGACCGAACGGATCGACACCGAATCGTCGACCAGGCTGCGCCGGCACTTGCTCTCGCAGGTATGAAAGCAGACGCGCGAGCAGATGGCCGCCAGCGGGTTGCGTTCGCGGTGAAGTTTGAGGGCCTCGGAGTAGCGTTTCTGGCCCGTCAGGGCGACGAAACCGGGCACGTCGACGAAGGCCGGGCACGCACTTTCGCAAGGCGCCGCGACCAGCGACGCACAGACGCTCGCGCGGCATTTCTTGTCGCGGATGTGCTCGATGTACTCGTGGCCGAAATGGCGGATCGTCGAAAGCACGGGGTTCGGCGCCGTCTGCCCGAGCCCGCAAAGCGACGCGTCCTTGATCATCTCGCCGAGTTTGATGAGGCGGTCGATGTCGCCGTCTTCGCCCCGGCCCTCGCAGATGCGTTGCAGGATTTCCAACATGCGTTTCGTCCCCACGCGGCAGGGCACGCACTTGCCGCACGATTCCTCCTGCACGAACTCGATGAAATACCGCGCCACGTCGACCATGCACGAATCCTCGTCCATGACGACCAAGCCGCCGGAACCGATGATCGCGCCGAGTTCGGCCAGGGCTTCGTAATCGAGCGGCACGTTGAGGTTTTCCTTCGGGATGCAGCCGCCTGACGGACCGCCGATCTGGGCCGCCTTGAATTCCTTGCCGCCGGGGATGCCGCCGCCGACGTCGTAAATCAAATCGCCCAGCGGGGTGCCGATCGGAATTTCAACCAGCCCGGAATGGACGATGTCGCCGGCGAGCGCGAAAATTTTC
>JAVBQX010000096.1:0-8699 GCA_031548645.1 Thermoguttaceae bacterium
TTTGATATTTTTTTGGAAATGTAAAATGTCTTTGTACCACAAAAGCCGGAATGAAGGCGGTACTCCGCCGTAATGACGGTATTCCGGTCATCTGTACGGATGGAACCATACCGTCATTACGCTGCGCTCCATTCCGGCTGCTGTTCTTGTACGTCTTTTCCCGGAGGAACACTTCCACCAACTATTTCGCAATTTCAAAAATGACGACGCAGGCCGGGGAAAATTGCATGGCGTCGATTTGCCCCCGGCCGTCGATGAGCTGGTATTCGTAGGGCCGACCGGTCAGCGGACTCACCGCCGGGACGGGCACGTCCGTGATTTCGTCCAGCGATTCGGGCAGCTTCCCGTCATGCCGGGCCGCGTAATCCCGGAGCGCTTCGGCGATCCGCATGATGTCGTTCGACAACTGCATCCGTTGGAACGCACACCGCGCCGCGTTCATCGCCGGGAGTAGCACGTCGGTCAAACGTCGGGCGAAAAGACTGCCCCCCATCGGGTTGGTTTCCAACTCGCGATGATAACGCATCACGACTTCCTCCGTTTGGTAGGATTCCCACAACGGAAGATACATGCCGCGAAAATATTCGTCGGTGATCTTCCGCGTTTCATGGGCCGCATGAAGCCCGACGACCTTTTCGGGGATCATCGCGTCCACTTCCGTCGCCGATTTCCCCTGTTCGAGCAGCCACTGTCGCCCCGCGGGATAGGAGGCCATGACATGTGATTTGATCGGAAGTTTATCGAGCAGTTTTGCACCCGGAGAATCCAGGGCCACGAGCAGTTCGCTCATCTGACGCAACAGGGCCCGCCATTCGTCGTCGAGGAGCGTTTCGGGATCGTTCATCGCCTTCCGGAGCAGGGGAATCGATTGCGGCAACAGTTGCTTTTCGATTTCCGCCGCGTCGACAAAACTTAAAAACGGAGACGGCAGCGACGAGAGTTCCCAATAGAGGTTCGGGCAGTCCCCGGCGTTGATCATGTCCTGCACCTGTTCGAGCATCATTGTCTGGATCGCGATGCCGACCAGCCCGCAGATCAACGTCGGCTGTTTGCCGGTGTGCCGGGCCAGGGCCATGCCGACGCGGATCGACGCGATGGCGTCTTCGTAGCGTTTTTCGTGGATTTCCAGCATGATTTTCACTCTCAGCGCCCGGGCCAGATCACGCATGGACTGAACTTCCGGCAACAGGATGCCGATCGGGTTGTCCGTTTCACGGAACGGGGTGCCGAAGTCGCAAAAGTCGCTGCGGCTGCCTTCTTCGAGGCTACGGAAAACCATCGCGTTCTCTTCGACGAATTTTTTGACGGACGCCAGTTGTTCCGGATTTTCCCGCAGCGAAAACATCGCATAGTCGTACTTTTTCCGTTCCACGCCGCTCAAAAACAGGTCGCGACGCTGCGTGAGACGTTCGCTTTCCGAAAGTTCGTCTTCCGGCACAATCGCCGGCGAATATCCTTTCGTGATCGGCTTGACCGTCAGTTTCGCGAGAAAATCCGTGTTGACTTCGCCGTTTTCAGCTTCGTCCCAGATGCGGGCAAGCAGCCGGTTGTAATCGGAAGACGATTCGGCGTCGCGTTTTTCCGTCAGATAGAAATGCGCCCGCATGTAGGAATGGGCTGCGTTTTTCGACGTCCGTTCATGGAATTCCCACACGAGCGTTTGCGCCACGCGATGGTCGTCGATCGCACGCGGCGTTATTTTGAAATGAATCTTGTGCGTGGGGCGTTTGATGCTCGTGATTGAACCGTCGGCGTTTTTCGCCTTGAGGTCTTCCGTTTCAGGGAGGACCAGTTCGAGCCGCTGCGCCCGGGCCGAAACCGGCGTGAGCAGTAAAATCAACAGCAGCCAAACGCCGCCGCGCAAAAATCGTTTTCCCGTCATGATGTTCTCCTTATATCGAATTATGATTTGTTTGTTGACATGGGAATTTCGAGTTCGGCAAAAATGATCCGCGGGAATGGCAGCCGCGAACGCAGAGAGCGAAGCGAACGGAGTGACCGGTGTGGGGCATATCCGTTCGCGACAACATATTTCGCGTTTTCGGTTTGCCGTTCGAAGCCTTCCGGGTGTCGGTCTGTTTCCTGTTTTGCGGCTCATCTCTCCGGTCACTCCGCTGCGCTGCGTTCCCGGCTGCCATTTCTTGCACACCCTGTTTCAAGCAAAACGCTCACTGGTACGTTTCGAGCAATTCGCGTTTGAGCAGGGTCAGGCTTTGATCGGGCCGGAACGTGTCCGGCGGGACGAAGCGGCGGTCGACGTATTGGCCGCCCGCGTATTCCGGGATGTTGATCTTCCGGCGCTGTTCGAGCGTCTCTTCGATCAGCCGGTCGATTTCCGACATGGGAACGACGGTCCGTTCCGCGCGGGCGATCATCGCGTCGCCGTGCCCGGATTCCCGGCGGGGTTCGGGCCGGTCCGGCGTTTGCGGTTCGACGGACGGTGGGACGGGCGCTTCGACATACACGATTTGCCGCCCTCCCAGGCCGGGTAAGACCCAAGTCAGCGTCACGCCGATCAACAGTCCGAGACTCGCGCCGAGCAGGAGCCCCCAAAGCGTTGCGCGGCTCCGGCTCAATTTCGTGCAATGCACCCGCGCGTTGAAAGGGCGCGGCGCGAGCGCGGCGTCGATGTCCCGCATCACTTCGCCGGCCAGCGATTCGGAAATCGCCGGTTCGCGGGACGCCAGCAGTTTTTTCAGCGTTTCAGGATCATATTGCGTCATCGGAGGAACCCTCGTTCAAATTGTCGGGCAACAGGTCGGCGCGAATGGCCTCAAGCCCTTTGTGAAAATCCCGGCGGACCGTACTGAACGGTCGGCCGACCAGTTCGGCGATTTCCCGGAAGGTGAGACCGCCCCAAAGATGGGCCACGATCACCTCCCGTCGTTCGAGCGGCAGTTCCCGCAGCCGTTCGGTCAACATGCGACCGTCGAGCCGGTGGTCAAGCCGTTCGTCGTTCCGTTCCCGGGGGGCGAACCAATCGGCGCCGTTGCGGGCGTAGGATTCGGCGTGTTTCGACCGCTGCCGTTTTTTTCGCAGCCGGTCGATGGCGCCGTTTCGCACGACCCGGTACAGCCAGGGCGCGGCGTTGTCCGGCGGCTTGCTGTCGCGAACAAATTCGGCCAATCGAACGAAGGCGTCATGCACGACGTCTTCCGCGGCGACGTCGTCCCACTGGCGCGCAAAGAGAACGAGCGGCTTGAGATGCTCTCGAACAAGTTCGGCAAAGTCGATCGTTCCCACGCAAATGCCCCCGTTGACCCGACGTTGGTTGTCCCTCTGTCCATTATGACGTTTCAGGGCGGGTTTTGAGCCGCGGGGTCGAAATTTTGCGCAAGAAATATTTTTTGCCGATTTCCCGGGGAGTGTTGATGCCAGAAGGTAGGGCGGTCACGCCGTGACCGCCGCCAAAATCGGCTCATAATGCTGCGTTTAGCCCTGCGCAACCGCTCCATGACTGTCGCGGCTCTGATTACGGCTGCTGCTTTCGATAGAGCGGGTTGTCGCGGATGCGTTCGATGCCGGGCGTGCCGACCTGGCCGAGAAACCGGCGCACGCGGACGAGCTCTTCCGCATTGCCGCGGTCGTAATCCGGGCGGTCGGGCAGCAGGCTGTTGATTTTGACGCGGGTGGCGGAATGCAGGAACTCGCCGTCCCCGAGGTAGAACGCGACGTGGCGAATGCTGCGGATGTTCCCGTTTTCGTCGAGTTTACCGAAGAAAAGCAGGTCGGCGGGCTGAAGGTTTTTAAAATCAGGCGTCAGTTCGACCGGCTGTCCGACCCGCACCTGTTGCGATGCGTCGCGCGGGATGATAACCCCGTGGAGGAAAAAAGTGAGACTCGTGAAACCGCTGCAATCGACCGCCTTGGCCGAGTTGCCGGCCCAAAGATAGGGCAGGCCCATCAGGGATTTCGCCTTTCGCAGGACGCTGTCGGCGGTGAGTTCGATGCCGGCCTCCCATTGCTCGAAGGGTTTCGCCTGCGATTTGAGCACGAAAGCCTTGCGCCCGTCGGGGTAGGACACGGCGTAAAATGTTTCGTCCTGCGATTCGAGTTTGAGCATGCAGCCGCTGACCAGGTCGGAAACCGTTTGGGCGGCGGTGTCCGGCCGTTCGTAGGAAAAGCCGTAATGATCGACGAACACCAGCTTGGGGGCCGACGTCCAATCGTTGAACTCGTCGCGGGTCATGCGCACGATCGACGAGCCGGTCAGGTAGCAGATGTAGCGGTTCGGCGATTGCACGCGATACCAGCGGTCGTACTGCAACACGCGGACCGGCGTGCCGAGCAGCAGTTGAAGGCCCATTTCGGCGGAATAGGCCGGCTTATAGCGCAGGTTGGCCACCGAGATATTGACCACGCCGTAAGTGCGTTCGCCCAAATCGGCGGCGGGCAGCAGCGCGACCTTGTCGACGGCGTCCGGCACGATGTCCGCGAGCGTTTCGGCAAGTGAATCGCGGGCAGCCGGGGAAGTCGTAGCGCCGGAAAGCTGCACGGCATCGCCGATCTGCTTGACCTCGATTTCGAAAACCTCGACGCGTTTGTCCGGCGCGAATTTCGTTTCGGCATCGCGAACGAGTTGCCGGACGCGTTCGAGCGAGTTCGTGTTTGGGGCGGCATCATCGGCCCACAACGAAGTTGTCGCAAACGCCGCAAGGCAGATCAGACAAAGCGCAATCAACAAACGGGGCATGGTGAACTCCCAAAACGAAAGAGTGTGTCTGTCAAGATTCGAAATCATAATGGCAGCCCGGAGCGTAAGCGACGGGTTGTACCGTTCTAGTGCAATTGTGGCTCATCCATGAGCATGGAATATGGAGATGTAGTGTCCACAAAAGGCAGGAAATTAACCCGTCGCTTACGCTCCGGGCTGCCATGAAATGACGGGAATTTTGTGTTCGGCTCATTTGACGGCCGTGACGACCGCGCCCATCGTGTCGGCGGGGACGGCGTATTTCACGTCCGAGAAACCGGATTGTTCGAGGTCGCCGCGGATTTCGTCGAAGGTGTAGCACATGCCGTTTTCCGTCGCGGTGAGCATGTTGATGGCGAACATCGTGCCATCGAACGGGGCGGTGCGGTCGGGCCGCATGACGAAATCGCGCACGGCGATCATGCCGCCCGGCTCCAACGCGGCGTAAATTTTCGCGTAGAGGGCTTGTGCGTGTTCGCGGTCGAACTGGTGGATGATGGCGCTGACCCAGGCGAAATCGCAACCTGTGGGCAGTTCGTCCGTGTAAAAGTCGCCCGGCACGAGCCGGATGCGGGATTCGAATTCGGTTCCGGCGAAACGCTTGCGGGCTTCGGCAATCGCCGCGGGTCGGTCGAAAATCGTCGCCCGGGCCTGCGGTTTCCGCTTGAGCATTTCGAGCGTGTAGGTTCCGGACGCCCCGCCGACGTCGAGCAGGTGCGTGAATTCGAGGCAGCCGGCCTGTTCCATCGCATCGACCACGCCGACGGCGAAGGTGATGCCGACCGAATTCATGGCCAGCACGAACGAGCGGTAATCCTCCTCCGCGCCGAGAATGCTGTCGTTGCTTTCATACGGCGTGCCCGATTTGACAACGCGGGCCAGTTCGACCCACTGCCGGATGCAGTTCATGCGGTGGCGCAGCATCGGGACGAAGGTTTTCGGGTGGTCGATGTCGAGCTGCTCACGGAATCCGGCACGCACGGAATAAACCGGTTCCGCGTCGCCCGATTTTTCCAGAATATCCAGCGCGACCAGCGAGTCGAGCAGCGTCCGCGTCGCACGGAGGTCGATCTCCCGCTGTTCGGCAAGAGCCGGGGCCGTCAAAGGCGAGCGGATCAGCGGCGTAAACAAATCCAGTTCCGCCGCCGCGCCGATGACGCAGATGCTCTGGTAGGAATGGGAATATCCTTCAAGCGTTTTTACGGATTCCGGCATAAATCACCCCCATAAATGCAGAATATTGAGTGCAGAATGCAGAATGAACGCAGGGGAAAATCATCCGGTTTGACGGACCCCATCCTCCAATTCTGCATTCTTCATTCTGCGTTCTGCATTTGCTATCAGTCGATCGCAATGGCGCCTTCGGTGAAGACGGCGTGGCAGTGTTCGCAATTTTCCTTCATCGTGGTGAAGGCTTTTTTGAAATCGTCGAAGGAGACGTCGCCTTTTTCATAACCGTGAACGGCGGCGTTGGCCTTCAGGGCCGAATCGCGGAAATCCTGGGCGAACTTGACCCACTGGTCCTTTTCATTCGGCTTGATCGTTTCGTCGTAGTTGGGCGTCAGGCCCTGCGAAATGGCGGCCAGCGTCGCGGTTCCGGCGGCGACGTTCGGGACGCCGCGTTTGAGCGTCGCGTCGTTGCGAACGTAACGGGTCATGCCCGTGTTGATGCGCGGCACGGCGAGTTTCATGGCCGGGGCCATTTCGGCCACTTTCTTCCATTCCAGCTTGTCGGCCGATTTCTTCCCGGCGGCGGCTTGCAGATCGGCGACCGCGGTCTTGGCGGCGGCCAGATCCTTCGCGGCGGCGACGGCCTGCGCGGCCTTGATGATTTCCGGAGCCGCGGCCTTGTATTTACCGTCTTCCTCCGACATGCCGAGCGACAGGGCGACGAGGATCAGCGCGTTCGCGTCACGGCCCAACACGGTGGAATCCGCGGCGAAATCCTTGCTGGCCGCCAGGTCTTCCATGTCCTTGTCGAATTCCTTGAGGTAATAGTCCACCTGGAAATCCAGGTCGGCGGCCGGCGGAAGCGGCACGGCGTCTTCGGCGGAAAGGGTCAGGGCCGACAGGCAGAGCAAGGGGGCGGCGATCAACGAGCAAAGGGTCAATTTCATGGCTTTTTCTCCTGTGTCATCAGCGAATCATTGTTTTGTACAATTCCCGAACGCGTCTCGGCATATATGCCAGCAAAATCCGGGGATATTTCGGTCCGTTCAAAAAAATTTCGGCGTTTTTTCCGCAAGCCTGAGTAATCTGGAAAATATGCGTCCGAGTCGACGCAAATGCCACAAAACACTACGCTACGGAGGGGCCGCCGTTCGTCGGAAAACCGACTTTTGACATGATACTCGAAATACTTTGAAAAAACCACCCCCACAATGTTGGGAAAAAAGGTTTTCTGCGGTGTCATTATGGTAATCAAACGAAAATTTATTTTTGATATTTTCACCACGAAGGGCACGAAGAAACGCGAAGGAGTAAAGCAATCGCGGCAAGAAATCGTGACGATATGCAATTTTGTATTTCCCCTGCATTTCATTTCGATGTAAGTATTTAATTTACAATAACTTCGTGTCTTTCGTGCTCTTCGTGGTAAAAAGAAAGATGCGGAAACCATTTGATCCCCAGTGATGCCGAATCATGACACGAAACGGGAAAAACAGGTCGGAAATCGCCGCGTTAATCAAAACGCAGTTACCCGCTCTGCTCCTGTTTGCGCGGCAGTGGCCGCATGATTCGCCGGAAGATGTTGTTCAAGAGGCGTTTATGCGTCTGCTCGAACAGCCGCATTTGCCAGAAAACGTGACCGCGTGGCTGTTTGCCGTGGTCAGAAACCTGTCGAACAACCATATTCGTTCCGAAAAACGAAGAAAAAACAGGGAAAATAACAAGTCAGCGCAAAATGCAACGTGGTTTTTGACCCCGGAACACGGCTGCGAAACGGACGAAAATCATACGGCGCTGATCGACCAGTTGCAGCAACTGCCGTTTCAGCACCGGGAGGTGATCGTGGCCAAAATCTGGGGGAAACTCACCTTCGAACAAATCGCCGCAATTCAAGGAACGTCAATCAGTTCCGCCCACCGAACCTATCAGGCGGGATTGAAATTGCTCCAGGAAAAACTGTTTTAAATCATTTTTTCTTTCTCGCAGAGGCGCATAGGACGCAGAGTGATTTCTCGGCAGTCTCTGCGAACTCCGCGAGATAAATAAGATAAATATGAGGCCGAAAATGAAACGAAAAACCAACAAGCCGAACTTCGACCGGCTTGAAGCCCGGCTGGCGGCGCTCGTGCCAATGCCAGACGATGAACTGGCCGCGAAAATTCTGCTGGCCGCCGAAGACAAAACGCTCCCGTCGCCCGTGCCGGCGCAGGTTTTTACGCAAATGTCGCAACCGGCGCAACATGCGAGTTGTTTCGCGTCGACGCTTCCGCTTTTGACCGGGCTGGCGGGCGGATTGATCGGTGCGGCGGTCATGTTTTTCGCCGTAACTTTGTTCCTGCCGCCGAAAGTCGAAATCCGCGAAGTCGTGCGTTATGTGCCGGTGGAATCGCCGCCGGAACCGGAAACGGTCTCCAAAAATGCGGAAACTCCCGGGCCGGAAGTCGTGCCGGACAAGACGCCGCGTGAAAAGACGCCGGAAAAGCCGCGCGAACTGCCCTGGGTGCTGGCCCTGTTTTATCCGACCCGCTCGCCGCAGGCGGTGGCGTATCGCGGTCCGGCCGACCTCGACGCGATGATCGAACAGCGGGCACAACTGGCCCGGCAGTCGGCCCTGGCCGAACCGCGGCCGCAACTGCTGTCCCTCCCCCGAACCAAGGCCGCGCCGTCCGAATTTTCGCCGCTCATGTACCGGGAAACGATTGAAAAATGGAACCTTTAGTGGAGTGTGGAGTGTGGAGTGTGGAGTGTGGAGTGTGGAGTGTGGAGTGTGGAGTGTGGAGTGTGGAGTGTGGAGTGTGGAGTGTGGAGTGTGGAGTGTGGAGTGTGGAGTGTGGAG
>JAVBQX010000117.1:0-8447 GCA_031548645.1 Thermoguttaceae bacterium
ACGAAACCTCCTCCGTGACGTCCTTAATCACCTTCCCCGTCGGGTCGATGGCTTCAAATTTAAACCGTGGCATGGCAAAATTCCTTTTGAGTTAAAAACGAAGAACTAAAAACTAAAAGTTGCGCAAGCGACGGGCCAACCACACCAATGCAATGACGGTTTTCCCACTTTCGATTTTCAGTTTGATTTATTAACCTTTGTTTGACTTGGACTCGCTATTTCCCGTGATTTATTAACCACTATTAGTTATTCACTATTAGTTTTTAGTTATCCATTACATATCCAGCGCCGTTTCGCGGGCGACTTCCTCGATGGTCGAGGTTCCTTCGTAAATTTTCACCATCCCGGCATCGCGCAGGGTCAACATTCCGTAGCGTTGGCTCGCCTTCCGCATTTCGCCGGTCGAACCGTTGCGGTTGATCAGTTCGCGAAGCTCGTCGTTGATGATCATGAACTCATGGATGGCCGTCCGGCCCTTGTAGCCCGTGTTGTTGCACGCGACGCAACCGCGGCCGTGATAAAACGGCTTGCCCTCAGCGTCCTTGGGCGACATGTCCAACTCGAACAACTGTTCCGGCGTCGGCACGAATCGTTCCTTGCACTGGGTGCAGATTTTCCGGACCAGACGCTGGGCCAAAATCGCCTGCACCGTCGCGGTGATCAAAAACGCCGGCACGCCCATGTCACGAAGTCGCGTCACCGAACTGGGGGCATCGTTCGTGTGCAAGGTGCTGAACACCAAGTGGCCCGTGAGCGACGCCTGGATCGCGATGTCGGCCGTTTCCTTGTCGCGAATCTCCCCGACGAGCACCTTGTCCGGGTCTTGCCGCAAAATCGAACGTAAACAGTGGGCGAAGGTGTTCCCGATTTCCGCGTCGATCGGAATCTGCACGATCCCGTCGATGTCGTATTCGACCGGGTCCTCGGTCGTCATCAATTTTTCCGTGATCGTGTTCAGTTCGCTCAGGGCCGCGTAAAGCGTCGTCGTTTTCCCGGAACCGGTCGGGCCCGTGACCAGCACGATGCCGTTCGGCACCTTGATCACGTTGCGGAACTCCTTCAACAGGGCCGGGTCCATCCCCACGTTGTCCAGGTTGAGCATGACGACCGACTTGTCGAGGATTCGGCACACGACGCTTTCCCCGAACATGGTCGGCAGCACGCTGACGCGGAAGTCGATCGGGTGGCCGCCGACCCGCCTCTGGATGCGCCCGTCCTGCGGCAGCCGGCGTTCCGCAATGTCGAGGTTCGACATGACCTTGATGCGCGTCGTGATCGCCGAGGCCAGGTGGCGCGGCGGCGGCACCATTTCGTACAAGGTGCCGTCGGCTTTGATCCGAATTTTGAATTCGTCTTCGAACGGCTCGAAATGCAGGTCGCTCGCGTGGTCCTTGATGCCCATGAGGAACACCATGTTCAGCAGCTTCTTGACCGGGGCGCTGTCGCTCAGGGCCTCGACGCTGGCCAGGTCGATCGTGTCGCCCTCTTCAATGGCCATGGCCATTTTTTTCAGGTCCTTGTCGTGTTCGATGTCGGTCAGGATTTTTTCGACCGTTTCGGTGTCCGTGGCGTAATACCGCCCCAGCGCCTGCTCGATGTCCTTGGGCGTCGTCACCACGACGCGAATCTGGTAGCCGAGCGAGTTTCGCAGTTCGTCGACCGCGAGCAGGTTGTCCGGTTCACACATGGCGATGGTCAGCACGTCGTTGCGGAAACTGACCGGCACGGCCCGGTACAATACGGCCATCGGTTCCGACATGTGGGCCAGCACTTCCGGGGGAATCGTCAAATCGACAAGGCTGACTTCCTGGTAGCCGAACTGCTCGGCCATCGCGTGGGCCAACTGGTCTTCGTTGATCAGCCCCATGCTCAGGGCCACCTGCCCCATCTTTTCGCCTTGTCGATCGTGATGCTCCTCGACCAGCAATTCCATCTGCTCGTCGTCGATGTAGCCCAAATCGACAAAAACCTGTTCCAGTCTGCGTGTCGCCATGATATTTTTTACTGTTCGCTTTTAGTTATTCGTTTTTCGTTATTCACTCTTCGTTCACTCGTCTTCGTCTTCGGAACCCATTTCGCCGGCTTCCCAACGCTGCATCTTCTTTTCGAGCAATTCGGGCAGGTTGGCCTTGATAATGGCGTCGTCCTTGTTGATAATGCGGTCTTTCCAAAGCCGGAACAGGTGGTCGTCCAGCAACTGCATACCGAGCTTGTGCCCGGTCTGGATCGACGAGGTGATGCGGAACGTCTTGTTTTCGCGGATCAGGTTCGCGATGGCCGGGGTCACGACCAGCATTTCGTAGGCCGCGACACGACCGCCCTGGATTCGCGGAAGCAACTGCTGCGACAAAATCCCGATGATCGACGTCGAAAGCTGCGTTCGAATCTGGTCCTGCTGCGTCGTCGGGAACACGTCGATAATACGGTTGACCGTCCCCTGGGCCCCGGTCGTGTGCAAGGTTCCGAACACGACGTGCCCCGTTTCCGCCGCCGTAATGGCCGCTTCGATCGTTTCCAAGTCTCGCATTTCACCGACGAGGATCACGTCCGGGTCCTGTCGCAACGCGCGGCGGATCGCCTCGGCGAACGACGGCACGTCCAAGCCGACTTCACGCTGGTTGACCGTCGATTTCTTGTGGTTGTGATAAAATTCGATCGGGTCTTCGATCGTGATGATATGGTGGTCGACGTTCTGGTTGAGGTAGTCAATGCAGGCGGCCAGCGTCGTGGACTTGCCCGACCCCGTCGGCCCCGTCACGAGAATCAAACCTCGCGGACGCATGAGCAGGTCTTTCATGATCGGCGGCGTGTTGAGCTGCTCCATCGAGAGCAGGTCATTGGGAATCTGCCGCAAGACCATGCCCGTGTTCCCTTTTTGTTTGAAAATAGAAACACGAAATCTCGCCTTGTCGCCGAAGGCAAACCCGAAGTCCGAACCGCCCACCTCCTGCAATTCCTGCTGACAGCGCTCGGGCGTGATACTTTTCATCAGGCCCGTCGTGTCTTCCGCTTCAAGCACTTTCGTTTCCAGCTTGACGAGACGGCCGTGCAGCCGGATCACCGGCGGTTGTCCCACGGCGATATGAAGGTCGCTCGCCCCACGGACGACAACGGTTTCCAACAATCTGTCAATTAATACCGTTCCCATAAAGTTCTCTCAAACCTCCCATTATTCCCGCTGTGTCATCAAAATGACATGACACGGGCAGTTTGACAAATCGAAACAAGTCCGACTTGCATGTTTATTATTTACATCAAAGTTAAAAACTCAACTATTTTTTTGATTTCCACGTTTTTGTGGCAAAACAAGTGTCCGTGGTATGTTCGCCGCTGCGTAAAGACACAAGATCACTCCAAACAAATTTTGTTTATCATATCTATATTCTAAAATATAATAAAACAAAATCGTTCTCAAGTTAATAATTCAAAACGAATTTCATGACAAGGTATTTTTTCATAACTTTTTATCGTAATGAAATGATTGCAGGTACTCAGATTTTATTGTAAACAGAGAAGAATAAAGAGAAAAGAAAATTTTGTTAATTTGAAAAAATAAAACATTGCATACAAACAGCTCCGATTATCAAGCCTGAATTATGATAATCACTTCTCTATTCATATCTTAATAAATTCTCTCGTTAAATACAATTTTATACGCGAAACCAAGTGCCGTTATTTTCGACACATCATTCCTCAAGTCGTGCTACACGCATGACTTCCTCAACGCTGGTGATGCCTCGCAATACCTTTTTGATTCCGTCGTCGAACAGGGTGGTCATCCCCTCTTTGACGGCGGCTTTCCTGATTTCAACCGTGCTTGCCTGCTGAAAGGTCATTTCCCTGATTTTCGATGTCATCATCATAAGTTCAAAGATTGCCATTCGTCCGCGATAACCTTTATTGCTACAATAACCACAGCCTTTGCCTTTCATGAAGGTCGCCTTGGCAGCCATTTCAGGCGTAATCTTGGCTTCCTGGAGTTCGGAGTCCGCCGGGGTGTACGGTTTTTTGCATTTCTGGCAATTGACCCGGACCAGACGCTGCCCCATGATGCCGATAACCGAGCTGGAGACCAGATAAGGGGGTACCCCCATGTCAACCAGACGTGTAATAGCTCCGGGCGCATCGTTCGTATGTAGCGTACTGAAAACCAAGTGTCCCGTCAGTGACGCCTGAATACCCATCTGAGCAGTTTCCAAGTCTCGCATCTCGCCGACGAGAATAATATTCGGAGCCTGACGCAACATCGCACGAATCACCCGGGCGAAGTCCAGTCCGATATTGTGCCGAATTTCACACTGATTGATTCCCGGAAGATAATATTCGACCGGGTCTTCCGCCGTGATGATTTTCCGGGTCGGCGTATTCAGCTCGTTGAGCGCCGCATAGAGCGAAGTCGTCTTCCCTGAACCCGTCGGTCCCGTCACAAGAATAATGCCGTTTGGGCGGCGAATCAATTGATTAAAACGCTGATAATCACGTTCGGAAAACCCGAGGTGCGTCAAATTGACACGAATATTATCCTTGTCGAGAATACGCATGACCACGGACTGCCCGTGACTGGTCGGCACGACACTCACGCGAAGGTCAAGTTCCTTGTCCCCCAAAGTCAGCTTGATTCGCCCGTCCTGCGTCCTGCGGCGTTCCGCGATATCAAGGCGGGAAAGAATTTTGATACGAGAAACAAGCGATTGCTGCAAACGCTTGGGAATCTGGTCCCGCTCGACCAACATGCCGTCTATTCTGTACCGAATTCTAACCCGGTCTTCAAAGGGCTCGACGTGAATATCCGACGCCCGAAGTTGCACCGCTTCGGAGATGACGTGACTAACCAGACGGACGATCGGGCCTTCGCCCTCGCCGTCTCCACCGCCTTCGGCAACGGCCGCGTCTGACTCAATCGACGTAAAGTCAATGGCCGTATCGGTCATTTCCTGCATCATCGAGTCGGTGCTCTGGCCGATCACCTGGCTGTAGTGCCGGTTGATGGCCTCATTGATCCCCTCGCGGGTCGACAAAACGATTTCAATCGGCCGGTTGACATAAAAACGGATATTGTTTATCGTTTCGAAATCATTGGGATCGCTGATCACCACGCGGAGTACGTCGCCATCCTCTTCATACGGCATGATCGTGTTTTCACGGGCCAGCGATTCGGCGATCTGCTCCACGACGGCCGGGCGGATCATCACATCGGTCAGGTCGATGTATTCCTTATTATATTCCTCCGCCAGCGCCCTTGCGATGTCTTCGCTGGTCGCATACCCTAGGTGAATCAGGATATCCGTGATCTTTCGGCCGGTCTTTGTGGCCATTTCCTGAGCTTCTTTGATTTGTGCGACACTCGCAACTCCGTTTTTCTGTAGAATGCCCAAGTAATTTAAACGTTTGGCGGCCATGGAATCGTCATCCTGTCTGTTGTGTATTCAAATACTATAAAGCGGATTCAATTTTTCTGTCTCGTCGGCCTGATCAGGGCGGACAAGGGGCGTGTGCGCACAATGGCGCAGTTTACCTATATATCAAATTAATGTTGCCGGCCCGCAAAGTCAACAAGCTTTTTCTAATCTTCTCCGCATCGCAAATAATTCTTGATTTTCGTCCAAAATAACCAAGCCGGAAAAATTCTCAGCCGCCAATATAAAAATGACTGAACATCCGTTGACACCTGTCAAAAAATTCAGCATAATTCGCTGCCTTCGGGTAAAAATTGCGGCCAAGTCGGATAAGACGCAGATATGTTGCCAATTGACATGAAAGATATTCAACCGGACAAGCGGAAAATTGCAGGCGGCGAAGCCGTTCACGGTCTTGCTTGCGCTTTTCTGTGCCGGTTGAAAACCGCAACGATTGCCATTTGCGTCGTCCTGTCACAGGGTTTGATTTCAGGCACGGCCCATTCGCAATACACGATGGTCGCTCCGGTTCCTCCGGTCACGATGGCGCAACAGCCGGTGGCTGCATCCTATTTCGGCAATGCGGCCCCCGTTTATGCAAATAATTATTCGCAACCGGCCGTACCGTATGCCAACGCGGGCTACGGTTACACGGTTACGCCGGCGACGGGGCTGTATTATTCGGGAAATTCGCCGATGCTGCAACCCCAGGTCGTGATGCCGCATTACGGCGGAATGGCATACGGCGGAATGACGCCCCCCAACGGCTACAATCCTTACGACGCGTATGGGATGGGCC
The DNA here is from genome assembly GCA_031548645.1 of Thermoguttaceae bacterium. Classification (GTDB taxonomy): domain Bacteria; phylum Planctomycetota; class Planctomycetia; order Pirellulales; family Thermoguttaceae; genus WRMR01. Next base: position 6,196 of record JAVBQX010000117.1, read on the forward strand.
AATATCAGCCCCACGTGCAGCAAAACGAGCATGTTTCGGACTACGAAGCGGCTGCCCAGGTAACCGGGCAATCGACCGCCGGAGCATACGGCCAATACATGCCGCTGCGTTCGCCGCTGCTGGAAACCGGCTGGGAAACGGCCAAACTGTTGAGCCCGTTCAACGCCCCGGACGGTCCGCACCGCGGCGTCGGCAAGCCGCTCGAAGACGAAAGCTGGCTCGACCGCCCTTATTATTTCGGCGTGTTCGGCGGCTGCGTCAGCGGGTCAACACTCGTCGGCGGGCAAATCGACCAAGGGTCAGGCGGCAACGGCGGCGTCTCGCTCGGTTGGAATCTGAACCATTATTGGGGAGTGGAAGGCCGCATTTTCGGCTCGTCGATCGACATCAAGGACATTTCCGGTTCCGCGACGCCGGCCCCGAAACGAAGCTGCCAGTTGACGATTTTGGACGTGAGCGCCCATTATTACCCCTACGGCGAAGCCCGATGGCGGCCCTATTTCAAGACGGGGATCGGTTACGCCCAACAGCGTTTCAACGACAATGCCGGCGCAAGGCAAAACATCAACACCCTGACCGTGCCTTTCGGGGTGGGCCTGAAATACTGGTGGAGCGACCGCGTCAACGTGTTCGGCGAAGTCGTCGACAACATCATTTTCGGCAGCGGGCCGACCAAGACGCAATCGGACTGGGCCCTCAATTTCGGCGTCAATTTTACCTTCGGGACGAACCCCAACTATCACCCGACGGTGTATTGGCCGCAAACGCCGAGCAAGCCGTATTGAGGGATCAGGGGCCAGGGATTAGGATTTAGGGATTAGGGTGATGGGAATCATTTCTTCGTGTGCGACATTGGCTTTGCCTGACCATGACCGTGTTCAAAACATCACGGTCACGGATCGCACTGCGACTTCCCCAACTCCACACTCCACACTCCACATTCCACACTTCCTGGAAATGGTCGGTTCCAGCGCCGCGATGACGCGTTTGCGGCGGCAGATCGAACGCGTTGCGGACACGTCGGAAACCGTGCTGATTTCCGGCGAAAACGGGACGGGTAAGGAACTCGTCGCGCGGGCTTTGCACGAGATAAGCGACCGTCGCGCCGCGCCGTGGGTCACGCTGAATTGTCCGGCCCTGAGCGTGCAACTGACGGAAAGCGAATTGTTCGGCCACCGCAAAGGCGCCTTCACCGGGGCGGACTACGACCGCGTCGGGCGGTTTGAAATGGCGCACCGAGGCACGCTGTTGCTCGACGAAATCAGCGAAATCGACACGTTTTTGCAGTCGAAACTGCTCCGCGTGTTGCAGGAACGAACGTTGGAACGCGTCGGTTCCTGTGAAACGATTTCCGTCGACGTGCGGGTCATCGCGACGACCAACCGTGATTTGGCCACCGAAATCGCCGCCGGAAAATTCCGCGAGGACCTGTATTACCGGCTCGCGGTGTTGCCGATCGTCGTACCGCCGCTGCGTCAACGCATCGAAGACATCCCGGAACTGGTCACGCACTTTGCCGCGAAAGCCGCCGCACGACTGGGGCGTGAGCCGCTGCGATTTCGCGACGGGACGATTGAGATGCTGTGCGGGTATTCGTGGCCCGGCAACGTCCGGCAATTGGAAAACCTCGTCACGCGGGCGACGCTTTTCGCCGAAAGCGACACGGTCGACGCCGACGAACTTCGCGGCTGGCTGTTCGAACATTCGGGCATGACGACGCACGACAAAACGCACCATCACGCGGACGCAAAAGCCGACCGACTCGTTTCGGCACGATTTTCGCCGGGGCAAGGGATCGTGCGTTGGCGGGAGGAAGAGCCAAAACTTTCGTCGGAAACCTTGCGTGAGAACGCCGCGCTGTCTTTTGCCGGCATGACACTCGACGAGATGGAAGAACAGCTCATCCGCCTGACGCTCGAACGCTTCGGCGGACATCGGGCCAAAACCGCCGCCGCGCTCGGCATCGGCCTGCGCACCCTGACGACGAAAATAGGGAAAATGAAAACTAATAACTAAAAACTAATAGTGAAAGTGGAGAGGTGTGTGGGCGATGTTTGTCGTTGCCCCAAAAAATGGCATTATTGAATTGCGTTGTTTTTTGCTCTTTTCGCCCCGTAGGGCCAGTATTATTGTTGCCCCGTAGGGGCAAAATATTGGTAGATTAAGCGATTCCCCGCATTTTTTACAACCCCGTCAGGGGTTGGAGATATTCGCATAACCACCATATTGTTCAACCCTTTCAGGGTTGATGG
>JAVBQX010000293.1:0-21194 GCA_031548645.1 Thermoguttaceae bacterium
CGGCAATCGCGAATCAAGCGCGTCGGCGGCGTCATTGAGCATCGCCGTCGCAAGCGGAGTGTAACGCTCGACCTGCTGCTCTTCCGTTTTGCGAATCCCGAAATCGGCAGGCACGTTCGGTTGGTGAAAGATCGGCGAAAGGTCAAGTTTCGACGCTTTCCAATGATTGATGTCGTCACGCTGTTTCAACAGTTCCGCGTGTCCGACCATTTCGTCCATCGTGCGAAAACCGAGTGACTCCATGATCTCGCGAAGTTCTTCGGCGACGAATCGGAAAAATCGAATCAAATGATCCGGCGCCCCGCCGAACCGGCTCCTCAATCGCGGGTCCTGCGTCGCGATACCAACGGGACAACGGTTTTCATGACATTTCCGCATCAACACGCAGCCGAGCGAAACGAGAGCCGCGGTGCCGAACCCGAATTCTTCCGCCCCGAGCAACGCCGCGATGGCGACGTCGCGCCCGGTTCGCATTTGACCGTCGGTTTGCAATCGCACGCGACTTCGCAGGTTGTTTCGCACGAGCGTTTGCTGCGTTTCGGAAAGTCCGAGTTCCCACGGCACGCCGGCGTTTTTGATGCTGCTGAGCGGGCTCGCACCGGTTCCGCCGTCGTAACCGCTGATGAGAATCATGTCCGCCTTCCCCTTGCTGACCCCCGCGGCAATCGTGCCGACGCCGCTGATGCTCACCAGCTTGACGCTCACGCGGGCGTTCGGATTCGCGTTCTTGAGATCGAAAATCAGTTGGGCGATGTCCTCAATCGAATAAATGTCATGGTGCGGCGGCGGGCTGATCAAGCTGACCCCCGGCGTGCTGTGACGGATTCGCGCGATCTCGCCGTTGACTTTATGCCCCGGCAAATGCCCGCCTTCGCCCGGCTTCGCGCCCTGCGCCATTTTGATTTGCATCTCTGACGCACTCGCCAGGTAATCGATCGTCACGCCGAACCGACCCGACGCGATTTGCTTGACGGCGCTGTTGCAATTGCAGCCGTTTGTCGACGGCGCATAGCGTGCCGGGTCTTCGCCCCCCTCGCCGCTGTTCGACATGCTGCCGAGCCGGTTCATCGCAATCGCCATTGTTTCATGCACTTCGCGGCTCAACGACCCGAAACTCATCGCGCCGGTCATGAAACGCCGCACGATGACGTCGACCGGTTCAACGTCGTTCAAATCAATGGGCAAACGTTTTCCCGTCTCGAACGTCATGAGACTCCGCAACGTGCAATGCCGCTTTTCCTGGTCGTTGATCAACTGCGCGAATTTGCGGTACGACGTTTTGTCGTCGTTTCGCACCGCCTGTTGCAACAGCGCAATCGCTTCCGCGCTCCAAAGATGTCGCTGACCGTCGCGTCGGTTGCGATATTCACCGCCGTAAGGCAGCAGCGGCAATTCGTCATGATTAGCAGTGTATGCCTCCGCATGTCGGATCAACGTTTCGTTTGCGACGTCATCGAAGCCGAGTCCGTCGATGCGTGTCGGGATCGGGCCGAAATACGTTTCGACGAAATCACGGGCCAACCCGACCGCCTCGCAGGAAAGCGTCGAGCGGAACGAACGAATCGTGCAAATGCCCATTTTCGAGAAAATTTTGAGCAGCCCCTTGTCAATCGCGCTGATGAAATTTCCGACCGCAGTTTGCAAATTGAGGTGCGACGGATTGTGCCGTTCCAGTTCGCTCGCAATGACTTCCATCGCCATATATGGGCAAATCGCATCGACACCGCACGCAATCAACATCGCGAAATGATGCACCTGGCGCGGTTCCGCCGACTCGACGAAAATCGCGACACGATGTCGCAAACCGTGCTTGAGCAGATGACGCCCCAGCCCGCTTGATACGAGCAAACTCGGAATCGCGGCACGTTGTTCGCCGACGTTCCGGTCGGACAGCACGAGGATTCCGGCACCGCCCGCGATCGCGGTCTCGGCGTCGTGACAAACGCGTCGCATCGCGTCAAGCATTCCGGCGGGCGAAAGTTTCTCGAACGTCGCGTCGATGCGCACCGCCTTGAGCGTCGGTTCCTTGGACGAAAGCACCTGCTGCATGTCAAGCGGCGTCAACACCGGCGTCTTGAGTTTCAAACGATGGGCGTGCGACGGCAGTTCCGTCAGCGGCGAACCGAGCGGCCCGCAAAACGAGGTCAGACTCATCAACAGTTTTTCGCGAATCGGGTCAATCGGCGGGTTCGTCACCTGCGCGAAACGCTGCTTGAAATAGTCGAACAACAGCTCCGGTCTCTCGGAGAGCACCGCGAGCGGAATGTCGCAGCCCATCGAACCGATCGGCTCCTGACCCGCTTCAAACATTGGTCGCAAAATGACGTCGAGTTCCTCACGCGTGTAACCGAAACAGCGTTGCCGCTGAAACAACGTTTTCGCATCGACCGGAATTTCATCGACGGTTCCGCCGCGAATCAAATGCACGCAGTTCGCCTCGACCCAACGGCGGTACGGGCGGCTGCGAGAAATTTTCGCCTTGATTTCATCGTTGCCGATGATGCGTCGCTGTTCGGTGTCGACGAGAAACATTTTGCCCGGCGCGACGTTTCCGTGATGCAGCACGTCCGACGGTTCGACGTCAAGCACGCCCGCTTCGGAGGCCAAAATCACGCGACCGTGTTTCGTCACCGTGTATCGCGCGGGCCGCAGTCCGTTGCGGTCCAAGATGCTGCCGACACGTTTGCCGTCGCAAAACACGATGGCCGCGGGGCCGTCCCACGATTCCATGAACGCGGCGTGATATTCGAAAAAACCCCGCAAATCGCGGCCCATCGCGTACTTCCCGCCCCACGCCTCGGGGATCATCATCAGAATCGAATGCGCCATGCTCCGTCCGGACAACGCGAGAAGTTCGAACATGTTGTCGAACAGCGCCGAATCGCTTGCCGTGGTGTCGGCGAAGATCGGCATGATCTTTTCGATGTCGTCACCCCAGATCGTCGCGTCATGTTGCTTGAGTGCGTTGAGCATTTCAATCGCCGTGCTGCGACGGTCGACGTTGCCGCGAATCGTGTTGATTTCTCCGTTGTGACACATCATGCGGAGCGGCTGCGCGAGTTTCCAATTCGGGAACGTGTTCGTGCTGTATCGCTGATGCACGACGGCCATCGCCGATTCCATGTCCTCCGCGAGCAGGTCGGGATAAAACCCGGTAATCTGCTCCGCCATCAGCATTCCCTTGTAAACGAGCGTTCGTGCCGACAGACTCGCGATATAAAATTCGTCCGCGCGATCCAGCCCGCTTTGCGTGATCGCCTTTTCAGCAAGCCGTCGTATCACGTAAAGCCGACGCTCGAACGCCGCTTCGTCGAGGTTCGGGTTCGACACGAAAAATTGTTTGACTTCGGGACACAGCACCCGCGCGGTTCCGCCGACGGCGTTCGGATCGGTCGGCACGTTGCGAACGCCGATGACCTCGCAACCGTTTTCCTGCACGATGTCGAGCAGCATCTCGAACATTTTCGCGGCGTCGTTGTTGTCCGGCAGAAACACGATTCCCGCCGCGTATTTTCCCTCTTCGGGCAGTTCGCCACCGATTTCCGAACGCCGGTTGCGAAAAAATCGATCCGGCATCTGTAACATGATCCCGGCCCCGTCGCCGCTGTCCGGGTCGCTCCCCGCCGCGCCGCGGTGACTCATGTTCCCGAGAATCGTCAACCCGTCTCGCACGATTTCATGCGACCGACGCCCGTTGATGTCAACCGTCATCCCGATCCCGCACGCGTCATGCTCCCATTGCGGATCGTACAGACCGTGTCGTTGGAATCGTTCTTTGATGTTTTTGTTTTCGTTCATGTCATTGCCCTATTGAGTCGTTCAAGAAGGTAGGGCTCGCTCGCCGAGCAAGCCGCGTTTTCGGCGGTCTCGGCGAGACCGCCCTACCTTGCCATTTCATCATGTGTCACCACATCACCTCGAAAACAGCAATTCCGTGTATGTCGGGAGCGGCCAGAACTCGTCATCGACGGCTTCTTCCAGCAGGTCAACGGTCTCACGCAGCGATTGCAGGGCCGGAATGACGATATGGCAACAGTATTCGGCCATTCTTTCGATGTCCCCCTCTTCCGGCATTTCCTTCATGATTTCCTTCAGCTTGCGCAATTGCAGGATCAGCGAATCGATCAGGCCGTCAAGTTCGCGGAGAATTTCCTGCTGTACGCTCGTGGTCGTCGCGACGCAAAGGTCTTTTTTATATTTCAAGGCCGCCTGCAAAATCATCGTGCCGGCGACTTCCAGGGCCGAAGCGGCTTCAATGCGCACCGTCTTGACATAATTCTCGGAATAGATTTCATGCCGGCTGTCCGCTTCCTCTTTGCTGAAAACGCCGTACTTCGTGCAAAGCGAAACGCATTTTTCGCCGTTGATCAGCGGCAGGCATTCGGCCGTCGTCGCGAGATTCGGCAGGCCGCGAAGGGCGGCTTCGGTTTTCCATTCTTCGGAATAACAATTCCCGTTGTACAGCACGGCCTCATGTTCGCGAATCGTTTCGGCGACGAGGCCCTGCACCGCCGCGTTGAATTCCCTGCCGTCGGCAAGTGCCTGTTCCAGTTTTCCGGCCATGACGTCGAGGCTTTCGGCGACGATGGTGTTGAGAACCGTCGTCGACCGGGCCGTGTTCTGGCTTGAGCCGACCGACCGGAATTCGAATTTGTTTCCGGTGAACGCGAAGGGACTCGTTCGGTTGCGGTCTTCGCTGTGACGTTTGAGCGGCGGCAGGCTCGAAACACCGATTTCCAGGGGGGCCTTTTGGCTGAAGCTCGTTTCGGTTCCGTTGGCCAATTGGTGGAACACGTCTTCCAGCGCTCCGCCAAGAAAGATGCTCATGATGGCCGGCGGCGCTTCGTTCGCCCCGAGGCGATGATCGTTCCCGGCGCCGCTGACGCACATTCGCAGGAGATCGCCGTAAAGATGAACGGCCCTGATGACCGCCGTGGTGAAGAACAGGAATTGCGCGTTTTCCGCCGGCGTATCTCCGGGATCAAGGAGATTTTCGCCCGTGTCGGTCATCATCGACCAGTTGTTGTGTTTGCCCGAGCCATTGATGCCCGCGAAGGGTTTTTCATGCAGCAGGCAGTAAAAACCGTGCCGCACGGCGATACTTCGCAACAATTGCATGACCAGCATCTGGTGATCGATGGCCAGGTTGGCCGCCTCAAAAAACGGGGCGAGTTCGAACTGAGCCGGGGCCACTTCGTTGTGGCGGGTCTTGGCGGGAATGCCGAGCAGGATCAATTCATACTCCAATTCCGTCATGAAACCGAGTACCCGTTCGGGAATGGAACCGAAATAATTGTCTTCCATTTCCTGCCCTTTGGGCGGCTTTGCGCCGAACAAGGTGCGACCGGTCACGAGCAGATCGGGACGCAACGCCGCAAGACGGCGGTCGACGAGAAAATATTCCTGTTCGGCGCCGACGGTGGGATAAACCCTTCGTGCGGTGTCATTGCCGAACAGTTTCAAAACACGTTTGGCCTGTGTTTCCAGGGCGCTCATCGAACGGAGCAGCGGCGTCCGCATGTCGAGCGCTTCGCCGTTCCAACTGACGAAAATCGTCGGAATGACAAGCGTCGCGCCGTTTTTATGCCGGTAAATGAACGCCGGGCTGCTCGGGTCCCAGGTCGTGTAGCCGCGTGCCTCGAAGGTCGCGCGAAGTCCGCCCGACGGAAAGCTGCTGGCGTCCGGTTCGCCACGAATCAATTCGCTTCCGCTGAATTGTGCGATGGATTTGCCCGGCTCGACCGGCGTCACAAAGCATTCGTGCTTTTCGGCGGTGCTTCCGGTCATCGGCTGAAACCAATGGGTATAATGCGTCGCGCCGTGTTCTATGGCCCAACTGTACATCGCCTTGGCCACGCAGTCGGCGATTCCGCGGTCAAGCCGGCGTGAATCGCGGATGGTTTCCTGGAGCGATTGAAAAACTCCGGCCGGAAGACGTTCGCGCTGCACCTCTTCGTGAAAACAGTGGTTTCCGTAAATGGATTTCAGGTCGGTCGTTTTTTCCGAAAAAATGCGGGCGGAAGCGTTCGGATCGGCCGCAATGGCGACCAGCGTCTGGCGGCGAACGTTGTTCAATGACATGATGTTGTTCCTTGATTTCGTGGGCAATTGTTGAATCCCGGGATGGCACCCGAAGCACCCCTCATTGCAGCAACCATGCCAAAAATGAAGTTCATTGAAAAAATATTTGATGTCCTGTATTTTACGGGATGGCGAACGATCATGCCGAATCACCGGCAATCTGCCTGGTTTCCAAGTCATGACAATATTGTGCCATGCCCGTTATGCAGTTGGACAAATTTGTAACATTTACCGAAAAGATGACATAAAGAATCATGCTTGGCGTTCAGGAGATATTGTCGGTATCAAAAAATGAGGAAAATTATCTCTTGACAAAACGGCAATGCCGTGTTAAAAACGCAATAATTACTGAAGAGTTATGGCATTGCCTGCCGAAAACAATGAATTGGGTGGGCTTTTTTCAAATATCGAATCGGCAATGACGAATCGGATTATTCACAGTACGGTCGCTTGGAACTGGCATTGTTGGCATGTCCCAATGATGCTCCGGTTGCCGTATTGTTGAAGCGGGAAAAGTGATTCCTTCAATCAATTACGAAATCAGCAAAGCCGTGAGCAAAAGTGTTCACGGCTTTTTTTTTGGATAAACAATGAGTTCAATGATTATTACGACATTGGCCCAAACATGGAGCTGGCGTTCCTGGTGGCAAACCAGAAACGCTCCGGTCGATGTCGCGTCCATGCGGGAATAGGGTCGCAAACTCTTTCACCAGCCATTTCGCCAAGCCGTGAGTGTTATCAACATTCGCGGCTTTTTTTATCCGGTCAAATATTTATGGAGATGATTATGCTATTAAATACCAAACCTGAATACGAGCAATACTTCAAGGAATGTCGGCAATTCGACGTCGTGCCCGTCGCGCGACAATTGCTCGCCGATCAACACACCACGATATCGCTGTTGCAGCGGTTTTATCACGGGCGGGAAGGCGTTTTTCTTTTGGAAAGTGTCGAGGGCGGCGAAAAATGGGGGCGATATTCGTTTCTCGGCATTGACGCCCATGCGTTTGTCGAGATACGCAAGGATGCAATCGAAATCATCGAGCATGACGAACGGGGCGACATCGCATCGAAAAAAACGATCCCGCATCACGGTGAGCCGCTTGAAAAGTTGCGCGAAATCATGTCGCAATATCATGCGGCCGACCATGCGGAATTGCCACGTTTTTTCGGCGGGCTGGTCGGATATTTCACGTATGAAACGGTCTCGTTTTTCGAGAACGTTTCCAACCGATTGGAGAATGAACCGTATGCAAGTTTCGTCGTTCCGCGAACGCTTTTGATTCTCGACAATGCGAAACAGGTGTTGACCGTATGCGTGCTGACGTTTCCGAACCGGCATCAAAAAAACCCGGAAACCTTGTATGATCGGGCGGTCAAGGAACTGGAGCGAATCGTCGCGGAACTCGAAAAACCGATCGCGACGACACAGCCGTGTGTCGAAAACGAATTGACCTTGATGCCGGTTCTTTCGGAGCAGGAATATCGCAAACGTGTCGAGAAAATCAAGCAACACATCAAGTGCGGTGACATCATCCAGTGCGTATTTTCGCAGCCGTTTGTCGCCGAAGAAGCCCCGGACGCGATTTCGCTTTATCGGGCGTTGCGTTTCGCGAATCCGGCGCCGTATCTGTTTTTCATGCACTTGAGCGGCAACGTGCTGGTCGGTTCCTCGCCGGAAACGATGATCCGGCTTGAAGGCCGAACGGCGACGCTTCGCCCGATCGCCGGGACGCGAAAGCGGGGCGGAACCGAACAGCGTGACCGCGAATTGGCCGACGAAATGTTGCGTGATCCGAAGGAAAAAGCGGAACATCTCATGCTCGTCGATCTCGGCCGCAACGATCTCGGGCGGGTCGCAAAAACCGGCACCGTACAGGTCACCGATCTCATGTTCATCGAGCGTCACTCGCACGTCATGCACCTCGTCTCGAACGTCACGGCGGAACTCGACGACGGTTACGACGGCTTCGATCTCTTCCGTGCAACCTTTCCGGCGGGAACGTTGAGCGGTGCCCCGAAGGTTCGCGCGATGCAGATCATCGCGGAAAACGAATCGACGCCGCGCGGCCCTTACGGCGGTGCCGCCGGTTACATTTCGTTCAACGGCAACATCGATTTCGCCATCACGATACGCACCGCACGAATCAAAAACGGCAAACTCACCGCCCAAGCCGGCGGCGGCATCGTATATGATTCCATCGCGGAACTCGAACGCAAGGAAACCGTCAACAAGGCGATGGGAATAGAAAAAGCGTTGAATTTTTTGGGAAACACGAAAGGAAATCAACAATGATTTTAATGATTGACAATTACGATTCGTTTACTTTCAATCTCGTTCAGTACCTGCGAATGCTCGGCGCGGAAGTGCATGTACATCGCAATGACAAAATTGACGTCAAAACCATTGAAACACTCAAGCCGTCCGGCATCGTGATTTCGCCGGGGCCGGGGCATCCGTCCGAGGCGGGCGTTTCGCTGGAAGTCATCCACACGTTCATGGGCAAAATTCCGATTCTCGGCATCTGCCTCGGACACCAGGCCATCGTTCATGCGCTGGGTGGTGAAATTGTACGTGCGAAAAACATCATGCACGGCAAGACGTCGCGCATCAAAAACGACGGCCGGGGAATTTTTCACGGCATCACGGGCCCGTTCGAAGCGATGCGTTATCATTCGCTGGTCGCCAATCGTGAAGCGTTGCCGAACGAATTGACCGTCACCGCCGAATCGGAAGACGACCGTGAAATCATGGGCGTCCGCCACCGCGAATACCCGCTTGAAGGAATCCAGTTTCACCCCGAATCCATCATGACGATCATCGGCAAGCGGCTGCTGCGGAATTTTTTGAACATGGTTCATCAACGGGAGGAAATGTCATGCACAACACGATAACATTTACCAATATTTGTCGTTACTCAATGGCCAAAATTCTCAAGCGTGAAAATCTTTCCAGCGATGAAATGGAATCGCTGTTCGATGCGATTCTCACGACATCCGGAGAAACGCTTTCGGAGGAGGAATCGACGCTGCTTTCCGGGTTCCTGCTCGCGATTGCGATGAAAGGTGAAACCGTGCAGGAACTCGTCGGGGCGGCTCGCGGAATGCGGCGTCATACGAAGCGTATTCAGGTGATCGGTTCGCCGGTGGTCGATATCGTCGGGACGGGCGGCGATTCGCTGCACACATTCAACGTATCAACCGCATCCGCGTTCGTGGCCGCCGGCGCGGGGGTCGTCGTCGCCAAGCATGGCAATCGTGCCGTTTCGAGTCGTTGCGGCAGTGCCGACGTATTGGAACGATGCGGCGTCAATTTACACCTTTCGCCGGAACGCGTCGAGGAGATGGTGGCCGAAATGGGTATGGGTTTTTTGGTCTCACAAATATTCCATCCGGCCATGCGACGCGTCGCACCGCTGCGAAAACATCTCGGCATTCGTACGCTCTTCAACATGCTCGGTCCGCTCACCAATCCGGCGGGAGCGGGCTGCGTGCTTCTCGGCGTGTATGATCCGAAACTGACCGAAATGTTCGCGACGGCGCTCCGTGAACTCGGTTGTCGTCGTGCAATGGTGGTCCACGGTTATGACGGCATGGACGAACTGACCATGACGACACGTTCGCGGGTGACCGAATTTTTCAACGGGCATTTTCGCACGTATGATTTTTTTCCGGAACTCTATTTCGACGGCGAATTGGCCGCGCCGGAAGAACTTTGCGGCGGTGACGCGGAGAAAAACGCCGCCATTTTGCAGGGCATTCTCACCGGCGTCATTCGCGGCGGCAAGCGAAACATCGTGCTTCTCAACACCGCTGCGGCGTTGTTGTGTGCGGAATGCGTCCGAACGATGGAAGAGGGAATCAAGCTTGCAGCCGAATCCATTGATTCCGGCGCGGCTCATGAAAAATTGGAACGCATGACAGAAATCTCAAAAGGATGAACCGATGAATGACATACTCAAAAAAATCGTAAAGGATCGTCTTGCGGACGTGCAATCCTCAAAAATTTCAAAACATGAGCTTCTTGCCCGCATTGCGGATCGCCAAGATTACAGATCGTTTTGTACGGCATTGCGGAAAAAAACGACGCACAACACCGCGGCGATCATTGCTGAGATCAAACGCGGCAGCCCGGCGAAAGGATTGTTTTGCCCGGAGCTTGATCCTGCGGTGTTTGCGAAAGACTATGAAACCGGCGGTGCGGCGTGTCTTTCGGTGTTGACGGAGCCGCGATATTTTTTCGGTGCGATGAACGACCTCATCACGGCGCGAGCGAATTGTTCGTTGCCTGTGTTGCAAAAGGATTTCATCGTCAGCGAACAACAGATTTTTAAAGCGGCGATTCACGCGGACGCGATTTTGCTGATCGCCCGATGTTTGGAGCAGTCGCAACTGGCCGATTTTCACCCATTGGCAACCGAGCATCGTCTTGACGTGCTGGTCGAAGTATTCGACGAACGTGACGTCGAAAAAATCGAGCCGTTTCACTTCCCGCTCATCGGAATCAACCACCGCAATCTTTCGACGATGCAAATTGATCTTGACCGTTCGGTAAAATTGCTTTCACACTTTTCGGAAGAGCAAACGATCGTCGCGGCCAGCGGAATCCGAAGCCGAAACGACATTGACCAGTTGATGACGCTCGGCATTCATTCGTTCTTGATCGGCGAATCTCTTTCCATCAATTCCAATCGTATTGATTTTTTACATAAACTCGTGCATGGGGAAAAAACATCATGATGATCAAAATCTGCGGTATCACATCAGTCAATAACGCTGTGCAATGCTTCGAAGCGGGGGCCGACATGATCGGGCTGGTGCAATACCCGCCGAGTCCGCGGCATCTTGAGTTGACGAAACTCGCCGAGATCGTTCGTGCCGTTTCCCCGTTCCGCGAATCCGGCAAAGAAATCGTATTGCTGGTCGTCGATCAAAACGCGCAGGAGACGCTGCGCATTCTTGATGCGTGTGACCGTCAATTCGACTTCGTGCAGTTTTACGGCGATGAAACGGAAGCGAAACGATTGGAAGAACATATTCGCGTGCTTCGACCCATTCGAAATGAAGCGTTATACAATCAATTACTCTCTCAAAACGATTCGCGGCATCAGGAATCCGACATGCCGCGATATGTATTGGAATTGACGCAGGGAAAATTGCCCGGCGGAAATGGTGCAAGTTGGGATTGGTCAAAAGCGAAACCGTTTTGCGAAAAATTCCCGACGCTTCTTGCCGGCGGCATCACACCGGAAAACGTCGTTGACGCCATGCGTTTCGCACGACCGTTCGGCGTTGATCTTTCCAGCGGCGTGGAAACTTCGCCCGGTGCCAAGAATATTGATCTGGTGCGGCGTCTTGTTGATACGGTGCGTTCCGTTGAGACGGAAAACGATCGAATCGCGAAAACGTTTCAACGATGCCGTCAATCGCACCGCATCGCGTTGATCGGTTATTTAACCGCAGGTGAGCCGAATTTTGCGAGGTCGCTTGAAATCATCGATACCGCCTGTGACGCCGGACTGGATATTTTGGAACTCGGGATCCCATGTGCCGATCCGCATCTCGACGGCCCGGTCATTCGCAAGGCACACAAGCGTGCTCTTGATGCCGGTATGACCGTTGAAAAATCCTTGACGCTTGTTCAGGAAATCCGCAAACGCCATGATCTGCCGGTCATTCTCATGACGTACTGTAAACCTGTTTCCACCTTGGGGATCAATCACTTCATTCAAAAAGCGAATGAATCCCAAGTTGACGGCGTGTTGATTGTTGATCTTCCGAAAGAAAGCGTTGATGAAATGCAGGAATGTGTTGACCGCTCGAAGCCTTTTTATTGGATTCGATTGATAACGCCGGAGATGAATTCTTTGCAACAAGAGGAAACCATTCGCAAGGCGGACGGATTCATTTACATCGCATCACGCAAAGGTGTCACGGGAGCCGGGACGATTGATTGGCATTCGCTTTCGCGGGAAATTGCCGATCTTCGTCCAAAAACTAAGACACCGCTTTGCGTCGGTTTCGGAATCAGCACATCGAAAGATGTGCGCAAGGTCGCAAAACTGGCTGATGGCGTTATTGCCGGAACCATTCTGCAAAAGCTCATTCAAGAATATTCGCAAACGACCTGTGATGCAATCTCCGCACTACTTCGTTCGTTTCACATCGCAACGATGCGAAAAACAATCGTGCCAGATTGATATTATCATTCCACAAAAAATATTAACTTCAATTCAATCGTCCTGTTCCGGGACGAGCCATTCGGGGATGCGGATGATGCGTCCGTCCCGGTCGACCGCGGCGAGCACCGTCCGGCCGGTGGCCAACAGTTCCTCGTCGCGGTACACTTCGTAACGGTGTTCAATTTTCACTTGCGTGACCTTCTCGATGAAGGTTCGCACGGTAATCAAGTCGTCGTATTTCGCCGGCCGTTTGTAGGAGCACTCCGCTTTGTTGACGACGAGAAAGCAGCCCGATTCCTCAAGATCGCGATAGGTTTTGCCCAAGGAACGCAGGGCCTCGGTGCGGGCCATCTCGAAGTAGGTCAGGTAGTTCGCATGATAAACCACCCCCATCTGGTCCGTTTCCTGGTAACGGACGCGAATTTGGTGGTCGAATTGATACAGTGACATGATTGGGACCAACGGAAGGTTGAAGGGGGAAAGCGGAAGGTTGGAGGGAAAGCAAGTCTTCTACCTTTTCCCTTCCGCCTCAATCCATATAGTTTCCGCAATTTTGCGGCGAATGCAAGTCGGGCTTTGGCGCGACTGTGAAAACGCGAAGAATTTGGTCTGGCATACTTTTCCAATTCCCGGTATATTACGTAGTGGTGATATTTTCGGACGATTCTACGGAGAAAAACGGTCGAATAATTTCATGACAATTTTTGTTACACCTGCTTCTTCGGCATAATAGGGGGATTGGGCATTTTGATTATGGTAAGGATACCATGAACGGACAGGGACGTCCGGATCAGCACCAGTCGCGCGTCAACTTCGCGGCGGGAATTCTTTTTTTGACGGGTCTGATCGTTTTCACGATCACGGCCGGAAAGTTGTGCGCCCAAATTCAACCGCAGCCTGTCGCTCCGCAACCCGGCCTGCAAACCGCTTTTCCGACGAATACTCCCGCATCACTCGCACCAAACGGCGGTTCCGATTTTTCGCACGGTCTTTGCCGCGTCAATATTTCCTGGGGCGGCGGCGAATCCCGGGTTTGGTACGGTGAAATGCGGCTGTCCGACGGCCAGATGCGGAATCTGGCCCTGCTCGGCTCGGAACCGGACGTGCCAGGTTCCGCCTGGCTCGAAGGCACCGGGCTGGGCGTCCGTTCGCGGTCGGCGAAATCGTTTTCCGGGGTCCACGTGACGCTCGATTGCAGCCCGGACGCCCGCCTGCAACTGCACCTGGTCGACCGGGACAGGAAATCCGAATTCGCGACCACGCTTTCCGTCGCAGAACTGCTCAAAGGCGTCGTGCAATACGGAATCGACGAAACGGGCAACCGCATCCGCATCGAACGCGTTCCCGGCGACGAACTGTCGGTCGATATGACGCGGGGAACGACCGTTTTTCAACCCGGCGAACCGATGCAGTTCGAAGTTTTGCCGCGATTCCTGAATTTTGCGAAGGAAAAGAAGCTGTTTTTGAACGTGTCGCTGTTTCGCAGCCGCTCGAACGACCGCGTTCTCGAAACCGAATGGCCCGTCATCGGCGACGAGATTCCGTCGAACATCCCGCCGGTGCAGGTTTCCTTCGCACTGCCGCAGGAGGAGGGAGTGTTCGACGTCGTTTTGACGCTGCACCAGAAACACGACCGCTCCGGCCTGTTCGGCGGCAACAAGGACAAGGTGATCGTGCAGCGGACGTTTCAATGCCTCGTGACGTCGCCCGCGCCGGCGGTTGACGGACCGGGCGTTTCCCCGCCGGGCATTCAATCCGACTACCGCGGGACGCTTGTCGAAAACATCGACCCGTCGAACCCGAACTGGTGGCGACGCTTTGCGAAATCGCCGATCATTCCGCGCATCGGTTCGCTGGGCAATTCGGGGACCACCCCGCCGGCGGGACCGCAATACGAACCGTTTCCGGAACCGGAGGAAGACCGCTCGACGCTCGAAAGCGTGCGCGACAAATTTTCGCAACTTGCACCGGGCCAACTGCTCAACCGCCCGCAGGAACACAGTCTTTGGCAGGAAAATTTCGGCAGCGGCCACGTCGCGCCGTACCAGTCGGCGAAATTCAATACGCCCGGCTTCGTCGAAATGACGCCGTCCTTTGACACAAGCGTGACGCCTTGGGAAGCCTACGCCATTCCGATCAACGAGCCGGGCAAGCCACACTTTCTCGAAATCGACTACCTGTCCGGCGTCGACCAGACGCTCGGCATCAGCATCGTCGAGCCGACCGTTTCGGGCGGACTTTTTCCCGGCACCGTCGATTCCGGCCTGCACGTGAGCCGGGAACTCGTTTCCGACAACCTCGCCGGTCGCACGCTGCAACACCGCATCCTGTTTTGGCCGAAAACAAAAACGCCGATCATCCTGCTGACCAACCAAAGCACGAACCAACCGGCGGTTTACGGGGGCATTCGCATTTATCGTGCGCCGGACGCGTTTCCGCGGTCCCTTCCGGCGGCGACGGATCCGAATTTGAAGCCCGCGAACGACCGGCAACGTCTTTTCGCGACGTATTGGCATCGCCCCAATTTTTGCGAAAGTTTTTCCGCGACCCGCGTGCCGGGGCACATTCCGCACATCGGGGTCACCGACTGGGAAACATTCCGGCAGGGGATCGACCGGACGATTCAACACATGCGCATGGTCGGTTACGGCGGGCTCATGATTTCGGTCGCCTCGGACGGCAGTTGCCTTTACCCGAGCCGACTCGTCGCGCCGACACCCCGCTACGATTCCGGCGTCTTTCTCGCCAACGGGGAAGACCCGGTGCGTAAAGACGTTTTGAACGCGATGGCCTCCGCCTTCGACCGCGAAAACATGACGCTCATCCCCGCGATTGATTTCTGCATGCCGCTCCCGGCGATCGAAGAGCAAATCCGCCGTGACGAACGGTCGAACTTTGCGTCGACGTTTGCCGAATCGGGCCTGACCTGGGTCGCCCCCTACGGGAATCTGCTGGTCAATCAATTCGCCGACCAGAACCGAACCGGTCGGGCGCCCTATTACAATCTGCTCAACCCGGACGTGCAAAACGCGATGCTCGACGTGGTCCGCGAACTGGTCGGGCGAACGGCCTCGCACCCGTCGTTCGGCGGCATTGCCGTGCAGCTTTCGCCGGAAGGTTACGCCATGTTGCCGGAGGAATATTGGGGCGTCGACGACGACACGATCGCGCGTTTCTCCCGGGAAACACGCATCGCGGTGCCCGGCGAAGGGCCGGAACGTTTTACGGTTCGGGCCGAGTTTCTCCGTTCGCAATGCCTTGAGCAATGGTTGCGCTGGCGTGCCGACCAGGTCACGGCGTTTTATCACCGCATGGCCGAAATCGTCGCGGAATCGCGGCCCGACGCCAAGTTGTATCTTGCGGGCGCAAAAATGTTCGACAGTCCCTTGTGCCGGCGGTTGTTCTCCCCGTCCCTGACCCGACCGGGAAGCGTGGGACGCGGTTTGGCCTGTCACGGCTTTGACGCCGCGGCCTATCGCGACCATCCGAATATCGTCATGATGCGTCCCGAAAAGATCGCGGCCGACCACAACCTTGCCGACATCGCCGCGAACCTTGAGCTTTCGCACACGGATGACGTCGTCCCGGTTTTTCAACAGCTTGCCGGGCAAAGCGGTATGGTCGCCAGCCTGTTTTATCACCAGCCGATCGAACGGACCGTGCCGGCGTTCGACGCGAAATCGCCTTTCCAGCCGGCGCAAAGCTGGTTTTCCACCGAAGCCGTTCCGGCGGGCGATCAAAACCGCATGAGATTCGTCCGCCACCTGGCCGATCACGACGTCGCGGTCTTTTTCGACGGCGGGGCGACCCTGCCGCACGGCGAAGAGGAATCGCTCCGCGAAATGGCGATGCAATACCAGGCCCTGCCGCGAGTGCCTTTTCAGAAATACGGCAACGATGAAATCAACTCGACGCAACCGGTGACGATGCGTTACGCGAACACCGAACGCGGCACGTTCTGTTATCTCGTCAACGACGCTTCGTTTTCGGTTTCCGTCCGGGTGCTTTTTGACGCGGGATCGGGCGGCCGCATTTCCGCCCTGTCGCCATTGCGAGATACCGGCAGTTCCCGTGTCGTTTCAAACGGTCTTGAATGGTCGCAAACCCTGAGACCGTATGATTTCGTCGCCTTTGCCATTTCCGACGCCGGCGCGAAGCCGAAACAGGTCGAAGTCAATCTTCCGGCGAATCTTGTCGGCGACAACGGCCAAATCAACAGGCTGCTCCGACGCTTCGAATCGCGCATCCGGGTTTCGCGAAACTGGCTCGAATGGGACAGACTGCCCAACGGGAATTTTGAAATGTCGCTCGCGCAATGGCAGCAATTCCTCAACGAGCAGGAACAACCGGCCACGCCGACGCAAATTTCGCAGACCGCCCCTTCGTCGAACGCCGCCGGCAAATCGCCCGACACGCGTACGCGTCCCCTGTCCGGGATCGCACGTCCGTCGTTGGGGAATCTTTTTTCCGGTCGGAACGGCAACACGGCCCAGCCCGGGAGTCCACCCGCCATTGACGATGTCATGCACAACCGCGAAATCGAAACGGTCATTCCCGGCTGGTTCGTCGAGGGGGATGCGACGTTCCGGGCCGCGGTCGAAGCGCATGCCGGCCGCGAGGGGACGCATTGCCTGCATTTGGCCGCCCGGCAAAGCGCCGGTTGCGTCACAAGCATACCGTTCGACGCGCCGCAGACCGGACGGCTATGGGTTTCGCTTTGGGTCGGCGTTTCACAGGACGCCACCGGGCTGCCGTTCCGACTCGTCGTCAAGGGACAGCACCAAAACCGTCCCTTTGTTCGCTCGGCAACCGTCGGACCCGCCATCTGGGGCACGGTTTCGCAAACGCCCGCCGTCGAGGGCGTTCGCTGGCATCCGGTCGTCGTTCCGTTCAACGATTTGCCGCTGACGGGACTCGAATCGCTCTCCGTCTCGCTCGAAGTGTACGGCCCGGCGTCGGTATGGGTTGACGACCTGCACCTGTACCATCTCGCATTTACCGACGAAGAACGAACGTTGCTCTCGCGAATGGCCAGCGTGGCGGACTATCGAATCAACAAAGGGCGGGTTTCCGATACCTTGGCCGTTTTGGAAAGCTATTGGCCCCAACTGCTCGCCGAATGTATGCCGAACGTCGAGGAACTGGTGGCACAGCAGGCGAGCATCGCGGCACTGCCGCCACAATCCGAACCGGCTCCGCAACCGTCGGCGGAAGCGCCTGCGAAAAAAACGATCAGCGACCGCATCCGAGGCCTCAAGTGGTGGTGAGCGGGAAAGAAATGTAAGAAATGTGGCCGAATACCACCTTCGCTAATCATCATTCCTCAAATCGTCATTCTATCTCCCTAAATTCCACACGTTGACGCATTTTGTTTATTCGCTCTAATTCAATATTTTCAGATATTCGACACAGTTGCTTTTACGCTGACTATCGTGATTTTCGCCATATTCATCCCGAACGAAAGTGATTTACACCATAATTTTGGGGATTTTGGCCTCGAACTTGATCGTTGCGGGAAAAAAGTCGATGCAAAAACCGGTACGTAAAGTATTTTACTTTGTCTAAATATTTTTTCGTTGAAAACGTCCCCGAAATTCCGTCATGATTCTGCTGCTTCTTGGATATATGTGGCTTTTCATCCACAGGCCATTTGAAATCTGGCCCTGGTTGGGCTCCCTTTCCATTGAGCGTGTGTACATTCTTTCCTGCGCTGTATTCTGGTTTCTTTTTCACCAAAAGAGTTATCTCCGAAACATCAACGTCCTTGCCGTTTTCGTCGTTTCCACGGCCATCATTATTTCGGACTTTATGACCAACACTTCGGGAAAAACGAACCTTGTGGTCGAAGAGTGGCTGAAAATCCTGTTTTTCGCGATCCTGCTCATGACCAGCGTTCGCGAAGAAAGGGAATTGAAGATTCTTCTGACGGGCTTCAGCGTGATTTTTTTCGGCTATATGCTCCATTCGTTCTATGAATTCAAATTCTGCGGACGTTTTGAATACCGCATGGGAATTCCCCGTATGTGTGGGGTTGGTATCACGATGAGCGACCCGAACTCCTTTGCCGCCTCCGTCATTTATTCGCTGCCCATTCTTGTCCCGCTATTGATGGTATTTCGAGGAATCGCGGCGATTCCTTTCCGCCTGTTCGCGATCGCCTCTTTCAGCCTGGCCGTGATCTGCATCACCTACACCGGTTCTCGCGGGGCCATGATCGGGTTGATTTTTTATATTTTGCTGGCGGCCGCTTTCTCCAAGTATCGTTGGAGGATTTTGGCCGCCGCCGTCGTGATTTTGCCGATCGTCTGGGTTTCCATGGATCAACGTCTGCAAAACCGCTACCTGACGATCATTGATTCGTCTCGGGGACCGGAAAACGCTCAGGAATCGGCGGAAGGACGGCTCGTCGGGCTCAAAACGGGGCTGGAACTGTTCAAAAAATCGCCCATATACGGATTTGGTCCGGGAAACGCCCTGCTTTATACGTCCACCAAACTGCAAACGCATAATTTCCTCGGACAGGTTGCCGGGGAAATGGGAGGTATCGGGCTGCTCGCCTATGCCTTCATGTGTTGCTGCATTACGATCAATTACGTTTATTCGCGTTTCTATTGGAAAATACTGACGTTACGCCAACCGGACGCAGATTCCTACCTGTTTCAGGTGTCGCAGGCGATTTTCATCGCCCTGTTGTTGCTGCTCTTGATGGGGCTGGGGGGGCACAACGCCTATCGCTATACATGGGTGTGGTTTGCGCTCTTTCAGGCAGTGGCCGTCGTGGCACTGAAACGGAAGGTCGCCGATGCCATCAAGGAACATGGTGAGTGCTGTGAAACCATCGAAATCCCGGCTCACGCTCACGAACCGGCTGTTCTTCCCGACCGTCCCGTTCCGCAAACCCTCTAATACCGGCCCGGAGCCGCCTCAGTCGCATTCTGCGCCGGTCCTACTTCTTTGACAAAATCTCTTTTTCTGTCAAACTCGCTTGACGAATTCCCGATATAATAGTTATAATCACGACAATTGCCCCTTGTTTGATTTCAAAAGAATAAATTACCAATGATCGTAAAAATATTTTTGTAACACGATTGGAGTCATATCACGTGTCCTATCATTCCATTGTTCTCGGAAAGCAAGTTCCTGATACAGCCAATGTTACGGCGGAAGCCATGAAGGAGGACGGAACCGTCAATAGGGGTGCGCTTCCGGCGATTTTCAACCCGGAAGACCTGCACGCTCTTGAAGCGGCACTCGAAATCAAGGACCGGTTCGGCGGAACGGTGACCGTGATTTCGATGGGCCCGCCGAAAGCCGCCGACGTGTTGCGCGATTGCCTGTACCGGGGTGCCGACCGGGCGATTTTGCTGACCGACCGTCGCGCGGCCGGAAGTGACACGTTGGCCACCAGTTACATCTTGAGTCAGGCGGTCAAAACGGTCGGAAATTACGATTTCGTCTTCTGCGGACGCCAGGCCATCGACGGCGACACGGCCCAAACCGGTCCGCAATGTGCCGAAAAACTCGGCATTCCGCAAATCACGTACATGGAATCAATTATCGACGTCAAAGGGCGCGTCGCGGAACTTAAGCGGAACATCGGCAACGGTTGGGAGGCGGTCTGCGTCAATCTGCCGTGCCTCGTGACGGTCATTGAAACGGCGAACACCCCGCGTCCCTGGGCGGCCCGAAAAATGATGAAAAACAAATACAAACGGGTCCCCGCCGAACTCGCCGACGCTTCGCCGGAACAGCTCGACAGCCTGAAACAACAGGGCAAACTGCTCGAACAGTGGGACCTGGAAAAAATCAACGCCGATTTCGACCGCTGCGGCCTCGCCGGCTCGCCGACGAAGGTGTTCCGCATCCAGGCGATCGTCCTCAAAAAGGAAGGTTTCACCAACGTCGAACCGACCGAAGCCGGCGTCAGCCAAATGATCCACGAACTGGTCGTTGATAGGACGTTGGGGTGATGATTTTTGCCACGGATTGTCACGGATGAAACACGGATTTTGATTTTCAACCAGAGCCCGCAGCGTAAGCAAGGGACAGCACAATCAGAGCCGCGACAGTCATGGAGCGGTAACAAGACCGGACGTTATCATGTCACATCTCATTCATCAATGTATGACGAAAGGCGTCATCGCCGAAGGGGATCAATTGAAACATGGCCCCAACTGGATTTTTTCACGACGCGGTATGTTGAAGATTTTCGACGATCACCTTGAATGCGGGAATTGGACGATTGAGTACGGCAACATCAAAAATACGATCCTGTATTCCGTGTATTTCATGATTCCGGGTTACGTTTTGAAGATTGAAACGGAAGATAAAACATATTATTTTGGTTTGAATCCGGGAAGATATTGGAAAAGAGAATTGCCGTTTCCCGTCGAAAGACAAAAAGGGCGGCTGAAATATTCATGGTTCAGCATTGTCATACGTTTGATTCTTTTGGGTTATATCGTTTATTTCCTGTGGCGTGTGTTTTCACATTAACCAAGCGAATTAAAATCCGTGTTTCACCCGTGTCAATCCGTGGCTGAATTAACAAATAACAACAATAACATTCATAAATAACCTTTTAATTTTATTACCATGATAGAAAAAAACACGAACGGGGAAGTTTGGGTCTTTGCGGAACAGCAGGACGGGGAATTGCATGACGTGTCGCTGGAGCTTTGCGGGCGGGCGAGGAAATTGGCCGACCAGCTCGGCGTGAGCGTCGGGGCGGTGCTGCCCGGCAAGGGGGTGACGCCGAACGCGCAGCGGCTCATCGCGCAGGGGGTCGATAACGTGTACCTCGTCGAGGACGACCGGCTCGAATATTTCCGCACCGATCCGTTCGCGAAAGTGCTCGTCGACCTGATCGCGAAACACAAGCCGCAAATCGTGCTGTACGGCGCGACGAACATCGGACGCGATCTTGCCCCG
>JAVBQX010000133.1:0-10392 GCA_031548645.1 Thermoguttaceae bacterium
TCGACGGTTTCGGCGATGTAATTCTGCATGTCCGGCGTATGGTAAACGAATAACCTGTCACGGGTTGCGGTTATAAACCCGAAGGGCTCGCCGTGCCAGATTTCCGTGCCGGTGCGACGTAAAATCCAATTGGTGATCGTATTTTGCGGTGATTGACTTTGCGTCGGTCGATTTGTGTACGGCGTAATATCATACGCCCGGCCGATCTGCCCGTTGCCGCCTGGCAAATCGTTTCCGACCGAAAACGGCGTCGATTCGGCGACTCGCGAGCCAAGCGCCGGATCGGGATCCCGCGGCGCGGGCGGCGGGGAAGGTTGTGTTGTTCCCGCGCCGGGTGTAATGCCAAAAGCCGCTGCCGCTTCGGGAGATACGGAAAGTGCCCCGGAATGTTGCGTCCCGTCGCCCCCCCAACTGCTTTCCGGAATAGTCTGGATTTGCGCAAAAACTGTGCTGAATTCAAGAAAGGCAAACTGAAACAGCAGGCAAACGCAGCCAACCCATCGCGACCAACCGACAAAGCGGGAAGGCCGAACAAATTTTTGATCGTTATTCATGATTTCGGCGGGATTCGTTGCGGCGAACATCACGGCACTCCCATTTTCCTGTATCTTTTCTGCGTTACAAAAATGTCTCAGGCAGGCAAAACCGCAGTATACAGGAAAAACCACTTTTTCGGCAAGACGAGTTTTGCTGCAACGAAATTCATTTACTGGCAATGTGACTTGCACCGGAGATTGCTTTGTTCTTGATTTTCGACCCGAATCGCATTATAATGAAGAGGTTGCGGCGAGCCGACTGTCGTTGCCGTCGCGCAAAGTCTCACGTTATAAACATATAGAGCGTGCCGATGCCGGTTCGGTTCGTGTACGCATGGATTCCGCCTGTAAGTTTTTTGAGGTTCACTCATGACAAAAAAATATGCCCGCATGACACGGCGATATGCCCTGATGACGCTTCTTTTCCTGATCGCCGCGGCGGTCGTTTTTCCGGGGCGAACAGCCATCGGGCAAACCGGCACGGCGGCCGGCGGTCACGACGAAACAGTCAAGCGTTTGCAAGACAAACTGGCGGCGTTCAAAAACGAGGCCCTGACCAAGGAACTCACGCCGATCCTCGCCGACACCGGGGAAGCGGATTTGGGCGCGAAACTGGTGGAATCGTTTCTCGCCGGCGTCGGGAAAATCAATACTGCCGTCGCAAAGTGTAAAAAATCGCCGGAAACGTTGAAAGAGCTTGATGAAACGTTTAGTGCGTTGGAACCGGTCGAAAGCGCCCTTGATGAAATTGATCGAAAGGCGATCCTGATCCAGACGTATTACGACGCGATTTCGCCGGATGCGCGAAATGCCTTCGGCAGGACGGCCATGACGCGGATGACCAACGGAACAAAACCGACCGTCGACGCCTTGAACTCGCTGGGGCTGGAGCGACCGGCCAATCAAATCCGATTGCATTGCAGGATGTGTTTCTTTTCCTATGAGCAAATCAAAAAACAACTGGATAGCCAGGTCAGGCTGGCGCAACAGTTCGAAAGCATGAACGCCGCCCTGAACGACTCCCGCTCGACTTCGCCGTCAAACGGGCCAAGATATCAAGACTATGACGATATGCCGAGAAAAGATCCGATTGATGACGGTATTCCGCGAAAGGAAGAGGTAAAACAGGAGAAACCTTCGGATTTGACGATGGTTCAGCAAATCGAGGCCCTTGCCATGGGAACGGCCGCCCCGGAGCAGATCATGCCCCTATGCCGCACGTTCGCGTCAACGATGGACGGCATGTTGACCGCCAAACGGAACGAGCTGGCCAAACTGCGACAACCTGCCGCACGCAATGCCGGAATGGGGGGCATCGGCCCTGACGGTGACATGTATTATGACGGGGGGGACATGCCGCCGATGAAACGCAATCCGGACGGCGAAAGGCCTTCCTTCCGAACGGGCGCGGCGGTCGCCGAGGTGATGTCGGTGCCCAACGTCGCGGGGCTTGTGCCCGGTGATATTCGTTATTTCATGGCGAGAAACCTCAAGCAGATGGTTGTCAGCGCCAAGGAAACGGATTATGACACCCTGTTCAAGGCCTTGTGCGCCATCACCGAAGTCGACCGTTCTTGGGACGTGTGTTCTTTGGTCACGCTCGGAGGAACGCTGAATTCAGCGGATTTGGCACCCGACAAAGCCCAGGCGATTACGAAAAGATTGGAATTATTTTCGATCATGTCCGGTTACCGATCGGATATCAGGATAAGTAACATTACCGTCGCTTTTGCCCCTCATTATCCTGATCTGTCCGTTCAAATGTGTTACAATCTGGGAAACGTCGTTTTGCCTCTGATCAAAATGGCATTGAAAGACCCTGATCCTGTTTTCACCCCCAAAGCCAAAGTCACGCTGATCGAAGCCGTGCAGTACGTCGGCGACCCGGACGCGGCGGAGTTTCTCATTCCGCTGTTGGTCTCGAAGGACCCGGCCATCGTCAACGCGGCGGCGGACGCCATCGGGGCCGTCGGCGACCGGCGCGCCAGCGCCGCGCTGGTCAAGGGGCTGGCGAACCCGAAATTGGCCGATCTCATCACGAGCATCCTCAAAAAGATGGGCGGCTCGTCGCAGCAGGAGATCATCGGCATGTTCAAGTCGGGCAATCCGGCCACGGACAAGTTTTGCCTTGACATTCTCAAGGACGGCGGCGACCTCAACGCCCTGCCGGCGTTGGCGGCCGTTTTGCGCCGCTACCACAACGCGCTGTCGATGAAGGACATGCCTCAGGTGGAAAAATCCGAAATGCTGATGTTGACCATGCAGGCCGGGCTGGCCATCATTTCACGCAACATGGGCAAGGCCCCGCCGGCGCTGACCGTCCCGAGCGTGATCATCGACGACGAAGGGGTCACCCGCCTGGATTACGGCGGCGGAAGAACAGCCGACGGACGGATGCAGGGAGGAATGGGGATGGGCATGATGAAGCCGGGAGACGACCTCATGATGGATATGCCGCAGATCATGCCGGAACGCGACATGTCGTCCGGACTTTCCGGCATGGATGGCATGGGCGGCGCGGGGGGAACCGCGACCGTGGCGCAGTTGACGCAAATGATCATGCAGCCCGACGAAATCGACGAAAACAACGCGCCGTTCGCATGGCTGGAAGCGGTTTATATCGTCGCGGCCAAGCACATTGACGACTCGGCGACCCTGATGAAGGACGTCCAGACCGCGAAATCCGGACAGAAAATCGGCAACGACATCCGGAAAGAACGGATCGGCCAGGAGTTTTTACGGCAGGTCATCAATACGTCGGAAGAAGGATTGAGTGCCTATTTCACTTCGAGAGCCGACGTGAGGAAACTCAAGGCCCAAAAAGATCGCGTCATTCGCTCCCTGGGAGCCTACCAGAAGCAACTCAACAGGATGAGCGGCCCGTCCCGCAACGCCTTCACCCGGGCTTCGACCGGCGTGAGCGCCGATGCGACCGAGGGGGGATTGGGCGGACTGGAAGGCGGAAGTGGAACCACCCGCCCGGCCGTCAATCCTTTTGGAAGACGACTTTAGATTTAATCGCATACATGATAAGGACAAATGTCATGCCCGGTAAATCGACCGATATTCGCATCAGGGAAGTTCAATCGGCAACGGAATATTTTGCGTACCGTTCGCCCATGAAATTCGGGGGTCGCGTCATGAATTCCGTCGTGCTGCTGCACGTGACGGCGACCGTTGAAACGCGGGACGGTCGTGTCGGCACGGGCCGCGGTTCGATGACGATGGGCAACGTCTGGGGCTGGCCCAGCGCGGTCGTTTCCGCGGATAAAACCCTGGAAGCGATGATACGCATGGGAGAACGGGTGGCCGAACGGGCCAATCACTGCACGTTGACCGGTCACCCGCTGGAAATCACGCACGAGTACGCGAAAACCTATGACGCGGTCGCGGCGGAATGCGTCGAAACGCTATCATTGGCGGAACGGATGCCGAAGTTGGCGCAGCTTGTCGCGGCCAGTCCCTTCGAAGCGGCCGTTTTCGACGCCTACGGCAAAACGCTCGGCGAAAACAGTTACAACCTGCTTTCGTCCGAATATTGCAACGCCGATCTCGGGTTTTATCTCGGCGCCGAATTCGCCGGGGAATATCTCGACCGTTACACGCTCCGCAAGCCGAAACCGCTCATGCCGCTGTATCATCTCGTCGGGGCGCTCGACCCGCTGACCGACGGTGACATTGCGAAACGGTTGAATGATGGGTTGCCCGAAACGCTGGGCGAATGGATCAATGCGGACGGTTTGACGCACCTGAAAATCAAACTGAACGGCGACGATCTCGCCTGGGATGTCGAGCGGGTGTGCGCGATCGACGCCGTCGCCGAAGAAACGATCGCCAATCGCGGCGTCAAGGACTGGTGTTATTCCGCCGATTTCAACGAAAAATGCGGGTCGGTCGAATATGTCATCGATTTTTTGAAGCGAATCGGCGAAAAATCGCCGATGGCCGTCCGCCGGATGCAATACGTCGAGCAGCCGACCAGCCGCGACCTGAAATCGCACCCGGAAAACCGCATGCACAAAGCCGCCGCGATCAAGCCGGTCGTCACCGACGAAGCGTTGATCGATTTCGACTCGCTTTTATTGAGCCGCGAACAGGGTTATTCGGGCGTCGCGCTGAAAGCCTGCAAGGGACACGGCGAAGCGTTGCTGATGGGAGCGGCGGCCCAAAAATTCGGGATGTTTCTCTGCGTCCAGGACCTGACCTGCCCGGGAGCCTCGTTCCTGCATTCGGCCACATTGTCGGCCCGCATGCCGACGGTCGCGGCCATCGAAGGAAACGCCCGGCAATATTGCCCGGCGGCCAACGCGGGATGGGACGCGGAATATCCCGGTATGTTCCGCATCACCGACGGAACGCTGGCAACGGAATCCCTCGCCGAAAATGGACTCGGCTTCCATTGGCCGCAATGACACGGATAATGGACAAAGCCGGATTGTTGCGAGCTGAAACTACAAAATGATCACTTGAGGAAGGGTGACAAAATACCAATGCCCCACGACATCAACACACTGCTCCAACACCACCCCCGTGATTTCGGCGAACAGCGCTATGTATACCCGGTCGTCAGCCGGCGCTCTCGCGGCGTGTCGGTCGGCGTCAATCTCAGCCCGACCGGGTTGTGCAATTTCCAATGCGTATACTGCCAGGTCGACGGCGAATTGCGACAGCGGGGCAAGCCGCCGCGGAGCGAGTTCCCGGCGGATCGTTTGCCGCATGCGTTGCTCGACATTCTTTCGTTTTCTCCCGACTTGTCGCCTGATTACTCCGATGACACGGCCAAATTGTGCCGTGTCCGCTCGCTGGATTCGGAACGCCCGATCGAAATCGATCTCGCGCTGCTCGAAGACGAACTGCGACGGACGCTGTCCCTTGCCGTGAGCGGCGAACTTTTCAAGACGGGAACCTTCGCGAAAACGCCGCCGCCGTTTCGACGGGTCAACGACATCGCCTTCAGCGGGAACGGGGAACCGACGCTTTCGCCCCAGTTTCCCGATGCGGTGCGAATCGCCGTCAAGGTGCGCGACGAACTGGGGGCCTTCGACGTCAAGCCGGTCGTCATCACCAATGCGACGCTGTTCCAGAAACCAGCCGTCGGCGAGGCCCTTGACCTGATCGCCCGAAGCGGCGGCGAAATCTGGGCCAAGCTGGACGCCGGCACGCGTTCGTATTACGAACAGGTCGACCGCAGCCGGGTACCGTTCCGAACGATTCTCGACAACATCACCTGCGCGGCCCGGAAAAATCCGGTCACGATACAAACGCTGTTCCTCAAGATGCACGACGCGCCGACGCCGGAAGCCGAAATCCGGGCCTACATCGACCGGCTCAACGAAATCGGGCGACAGGGCGGACAAATCAAGCTGGTGCAACTTTATACCATCGCCCGGGGAACCGCCGAGCCGTGGGTCGCGCCGCTGGAACAGGTCGAACTCGACGCCCTGGCCAACCGCATCCGCAACGAAACCGAACTGGCCGTGGAAACGTTTTATTGATTTCAAGGCGAACCGACGTCAACACAGAGCCCGAAGCGTAAGCAAACGGTAAGGTAGGGCGATCTCGCCGAGACCGCCGTGGTACAAGAGTAAACCCTAAATACCAGATACGCCAACACAAACGGACACACACCACTCCGGTCACTCCGTTCGCTGCTGCCATGGGCGGCGGTCACGGCGTGACCGCCCTACCTTTTCACTTTAAGTTTTTAGTTTCCCCCCATGTACCTGCAATCCGAGGCCCTGGTCTTAAAAACGGTTGATTTCAGCGAAACGAGCCTCGTTTTGACGCTTCTGTCGCGGGAATACGGTAAGATACGCGCTTTGGCGAAAGGCGGGCGACGTATCAAGGGGCCTTTCGAATCTGCCCTTGACCTGATGTCACAAGTTTTGGTAACCTACATCCCGAAACGGGGTGATGCGCTCGATTTGTTGACCGAGTCGAAGCTCGTGCGGCGGTTTCGGCCCACGAAGGAAAATTACGGTGGCATGTACGCCGGGTATTACCTGATCGAACTGCTCAACGAAATGACGATTGAACAGGAGCCGATGCCCGAACTGTTCGATTTGGCGGTCGGGGCCATGTCGCAACTGATCGACGGAGCGCCGGTCATGCCGACCGTGATGCGTTTCGAATGGCAACTGCTCGAACAGACGGGACATTTTCCTTCGTTGGATTTATGCGTGCATTGCGACGGCGAAATCGATCTGACGCAACACCGGATCGCGTTCGGGCATATTGACGGCGGCGTCGTTTGCCCGAATTGCCGCCCCGGAACGCAACAGGTGTCGATGGTGACGCCGGAACTGATCCGGGCGATCCGGCGATGGCACGGTGATCACGATGACGGCAAAAACGACGCCGGATTCGACGCAAGCCAACAGGGGCCGATGCGGGCGCTGCTCAATCAGTACGTCAGTCACCTGATCGGCAAGCGGCCGGTCATGTTCGATTACCTCGGCAAAATGCAGAATCCCGCAACATAAGACATGACGCAAAGCGGCAGGGACCGCCGCAACAGCACTTGAAATATCGATCGAAAGAGACAAGGATGTCACGCATTCGACAGAAAGATTCCAGCGTTTCAAACCTCGCGGCCGTTTTTCTCGCGGTTTTGATCGCGGTTGCCGTTTCGGGGGCGGTCGTGGCGCAATATTCCGATTTCGGCAACCCCGCGTCGACGAACACGTATGCCGCCCCGACGACGCAATATACGAACAACCCGTCGTTCGTCATCCCCAACCCGGCGGTTGAACAGCAGGTTGCCGTTCCGGGGCAACCGGCATCGCAGCCCACATACGGCGGGATACCGACCACGCCTCAATATCCGCAGAATACCCCGCAAAATTACGCCGTTCAATCAGGGCAGAACTTCGGCGGTCAAACATATCCCGCACAACCCCATCCCGGACAAACCGGTCAGGTGACGCAAACACCGGGGCAGGTTCCGGCGTTCAATCAGCAGCCGCAGACATTTGCCCCGGCTCAAAATTTCAATCCGCCTCAAACGTACGATCCGCAGCAAGCGGCGCCCTACATCAACTCGCCACCCGCATTTTCATCGGCGGCCACGCCGGGCGAAATGCCGAATTATGCGGCGAGCCCGTACGCGGCAAGTCCTTATGTCGGTCAGGCGTCCCCCGATGCCATGTCCGCAACGTCGTCCGCGCCCCCTGCGATGTCGTTCGGTGAACCGTCGGCATCTCCGGCACTGACGAACGTTCCCGCCTTCAATCCGGGCGGTGCCATGCCGGGTACGACGGCTGGGAATTACGCGACCCCGCCGGCGTTTCAACCTCCGCAATTCAGCGCGCCGCCGCAAGCGGGAAACGAACCGCCTTTGCTGGCCTTCGGGGGCGGAGTCGGCGGGATCGGCAACGCCTACAATTACAACGGGACGGGGCAAACGTCCGGGGCCGCGCCCGCGTTTCAATCGCCGGAACCGACGACGGCATTGGCCAATCAGGGTCTGGCGGTTCGGTCTCGCGAACGGGGGATTGATCGCAAAAAAGCCGACCAGGAATGCATCGAAGCCTGCAACGAAATCCGGGATTCCAGAAACACGGACGCATGGATGACACCTCTGCCGTCTTATTTGGGACCGCTTGGAAACCGCGGGATCGGCAAAGGGGAAGAGGAATCGTCCGTGTTGCAGGTGGCCTACCAGACCGGCACGATCAAGCAGGACGAATACGAATACGATTGGGAGCAGGAAGAAAAACACCTGTTCGATTTTTCCATGCTCGACCCGACGCGTTTCGGCGAACGGGTGAAGGTCTGGGTCGGACTCGGCCCCGACGAGGAAAAAGCCCGCAAGCACATGGAAGAAGCCCTGAAACTGATGAAAGACGGGAAGCACATTGACGCGGCAAAAAAATTCGAGTGGGCCGCCTACTATTGGCAGGAAACCGCCGTCGAGGAAGACGCCCGCTACCATGCGGCGGAATGCTATTACCGCGAAAAACGCTACAACGAAGCGGTGAAACAGTACACGAAACTGCTGTCGAACTTTCAAAGCTCGCCGTATAAGAACGAAGCGATCAAAAACATGTACGAGATCGCGAAAACCTGGATCAAACAGGTCACCGAAGACAAGGTTTCCTATGTCAACGTCAGCGACGGCTCGCGACCGACCTTCGACACCTTCGGTTATGCGGAACGAGCCCTGAAGACGATTTTCATCAACTGCCCGAACGACCCGATGGCCGACGACAGCGTTTTCCTGCTCGCGATCGGTTACATGCGGCTCGGAAAATCGCAGGGCGACGCCAGTTTCGAAAACGCGGCGGAATATTTCAAACAGGTGCGCGATTGCTATCCGAACAGCGAATTCATCGCCGAGGCGATGCGTCTGGAAGTGATCTGCCGCGAACGGGCCGGGCTCGGCGCGGAATACGATTCGAAACATCTCGACGAAGCGCGAAGCGTCGCCGAACAGTTGCGCATGCAGCAAGGGACACGGCTTCCCGCGGATCAGCAGAACGAACTCCTGCAGATCACCAACCGCCTGACCGAGGAAAAAGCCCATAAAATCTGGGTCACCGGGCAGTTTTGGGACAGCAAGAAGGATTACGGCGCGGCCCGAATGCTTTACCAGGAGCTCATCAGCAAATACCCCTCGACGGAATACGCGGACAAGGCCCGCAAACGATACGAACAGATTCGCGACCTGCCGGCCGAACTCCCGTCCGATTGGGAACGCATTAAATCGGCAGTGACGTTCTGGAAATGATCCGGCGTCAGCACCACAATAATCATGACTCATGCACTTATGACGACACGGCGAACCCGACGACATGAAATCGACCGACGCATTGTGGCGTTGTACGCCGCGTTGTTCGTCGCCGTTCTGTCGGGGTGTTTCGGCTGTTCCGGCTACCAGATCGGGACGAACACGCTCTACAACACCGAAATCCGGACGGTGCATGTCCCGATTTTCCAAAGCGACAGTTTCCGCGAGGACATAGGGGAGCGTCTCACCGAAGCCGTCTGTAAAAGGATCGAACAGCGAACGCCCTACAAGGTGGTGCATCGTTCGTCGGCGGACAGCGTGTTGACGGGCCGCCTGACCCGCGAGTTGCAAAACGTTTCAATCGTCGACGACTACGCCGGGACGCGGCAGAAAAAAGTCGAGCTGACCATGTACGTGCAGTGGAAGGACCGTCGCGGCAACTCGCTTCGCACCATGAGCCCGATCGCCTGGAACGACGCCCCGGTCGACATCACCACCAGCTCGGACATGGTCGCCGAAATGGGACATTCCTACGCGACCGCCTCGCAGGAAGCCATCGACAAAATGGCCGACCAGATCGTCGACATGATGCAAATGCCCTGGTGACGCCGCAAGGGGTTCTTTTAAACCGCATTTTTTTCGCTATACTGGGGACTCCCGGCATTGTTCTCCCCAAAATTCATCGCGGCGATCTCGGCGAGACCGCCCTACCTTTGGCCTCAAACATGGACACACTGCGCCAGAAAATCGTCAAGCAATCGCAAATCGTCGTCGTCAAGGTCGGCACCAACGTTTTGACGCATGACAACGGGCTTTTGAACATCGACCGCATCGAATACCTGGTCGACGATCTGCTTTCGGTCATCGCGATGGGGAAAAAGGTCATTCTCGTCAGTTCCGGTGCGGTCGGCGCGGGCATGGGACAGCTCAAGTTGAAAAAACGACCGACGAGCAACCCGAAATTGCAGGCCATCGCGGCCATCGGGCAAAGCAAATTGATGGAAGCCTACGAGGAACTGCTCACCCGCTCGAACGCGATTTCGGCCCAGGTGCTGCTGACGGCCGATGATCTTTCGAACCGCAAACGCTACCTCAACACGCACAACACGCTCCGGTCGATTCTCGATT
>JAVBQX010000239.1:0-9604 GCA_031548645.1 Thermoguttaceae bacterium
ACGCGACGATGGGTGAGACTGGGAAACGGACGACGACATGACACCTCCAGAATGATACGAGTTTCGGGTAATGGAAAAAACACAAGACTCATATCGGGAGAAATGGCCAATAAATCAATACGGCATTGCTGGAAGTGATACGATTGAGCCAAACTGGGGCAACAAGGACAGCGAGATACGGCGTTGCCCTCGTGTGGTGAGGAACAGTAAAATTGCCAGAAAAACACCAAACCGGGAGCAATGCGATTGCAGATTGTGAAAATGACGGAATCACAGAATCGAATAAAAAAGACAGTCAACGATCTCTGGCAACCGGGTAGCTCAAGCCGGGCCGGCGACTAAGTACGGACGCCGATGTCTCGCCCGGTTTTTCGGCGGGGGGGTGTGCATTACCAATCCATCGAATTGAGTTTTAAGGTGATTGGTACTTTATGGGATTCGTCCATGTCAAGCGATTGAAACCCGGCGATAGAGGAATCAATGCAAAACGTATTAGGGCCGCCGCCGGTTGTGATAAAGGGGTTGTTCCGGCAAGGCTGCATAAAGGTGTTTTTTCAGGGTGATAATTATCGAGAAACAATCCCGGGATCATCCAAAAACAAAACTGGGCACCGATACCCGAATCGGGCGTGGCAAGATTGACATGCGTATTGCCCGTTAAGGACGCATCCAAAATCCTGGTGATCGGTGCTGTTGGTCTGTAAGTGCTCACGTAGCAATATTGACTGTTCAAACTTCCGTTCAATTCAACGTTGGCGTCGGGCAATGCTTCCGAAGTCGGGTTGCCCGATAAATTGTTTAATTTGATGTGCGTCCTGCTATTTTGACTGTCTATTTAATTGTTTCGTCGTAAGTTGTTTTGGATTTTTTTGTTATATGCTTGATGGTGGAAAAATTTTGCGAGGATGTTTCGTTGCATCCATCGCGTGGCGGTTCGGGCTTGAACGGGGGGTGAATAGGTTTTCCATTTCAGGGCCAGGCGGCATGCGAGCAAGCCGTGTAATCGCGGAACCGTCATTTCGGGGATCGTTTTTTTTGAACAAGCGTTTCCTGGGTCAGGCACCAATTCGTCACCAGTGCCATCGTCACGTGATGATGCCAGCCGTGCCAGTTGCGGACCTGATAATCGGCCAGGCCCGCTTCGCTTTTCGCGTTACGAAAGTCCTCCTCAATCGTGTGTGCCAATTTTGAAACCCTTGCGAACTCCTTCACGCCCACCGTTTCATCCGCGTTCGTCAAATAATAATCATGCTGAATCGAATCGCCGTTGACAAACCGAATCACGACCAGCCGCTCTTCGTCGCCGACGCGTCGATCGATCTTCGCCTGCACGCGACAGGTCATCACATCGACCTCAAGCGGGCCACGCGAACCGTCCCGCACGACGACGTGTCGCCATCGCGATTCCGGTTGTCGTTCACGCCATTTTTCGACGCTCGCAAACGGCATCTTTCGCGGTGTGCCGCGACCTTGATATTCCAAGCAACGCAAGGCCGTTGCATCCCGATTGCCTTCGGACTCCGAGGGTCCGCGAGTCGTTGCCTCGCTTGCGAGCACGTCACCAAATGGCGTGGCATACTCCCGAAATCGCTTCGGCAAGTCAACGCTCACCTCCGCCGAAACCTCACATGCCGTCAACGCCTTCTCCAAGGCCGAATCAAATCGTCGTTCCATGACTCTGCTTTTCAAAAAAGAAAATAACTCGTCTATCACGGAACTGTTTTATAACAAATAACTTAAACCTTGTAAACCGCAATATACAGTCAAATTATAAAGATCAATATCTTATCGAGTAATGTTTGGATAATTTCTTGGAAAGTGCAACAGCCAGTAAAACAGCATTAAATCATTGTACTCTTTTCGTCACAGTTCGGCAATGATACAATGAGTTCGACAAGATTGAATTTTTGCCAAAATTGAGGTACTCATCACCAAAGGACAAAGCAATGAACAATGCATCTTATCTCCATGCCATCGTTATCCTGTTGTTTTTGGCAAACGGTCTTCCTGCGGCTGAGCCGAAAACCGAAGTCGACAAAACCAAGGACGCTTCCAAAGAACAAAATCTTTCAGGATGGAAACTTGTTTGGGAAGAGAATTTCGACAAAGACGGCAAGATTGATGAAACCGTATGGAGTAAAATTCCCCGGGGCACTTCCGATTGGAACCGCCACATGTCCGATCATGAGGCATTATATGACGTCAAGGACGGCAATCTGATACTACGGGGGATGGCGAACCCCGGATTGCCGGGCGATGCCGCGTCTTTCATTACGGGAGGCATCTACACCAAGGACAAAAAAGGATTCGGGCACGGCAGAATCGAGATCAGAGCCAAACTGGGCAACGCACAGGGAGCATGGCCGGCTTTTTGGCTCTTGCCTTTTGACAACGGGCCGTGGCCTCGCAACGGCGAGATCGACATCATGGAACGGCTCAATAGTGACGCGATCGCCTATCAAACCGTTCATTCGCATTATACCCACAATCTCAAGCGGAAAGAACCCAAACAGGGAGCAACCGGCCCCATTCACAAGGACGAATACAACGTGTATGCCGTGGAGCTGTACCCCGATAAATTAGTTTTCAGTATCAACGACAAGGAAACCTTCACCTATCCGCGAATCGAAACCGACCTCGAAGGCCAGTTCCCGTTCGATCGCCCGTTTTATCTGTTGCTCGACATGCAGTTGGGCGGCCAGTGGGTGGGCGAAGTCAATCCCAAGGACCTTCCCGTTGAAATGTCCATCGATTGGGTTCGATTTTATCAAAAGTAAGAGACCCGTCTCCCGCCGGGGAAATGTTCAATTCCCCGGCTCATGCCAGGAACATTGCAGGAATTAAAATTTTGCACAAAATGGAAAGCGTATTCCCCAGTCACCTCGTTCATTACACTCACTGCGTTCCCGGTTGCTGTTCTTGCGGAGGACTTATTGACGAATGCCTTATATGCCTTCAAATTCCGGATTTGATAGGCCGATTTGGTCCTTTGCCATTTCATTTTGACGATTTCCCCTTGTTTTTCGACCTATTTGTATACGTTCGAGTTTCCGTACTCATGATTTTCTCCGTGATAGCATGTTGTCACGTGCCGGCAGTTCGATACAATTCATGTATTCGATTCATTGACCGGTTCCACTGTCGATTTCAAAGTGACGGTGATTTCCTTTTCTTCGCCCTCCTTGAGGACAAGGGTGACCGAGCCCTGTCGCCGCTCTTTGTCATAAAGCAACAGCACGACCTCTTCGTTCGGCTGGAGTCCGATGATTTTCATGATGCCCGAGCCTACGCCCTCCCAAATGGTCACCGCATCGCTGACCCCGATCCAGGAACCCCTAAAATCGCGATCCGGATCGTTTGCGATCAATTCCCGGAGGGCATGCGGTTCGGCGACAACCTGACCGTTTACCGTTTTCATGTCACGATAGGGATTGATTTCCGGATAGTAGCGGTCGACATAAAACTCCGTGAGCGGCTTTCCGTTTTCATCAACGGCCCGAAGCGTCACCGTGGGGGCGTTGAGGCCGACAATGCCGATTTCCGTATCCTCCTGGAACGGCCCGACGATTGTCCCGTTGACCAACGGTCGCGATTCCGTATCGTCGGGCAACAGGTAACGATACGCTTTCGTAAACGAACCGAGGCGAAAATCGAATTCGGCATCGCGGGCGACATGTTCAAAACGATAGACGCCGTTTTCCGTCCGGGTTGCATCGTTCAACATCAGGCTCTGCACCCCTTGGCCGTTGGGAATTGAATCAAACACATACCCGGTAATAAAGGTATCATTGGGATCATTCTCATGATCAAATCGGAGCGTCACGACAACGCTTTCGCTTGCCCGTGATTCGTGATTCAGGTGTTGCGAATCGATGGTCACCGTTTTCGTAAAAAACGCGAATGGCACGTCATGTTCTTCAGCGGCCGTAATACCGGCGGGGAGCCGTCCGAACGGATTTCTGTCAACGCGAATTTGATACTTCCCCGCCAGCACGGGGCGAAACAGGCATACGCCGTTTGCGTCGGTCAACCCGCTTGTCGCCGTTGCGTGTCCGATGTCCGAACGACACAGGTTGATCCAGACATTCGGAACCGGCTGCCCGTCGGGCGAAAGGAGCCGCACCGTCGGCTGAACTCCTTTTTTGACGACAATATCACCCACATCGCCCCGTTTTTCCGTCGTGAACGTGTCCATCGCGTGAGTTTCGGAATCGGGCGTCAAAAAAACGTTGCCCGTCTCATAAAGTTCGAACCGAAACATCCCCTCGGCATCGGTTTTGCCTTGAAATGAAAGGGCATCATAAGCGCCTTGCATCAATTCCTGCGGCTTCGAAGCGATACCTGTGATTGACACGTCGGCAAGCGGTTTTCCCTCTTCGTCGACCAGCCGCCCGTGAATGGAGGATGTCAAAAGTGCTTTGTCGATTTTTACCGAATGCAAAACCTCCATTTTCGCAGTCTGGCTTTCACCGGTTGCGGAGGGTAACTTTTTCTTCATGATGATCAGGTGCTCTTCTTCCCGGGGAGCGAGTTCCATCTCTTCGATTTCGTCGTATCCCGTGAGGATAAAATCATAACGAAGCGGCTCTTCCGGGGCGGCGTCCCATGAAAAACGACCTTCCGCGTCACTTTGCGGCAACAAGTTCCCGAGCCAAAGCCCCTCTTTCCCCGTGTGGATGATGGACATGACATTTTGCAAAGGCTTGCCATCCTCGGCGTCGGTCACCCGAAATCGAATATTTCTTCCCGGTTTTAATCGAAATTCCAACGGCGCCATGTCATTTTTCATTGGCATGACAAACATCTCGGGGGCAAGACCTTTTGCTTTGATTCCAAGATTGACCTCCATTTCTTCCGGGAGCGAGAAGACGAACTCCCCGTTTTCATTGGCACGAACGCCGCCTTCCAGGAAGAAATTCGGTTGGATTTTGTAGTTCGAGACGCTCATCGACGCGTTCTTCGCGGGATTGCCGTTTTCATCAAGAATTTTTCCACGGACGGTAACCCCTTGTGTCAACGTCCATACTGCCGTCCGGTTTTGAAGGGTTTCCAACGTCACCTGATCGGAAATTTCTTCCATAAATTCTGGCGGAAAATCGGAAGGAACAAACTCGCGACCGACCCATAGTTTTGATTGCGAGAAATTCGGCGTCCT
Organism: Thermoguttaceae bacterium; assembly: GCA_031548645.1. Classification (GTDB taxonomy): domain Bacteria; phylum Planctomycetota; class Planctomycetia; order Pirellulales; family Thermoguttaceae; genus WRMR01. The sequence continues at coordinate 5,156 of JAVBQX010000239.1, forward strand.
CACTTTGATTTCGACGACTTCGCGAAGATCGGGTGGAAATTGATCGCTGACCCAGTTTCCTTCGGAATCGGTTTGGTAGTATCCCGAATAAGGGTTCATGCCCGAAGCATACGAAAACGGTTGTTCTCCCGGGATCATATCCCGAAAATTACCACGAAACGGCAAAGCCAACTTGACGATGGCCCCGGGGATCGGCTTGCCTTTGTCATCGACGACTTTGCCCCCCACCGTTATTCCGGGAATCATCTCAACTTCAATGGTCGAAGGAACCGGCCACGTTCCCCGCTCGGGATGAAAAGGCAATTCCAGATTGACATAATTTTCCTTGAAAACGTAACACCGAAACGCCCCGTTGGCGGATTCGATTTCCGATGACGGCAATGAAGCCATTCCCTGTTCATCGGTCTGCAATGTGGTGTTGGGTATTCCGCCTCCGGACCAAAGACGATGCACGAAGATTTTGGCGTCTTTCACCGGCGTTTTTTCCTTGGCGTTAATCAGGCGAAACTCGATTTTTTCAGGAAGCGCGGTTTGGGTTACCGGTTCATTTGCTTGCTGCGTTTTTTGGAGTGCCGCGTTAAGTTGTTCCCAATCTCCTTGCTTGAGTTGTTCGAAAAATTCATCCGTCACGATGGAGTCCTGCAATTTCGCGATTTCCGGCATGAAATCGTCCAACGTCGGGTATTTGTCGCGGTTCTTTTCGTATTCGTCCAGTTTGGAGACCAGTTGCGGAAACCAGACGAGGCCTTTTTTGGGTGCGTTTTGAAGCAAATAATTCGCTTTATCGGCTCTGTCGTGCGACTGGTCGTATTTGCATTGGACGGCATACCCAAGTTGGGCTGCAAGTATGGATTTCGGTGATGACGGCTGTTGATAAAACCCTGATGTCCGGTCTGAAATGATCGGGAAAAATCGTTCAGCAGATTTTTTGAGTGATTCGTAATGTTTCTCAATCATGGGCGTGGCAAGCCGCATGTGATAGCCTAGCATGAGAATATCCATGCAGTTCTCTTGAAAGATGGCATCGCCTTCCATATCGACACCATCCACTCCGGTGAGCATGTAGAATTCCTGGCGACCATCCGCAAGAGTCACCGGAATATGATATCCGCCGTCTTCCTGGGCCATCGTCAAAATCAAACGCACCGGCGGCATATCTTCCATTCCGTAATAGCGGTCAAACCATGCGAGGTCGAATTTTTGCAATTCGGTTTCAAACTGCCGAATCGCTTTTTGATACATCTCCTGGTGATTCGCAAAAAACTCATGGAACCGGCTTTTGATGTAAAAATCATCGAGCAATTTGGCGAATTTATTCGCATTGTATTTGTTCCAAACGCCATATTCGACCATCACGCCATGAATCATTCGATCAACGGCGTCTTCCGTCATTTGAATATGCCCGTCACGGATCGTCAAATAAGGCCCGAACCCCACCACGCGATCATGGGCGACATTGTTTCCGCGAAACGGTCGGTTGAGTTGCCGTGCGTATTGAATGACGTCATGATTTTTGAAGTCGGTGAAATATTCGTTGATGTCGTCATCATATTTTTCGAACGCCTTGTATTGATATTCCTCCGCCCCGGCAAGGCGAAACACGATGCACATCAATTCCATCCGCTCGTCGACCTCCGGCTTGAGAATCGGCGATGATTGTTCCTGTCCGTCTTTCGGCGAATCGATTTGATCGGCGTTTTGAACGACGGAATCTTCATTTCGCGTCTTCTCACCCGGTGCAAGCATGGCGGCGAGCGCGACGCAGGCGGTCGCCGTGATGAGCAAAATAACGGTGCCGAAGCGTCCGAGCGGTTTGCGAAAGACGGAAGGGTTCAAAATCGACGCGATCCGTTTTTTGACTTCGTGGTGCCTGGCCATCGCCACGGTGCAGCCGAGCGAATGTCGGCGCGCGGCCTTGTTTTTCAACCCGGCGGCAAGGCGGAGCAGGATCGACGCGTAAACCGGCGGTTCCTCACCGGCCAGGACGACGAGATCGTCACACGCGATTTCCCGTTCGATTCGCAATTGCCGACACACGAGCCAAACGAGCGGGTGAAACCAATACACCGCCGTCACACATTCCGCGAGCCATTGGCCCAGCACGTCTTTGCGTGCGACGTGCGAAAGTTCATGCGTGAGCACCGCCCGACGTTCCGCGTCGCTCCAACCGGCCGCCGCTTCCGGCAAAACGATCACCGGCCTGCGAACGCCGATCGTAAACGGCACGATTCCGACTTCGCTTTGCCGTAATTGCACACGCTTTTTGATCCCCAACCGCCGCGTTGCCGGTTCAAGCTGCGTTTCATCCAGCGGCGATGTTTTTGCCAACAATTTTTGCGCCGCGTGATGGGAAAGGAACAGACGCAGGAGCAAAAGCATCGTGCCAACTGCCCAGAGACCAAGAACCAGAGCCCGCAGCGTAAGCAAGGGACCCACCTGTCCTTTTTCGTTCTGATCTTCTTTGTTGCTTTCGATTTTTTGGCTTTCACCGGGGACCGGTCCCTCGCTGACGCTTCGGGCTCCGGTTGGTGGTTCAATCAACGGCATGTCGTAAGCAACAGGACGCATCACATTCATCACCGCCGGTTCGGGAACGACAACCGGCTCCGCGATTTGCGAAACGGCCACCGTTTCCGTCGAATGAAACGTCATGACCGACCAGTGCCCATGCGGCAACAGCGGCAAAAGCAACGGAATCAACAGCGTGCCGAAAAGCGACACGGCAAGGATCGCGTGACGGCTCGACGCCGAACGTTTTTTCAGCAAAAGGCAAAGCAACGGCGAAACGGTCAACAAAAGCGTGACGCCGAACAGAAGTTGAATGCAGTAAACCGTCATTTCACACCGTCCTTTCCCGATTTTTTGGCGTTTTGAATCATTTTTTCCATTTCGCGATAATCGGCGTCCGACAACTCATCGGCAGCAACGTTCAAAAGCGTTGCCACCACCGCCGCGGGCCGACCGGCAAAGAACGTCTCCAGCAGATTCTTCAAAAGCGACTGCGGCGCCTCTTCCTGCGACACCACGGGCCGATAAAGATACCGCGTCTTTTCGCGGCGGTATTCGAGAAACCCCTTCCGCACGAGAATATTGAGCATCGTCCGCACCGCGCTGTACCCCGCCGGGTCGCTCATCGCCTCAATGACCTCGCTGACCCCCGCCTCGGACAGCTTGTACACGGTGTCGAGCACCTGACGTTCCCGCGGCGGAAGCGACTCGATTTTGATCGTTGTTTTCCTTTTCGCCATGATTTTTCCTTCGGGGAGAGGTTATTTGAATGTATGGTATTTTTAGCAGATGTTAAGTTTATAACAATTCCGGAATTGAAAGTCAACTGCACATGCGAATATTTTTGAAGATATTTTCGTTTCCGCATATGGCGCGACGTGCCAGAACATGTCAATGACCAAACGATTCGAAAACGCGACAGAAAAATCTTGAAGTATTTTGAAAAAATATCGTTATTTCTAAAATACTTTGCTGAACATTGGCGGTCGCCTGTGTTGCCACACGGACCAGGGATAGGACAGTGAAGTCTCAGCAACCGTTACCGCCTGCCGAAAAGCGAGCAACCGGATTTTGAACACCGGTTTTTTTTTCGACCCGGAACGTTCCGCCCGCGAGGTCGTCAACGGCCGCGATCTGCTCAACCCCCGCGGAACGTTTTGCGAACTCCCCAACGGAATCCTCGGGGGCATCACCGTCGTTCGGCCGTTGGCAACGCGTCAACAGCATCACGACTCTCTGTGTCTTCTTGTACAGACAACAACGGAATGTGTACTGGAAACAAGTTCGATAAAACATGTGCCATTTTTTGCTGCACACGACACCAGGGAATCATAAGATAATCTCCCTTTACAAGCACCACAAAAATGTTAGAATTTTTCCTATTGGAAGGGGAGGGGCACAACAAGATGAAGTGCTTCATATCGGAATGAAATGAACTCAAAAAGCGTCGATTCCATTTCAATACCAGGCGATGCAAGCACAAAAACCCAAAGCACTCTTATCCAAAGTTTCAGGACAAAGCAGTAGTGATTCAGAATCTCCGTAATATTTGTGGGAGAATTTCGGTGAACTCTCAAACTTTTAATTTTTTTGTTTGAAATTTGTCATTGAGCAATAATTACGCACATGGGTCAGTAGCTCAGTTGGTTAGAGCAGGGGACTCATAATCCCTTTGTCGTGGGTTCAAGTCCTACCTGGCCTATTGGACAATGACGCAACGTCTTTATGTGATAGCGAGTTGCGTCATTTTTCTTTTCTTGGCGGATCAAAAAGCGGATCACTTTCGAACATTTACGATCTGCGATTGTCTCTGATCGTCGCGCACTGGGACTTGATTCCGGAATCGATTCGGCAGTCGGTGTTTCTGCAATTGGCTCAATTCTCGTTTGAAAAATGGAGAGAGAAATCATGACTCTTCATTTTTTCATCCGCGAAGCCGGG
>JAVBQX010000223.1:0-6689 GCA_031548645.1 Thermoguttaceae bacterium
ATTTTTGCGTCCAGGTGTTCCGTCGACCAGCCGGCCGTCCGCACACAGCCGCCTTCGAGCGGAAAGAGTCGCGCCGCACCGCGCGGTTGTTCGTCGAAATCGCTTTCCTCGCACGACGAAATGACGAGTCCTTCGCGGTCGAGCCACTGGTGAAACTCGTCGAAGGTGATGACGCAGTCGATGCGCCCGTCGGTGCCGTCGTACAGGGCCGCTTCCGCCTTTTTGGCCGTGCAGGGTCCGAGAAACACGACTTTTGTCTCCGGCCCGAGCTTGCGGCGGATGTGTTTCGCGTGGGCCACCATGGGCGAGACGACCGGCACCATGTAGCGAACCCATTGCGGGTGATACCGCTTGATCAGTTCGTTCGTCGCGGGGCACGAGGTGCAGATGATCGGTTCGTGCGGGTGCTTGTAAATGTATTCGGCGGTCGCCTTGGCGACGAAAAACGCGCCGATGGCCGTTTCCGCGACGTGGGCGAAGCCGAGTTGCCTGAGCACCGAGGCGATCCGCGTCCGTTGCCATGAGGGGTACAGTCCCGCAAACGACGGGGCGACGCTCACCGCGACCGGTTCGCCCGAATGGACCAGCTCAATGGCCAGCTCCAGATCGTTCCGAAAGGTTTTCGCCTCCTGCGGGCATTCGCGAACGCAGGTTCCGCACGCAACACAACGTTCTGCAATAACTTGTGCCTGGCCCGATTCCATGCGAATCGCCTTGACCGGGCAAACCCGCACGCAACGATAGCAGTCGCGACACATCGCCTTGTTGGTGTAAACCACCTGTTTGTCACGGGAAGCCGGGGAAGTCGCCATCGAAGGTGCCTTGTCGAAAATATTACGTCATAAAACCGTGCAAATTTCATCTATAGAATGTTGCCGCCACGGTCCACTATTTTAACGTCTTTTTGTCGAAATGCCAACGCTTTCCGTGAACTATTATTTGTACAGTATTACGCTGTTTTCGGCACTCTTTTCGGGATTGATTGCGGTGGATTTTAGCATTACACTTGACCGTTATGGCAAAAAAATCAAAATTTCGCAAACGGCAGCCGCTGTCTCAGGCCGAGGCATCGCAAAACACGCCGCCGCAAACATCCCCCGGCGACGTCATCGGCATTGAGCTTCGCAAAATTCTGGTCTGGGGCGTCATCGCGGCCATCACGGTTTATTGCCTGCTGTTTCTTATGACGCCGTTTGGGCCGCTCGATGAACGCATGACACGACCGGAGCGGTTTCTCCGTTTCGATTTTTTTACGCGGTTGCTTGATCCGGGCTATTGGTATTTTGCCTGGTTCGGCGATACGAACACGTTTTCCCTGGATGATGCTTATCATATCATCGGACTGACGGCTTCAATTGCCATGATGGTGTTTGCGATCGGTTTTTCGGTGCTTTTAGCTTTCCGCATGACAAAGCGTTTGAGTAAATGCGAATGTTTTGTTTTTTCTTCCGCAATCGGTTTCAGTATTTTGTCGACGATTTTGCTCTTTGTCGGCCTGTTTGGCGGGTTAAATTCGCTTTTGTTAAAACTTGGTCTCATGTTATGTGCTTTCGCGGGAGTGTTGATGACATGGTGTGTGTTGATTTTTTACCTCACTAAATTACAGTACAGTGGTGTAATAAACATAAAAGACCTGCCGCGGCGGCTCATCCAATCGCGTTTCAATATTTTCGTGCTCGTACTGGCCGTTCCGTCGCTGTTGATTTTGCTGTTCGGGGGGATGCTGCCGCCGGTCGAATACGACGTCACGTCCTACCACATTCCCGGCGCGAGGCATTTTTTCGAAACCGGCCGGATTGATTTTGTGTCGAACAACGTGTACGTCAACATGCCATTTGCGGCCGAGATGTTTTACGTCTGCGGCATGATCATGACGGGCGACTGGTACGTGGGTACGCTCGTCGGCAAGCTGCTCATCGCTTATTGCACCGTGCTTGCCGGCTTGGGCGTGTATGCTTTCGGCAAACGGCTGCACTCGGCCCGGGCGGGGCTGATCGGCTTTCTGCTGTACGTGTCGCTCCCCTGGGTCAGTTGGGTCTCGACCGCCGGGCTGATCGACTGCATGTTCGGCATGTACCTTTTACTGGCCGTGTTCGCGATGTTCCTGTACGTGTCATCCCGCCATAATGACGGCACATCAGCCGCCGAAGAAAACCCGCTGCAAAACGAATGCCGTCCGATGCTGTATCTCGCCGGTTACATGGCCGGGTGCGCCGCCGCGTGCAAATACACGGCCGTGCCGTTTCTGGTTCTGCCGCTGGGTGCCTTCGCATTGTTTTACGTCTGCAAACGGCCGGACGCGTTGCGATTTCGTTGCGACAAACGCGCGGTCCGCACCTTGGGGCTGTTCGTTTTGAGCATCACGCTGGCCTGCGGTTTATGGTATGGCAAAAATCTGGTCGAAACGGGCAACCCGACCTATCCATTGATGTACGGCCTGTTCGGCGACCGCACCGACACCTGGGACGCCGCGAAAAACAGCCGGTGGCAGGCGGCCCATTCGTCGACCGATTTTTCAGCGCAGTGTCTGGCCCGCGACGCCAAAACAGTGCTCTTCGGCAGCGATTGGCTGGCCCCGGCGCTCGTGCCGCTGGCCTTGTTGCCGTTCCTGCGCCGCCGGCAAAACCGCGAGTGCGTCGCACTGGCGCTATACCTGTTCTATTATCTGGTGTTATGGTGGCTGCTGACGCACCGGCTCGAACGGTTCTGGGTGCCCGTCCTGCCGATTGCCGCCGTGCTGGCCGGTGTCGGCGCGATGTTTTTCGCAAAAACAATAAAGGTGTCGGAAGTGCAGCGAAACAAAATTTTCGGCGGCGGTCACGGCGTGACCGCCCTACCTTTCAGCGGAGCGATTTTTATCGGTCTATTGCTAACGTTCAACACCTGCTATGTGTTTTTTCCCGACGCCTTGAGCGCCCCGGGCAAGTACAGCCGCTTCGGTTTCGGCGTTGACGCGGCGAGGCTTGATCCGGCTCGTGTCGCTTCGCCATTGATCCCGTATTTCAACGCCCATCCGCCCGCGGGCAAGCTGCTGCTCGTCGGCGACGCCGAGGTGTTCGATTACGACGTGCCGGTTTTGTACAACACCTGCTTCGACGACACGCCGTTCGACGCGTTGCTTTTCGAGACGGATCGCGACCGGAAAACAGACGGTGCGGCGCCGCGAATGCGTTCGCCGGACGAGATGCGGCGACGTCTCAAGGAAGCGGGCGTCAGTCACATCGTCGTCAACTGGTCGGAACTGGCCCGGTTTCGCAGCCCCGGCAATTACGGCTACACCTCCGATCTCGTGCAACCGGCGGTCTTCGACCAATTGACACGGCTCGGCGTTTTGCGGCGTGTGCCGAACGTTTCGGAATCGCCCGACGGCATCCCCGCATTGTCCGGCCAGGTCGTTTACGAAGTTGTTCCATAGCCAAATCAACGATTCACAAAAGATTATACATCTACAATTTCCAATAATATTTTATCCACAGATTCACACAGAATTTCACAGATGTTTTGTTAATTATTATCTGTGTTCATCTGCGAAATCTGTGGATAAAAAACGGTAATCGGGGTACATTGATCTTTGATTTGAGGTTGTGACATTGCGCTGTCGTATTAGGTATATCACGCCGATTTGATCAGCGTTTCGATTTCGCCGGATTGCAGGGCGGCGAAAAACGATTCGAGGTCGGAGTAAATCGCGTCGCTGAGAAATTTGACCGCCCAATTGAGATGCAGCGGTGAAATCGAAATGACCTTGGCGCCGTTCTTGTGGGCTTCCCAGATTTCAATCGCGGTGCCCATCGACGCTTCCGGGATGAACGCGATGACGACGTCGGCCTCGCTGCCGCACATGCGGTTATGCATGAGAAAGGTCCGGCGTCCCGCTTCGTCGTCGTAGGCGACGGAATTCGCATGGTTCGCAAAGGGATCGTAAACGCGGCAGTCGGGAAAATGCGTCCGGAGCAAATCGGCCAACCGGGCGCGGTACGACTGATCGTGCAACGTCAATTCGACCCGCGACCCCTGCATGATCCCGGCGATAAAAAACAGCAACGGCTTGTTCGTCATGGGCAATGATATATCGGATGGTTTGTTCCTTGTTCGAAACAGGTTGCACCAATATATATTATTGCCGCACAATTTCAAGTGCGTTACAGCGTCCTTTGAATATTCTGGCAGCGGAAAGAATGAACCGCCGCCAGTTTTTCGGGCAGGCCGTCACTTTTCCATCAACCGCCCCGGCTCGCCGTTGACTTTCACGTCGGAAACTTCCGACTTCGAGCGGAATTCGCTTCCGTCCTTGTTTTTCACGCTGTAATCGCTGCTCTCCAGCAGCCACAGGCCGGGCTCGTACACGTTGAAGTTCATGTCGAAAAGCATGTCGCCGTTCTTGATTTGAATGCGTTGCGGCACATACTGTCCCTTGCCGACGGCGAGAAATTTCCCGTAGCGTTCGCCGCGTTTCTCGTCGAAAACCAGCATTTTCGGCGTGAGCGTCTTGCGGTCGAGCGTCAGTTCCCCTTCGTTGTGCGTCGCACCGAAGAATCCGTACCACGAGCCGTTCATCCCGTTGCCGATCCGGCAGATGAGGTCGTGATCCTTGACGACAAAATGCAGCTTGATTTCCTTTTCGTCGACGGTCACGGCTTTGAAACGCACGTCGTTTGCCGTGTCCTCGTCGATCGCCAGCGTGGCCAAAGCCTGCAAAACGCTGTAGTAAGTGATGCCGCGAATTTTCTCCCACGGCGCGGAACTTTTCCGGTCGACTTCGATGTCGTATTCCTGTTCGCTGTCCGGCTTCGTTTCGCCGTTTTCCTCGATAATGCGATTTTTGAAATGATACGACCACGATTCGGCCTCGTAACATTGGGTGAAAATCCAATATTTCCCGCGCTCGGCCATGAGTTTCAAAGCCTGCCGCCCTTTCTTTTCGAGTTCCGCGTCGACGTATTCGTCCGCGTCCGCGTCGATTCCGTCTGTGTCAAAACCTTCGACCTTGGGCGACGGGGATTCTTCCGTCAGGTCCTTGGCCGTGTATTCGGCCCGGGCGTTTTCGGAAACGGGGCCGCGACCCGTTTTGAAGGAATAAAACATTTGCCTCGACGCTATGCCGCCTTCGCTGCGGAAGCCGATAAACGGTTTGACGTTCATCAGCACCTCATAGGTTTTGTTCGCTTTCAGCTTGACCGGCGCGACGCAGGTTCGCATGTCCGACGTCCAGAATATCTCACTCTCTTCGTCGTGATCCAGCGCCGTCTGGTTGCTGCGCTGGGCCCAGGCCCGCCCGCCGTCCATCGGGATGTCGAAGGTGATGTACACCTGCGTGATGTTCGGGTCGACGTTTTTCGCGTTGTTCGGCGGATACATGGCGATGATTTTCGGCATGCGTCGCGGGTCGATCTCCTGCTTGGGTTTCGCGGCGGGCTTTTCCGTTTCCTCAGGCGAAACAATGGCCGTATAAGTTCGTTTTCGTTCATACCACGGTTTGGTTACGGTGTATTCCCGCGGCTCCGCGTTTGCCAGCTGTTGCGATGCCCCATCGGTCTGTTTGGTTTCATAAATCGGCCTGCTCCCGTAAATCGGGGGTTGCTTCGCGTCATTTTCCTGCGGTTTGGCGTCGGTGACCAGCGTCGTCAGCAGGGCGAGGCAGGCGGCCGCGGCGAGTACGCTCCAGCATGTGCGCCATGTTCCCGGTCGTGTGATCATTTCAATTCTCCTGTGTAAAAAGCTTCGGGTTTCAAGAATTCCCGCGATTCCCGGGACGAACGCGGGATTCGCGAATCTGCGTGACATCGTCAACAAGGTGGACCCGTAATCCAGCTTTCGCTCCGGGTCGAGGGATTCGAGCACCATCGCGTCGGCGGCTTCCTCGCGCAAGGAATTCATGACGCGAACGGCCAGCCAGGCGAAGGGATTGAACCAATACAATCCGAGCACGAAGGCCATGAGCCACCCGACGATCAGGTCGGAACGTTTCAGGTGGGCCAGTTCGTGCGAAAAAAGATGCGCCATGGCGTCTTCGCCCAGCGATGCGGTCAAGCCGCGCGGCAAAACGATGACCGGCCGAAAAACGCCGGTCAAAAACGGCCCGCGCACACGCGGCGATTCGACGACCATGACCCAGGCGTTGATGCCCATGATCTTCTTGCAGCGTTCGAAAAGCCGGAGTGTTTTCTGGTTCGTCACCGTTTCGGCCTTGCGAATCCAGCGTTGAAATCGCAAGACCTGCGCGAAATACACGCCGTAAAACAGCAGCGTGCCGCACACCCAGATCACGGCGGCATACGACAGCCACGCGCGCATCGACGGCGGCGAAATTTCCGCGACGGCGGTTTCCGACGCTGCGATCTTTTGTTCTCGCGTTGCCTCTTCCGCCGGGGAATCGAAAAATTCGAGTGCGTCATCCCCGTCAAACGGTGCGACCCCGAAAGCGGCTTCCGCGTGAGCATTTTCGGCATCGCCCCACCCGTCGTCCGCGGTTTGCGTCTCCTGATGCGATTGCCGTCGCACAGTGTTTTCCGGCACTTCGGGCGTGACGGAATTTTGTGAAACCGCGCCATTTCCGCCGGGCAGGTAATTGAGCAGACTCAGCGACGACGGCAGCGGAACGCACCAGAGCAATTGCAGCGGCACCAGCAGCCAAAGCATAAACCGCACGCGCGGCGAAACGACATGGCGACACGCGACGGTGATCAGCA
>JAVBQX010000235.1:0-6145 GCA_031548645.1 Thermoguttaceae bacterium
GCGCGAACCGGCTGTTCGGTCTGCCACCCGGAATCGAATTATTACACCGACCTGCAAAAACACGACGTCGGCACGCGCGAGTTCGATTATTTCAACGCTTATGATACGCCGACGCTCGTCGAAGTCTGGCGCACGGCCCCCTACCTGCACGACGGTCGTTACGAAACGATCCGCGAACTGATCGTCGAGGGCAAGCACTTCGCCCCGGACGACCGGCTCGACAAACTGTCCGAACGGGAAATCGACGATTTGGTCGAATTCGTTTTGTCGTTATGATAAATCTCGCCGCGATTGTCCTGATACGACCACTCCATGACTGTCGCGGCTCTGATTGTCCCTCGCTTACGCTTCGGGCTCTGGTTGCTCACTTCACCCCGCACGCGGTTTGGGCACGCAGCAAAACTTCGGCGGCTTTTTTGCGGGCTTTGGCCGCACCCGCGGCGAGAATTTCGCGGACGCGCTCGGGGTTCGATTCCAGCGAAGCGCGACGCTCACGGGCTTCGGCGAAATACTGCTCCGACAGTTCGGCCAGTTCCTTTTTGACCATGCCGTAACCGAAACCGCCCTTGCGGTACGTATCGGCCATCGCTTGCGTTTGTTCCGGCGTCGCGAACAGCGAGTACAACTGGTACAAGTGATCGGTATCCGGTTCCTTCGGCTCTTCGAGCGGCCGGCTGTCGGTTTGAATCCGCATGACCTTCTTTTTCACGTCCTTGACCGGCTCGAACAGTTCGATGGTGTTGCCGTAACTCTTCGACATCTTTTCGCCGTCCGTGCCGGGCACTTTCGCCGAGTCGGACAGAATATACGCCTTCGGCAGCACGAAGGTATCGCCGTACTGGTGGTTGAAACTGCCGGCCAGGTCGCGGGCGACCTCGATGTGCTGGTTCTGGTCCTCGCCGACCGGCACGACGTCGGAATCGTAAATGAGGATGTCCGCGGCCATCAGCACGGGATAGGCGAACAGCCCCGTGTCGGCCGTGAGACCTTTCGCCTTCTTGTCCTTATAGGCGTGGCAGCGTTCGAGCAGCCCCATGTTGGTGCCGGTCATCAGCAGCCAGCACAGCTCGGACACCTCGGGCACGTCCGACTGCACGAACAGCGTGGCCTTCTCCGGATCGAGCCCCAGCCCGAGCAGGTCGAGCGCCGCGTCAAGCGTGTACTGCCGCAACACGGCGGGGTCGCGCACGGTCGTCAGCGCGTGCAGGTTCGCGATGAAATAAAACGATTCGTCCGCCTTGTCCTGCAACTCGATATACTGCCGGATCGCCCCGAAATAGTTCCCCCAATGAAATCGCCCCGTCGGTTGAATGCCTGATAATGCTCGCATGGTTGGTTGTGTTAAATGGTTTATCGTAAATTGTGATTTGTTTATTCCGTGTCTTCCGCCCAGTACAATTTCAGTGCCGCTTCGATTTTAGGACGCTCAAACCAATCTTCGTCCATTTCGTCCCTGATCAGTAAAAGATATTCCCGTACTGCATGGCGTTGTTGCCGGTTAAGCAAGGAAAAATGGCCCTGTGCGTACCGTCGTTGATCAGGATCGTCCGTGACAACATAAGTCAGAGAAAAAAGAATATCCGCACATACGAAAGCGTCTTCCAAATCAAAAATCATATAGGCCGGCAAGTGAAACCGCATTCCTTCGGGATCGAAAAATGAAAGGGCGACATAATATTTGTCGAGGTCTTCGACCTTGAGGGACTGCCAACCTTCGGCTTTTTCTCTTGCGTCGAGTTTTTGCAATTCCTTTGTGTATTCATCGTAGCAACCATTATCATGGGATTCCGCTTGTCGTAAACCATAGCCGTTTCCCAACGGAACATCGCGAAATGCCTCGCGGATCAGCGCAATGACGGATTCTTTGGTTCGCATTTTTATGCCCTTTCGACGATCATCGTTATGACATAATTATATAGGGAACACGCTTTTCTCAAAGCCGGGTGTTACGGTTCCTTTTTCAACTTTACAACGATGGTTTTGATAATCTTTGAAAAAGCGTCATTCAAATTTGATTTTTGCAGAGGGAAAGTATATAATCACGGTTTATCATGAAAATTTTGGAACCATTTTTTGTACCGTGGGATTCAATATGCAAAATCAACAGGTATTCGTGAAAAAACGTAAGTTTCCGACAATTTTGTTCATCGCACTATGTTTTCTTATTGGCTCTATTTTCGGTGGTGCCGGAATTGTCGCTCCTGCCGACGAAATGCCCGTGACAGTACGAATCGTTCTGTGTGCCATCGGCGTTATTTTTCTGTTGGGGCTGTTTTGGGGGATCAGCGAATTTTTCTATTCCCGGGCAGGCATCGCGGTTTCAAAAGAAGGATTTATGGACCAATCAACGCGAATGGCCTGTGGTTTTGTTCCTTGGACAAATGTGAAAAAAATTGCGATCACGACCCATGGCAGTCATTGCTACGGCACGTTAATTCTTGAGGATCACAAGGCCGTGATTGCACAGTCGCCCGGCATTTTCTCGCGTTACATAAATACGATATGCTACTACCTGGGAGGTAGCCCTATTAAAATCAACATGCACGGATACCACATGAAGGAAGATGATCTGATCCGCCTTCTGAATTTCGCCTTTAATCGCGAAAATGGAATTGAATTTGACTGATCGGAAGTTTTGAAACGCATGATTATGATATAGTGCTTCATCAAACAAAAAATCCGTGTTTCATCCGTGCCAATCCGTGGCTAAAATCAAAGTCAAGGGCAATCGATCCACACCTGCCGACGGGCGGATTCGAAAACGGTTTGCATAAGCTGATCGATTTTATAGCCTTGCATCAAATCCGCGTGTTGCGGGAACGATTGCGGGCCGGTTTTCGGCGAACTATTTTGCTCATGTGCGGCGATAGATTGAATAAAGTGCGCAAGACAGGCGGCATGGGCCCGCGACCAGCCAATCGTGGCTTTTTTGTAGGGGAAATCCGTATCCGGCGACTCAAACCGGCTGCTGCACGCGATTTGCAACCAACCCGACTCTCCGCCAAAAGGCTTGTCACTGCGGGTGGCGTCGAAAAATTCGAGCACATTGGCGTTTCCGAGCGAAAATCGAACCGCCCCCAGCTCGCCGTGTATTTCAAAACGAAAATCATCTTCCGCTCCGGTCGCCAGTTTGGAGCCTTCGAGCGTGCCCATCGCCCCGTTTTTGAGTCGTACAAGAATCGAAAACGCGTCTTCGACAGTGACATCGCGCAGTTCGCCCGATTTCGGGTCGCGCCGCCGCGGGTAGGCGATCGTCGAATCGGCGATCATGCGGTCGATCGGCCCGACGAGGTGGTCGGCCATGTCGAGAACGTGCGAACCCAAATCGCGAACGACGCCGCCGGTCGGGGCATGTTTCCATTTGTACGGAAATTCCGCCCCCGCGTTGCTGGCATGGTAATAACTGACGCGGAACTGCAAAATCCGGCCCAATTTTCCATCGTCGATGAGTTGTTTGGCCCGTTGCACCGCCGGGAAAAACCGCATGTGGAAGGTCATTTGCGACACGCCGGCGTATCCGGCCATCGCTTCACGCACCAGTTCCGCCTCGTCGATTCCGGCCGTGAGCGGCTTGTCACAATAAATGTGCTTGCCGTGCCGCATTGCTGAAAGCAGCGGGGCCAGGTGCAGCTCGTTCGGCGTGCAAATGTGAACGATGTCAATGTCGGGGTTTTCTGTGATTTCGCGATAATCCGTCGTCGCAACATCCGCCCTGGTCACGGTTTTGGCGTGTTCGGCCGTTTCCGCGTGGGCCGTCGCGACGTGCGTGATCCGAACCGGAAAGGGCAGCGGCTGCAAATAAAACGGCAAAGTCGCATAACCGTAAGCGTGCACCTTGCCGATCATCCCGAACCCGACGATGCCGACGCGTTTGAATGTTGTCATGATTAATTTTCTCGATAAAGCCGCTGTTGTTTTTCACCACGAAGGCACGAAGAAACACGAAGGGGGCCAATACGAACGGGCTTGCGTGAAAAGACGGTTCATTTTTTTGTTTCCGTTTGAAATGATAACTTCGTGCCTTCGTGGTGAAAAATAAATTTTGTGTCACGAATGATCTGTGGCAATTCGTTTCCCCGATGTTACAATTATAATCGAACATATCGGCGGGCCAATATGCGTGCCGGGGTGCAATATTTTATCCAGGGAGATAGACATGACGGACGGGAACACCATCCCCAACAATCAGGCGAACGATCAAAACGCGGCGAACGAGCAGTTTCCGACCGATCTCGGACGGCGGCGGATGCTCGGCAAGTTGCTCGCGGGCGGAGCGGCGGCGGTCGTGGCGACGGGTACGCTGGTCAGTCGCGAAGAAAAAATTCTTGCGGCCACGCTCACGGGTCAGGACACGGCCGCGCCAAAGGACGTCGAATTGGACGGCCTTTCCGGAGCCTCGCGCCAGTACACCGATTGGGCGAAATTCGAAGACCTGAAAAAACCGATGGCCCGGGCCAAAATCGGCGACGTGTCCCTGAGCCGGATGTTTCTCGGCGGCAACCTCATCGGCGGCTGGGCCCACGCCCGCGACCTGATTTACGTCTCCGACCTCGTGAAAGCCTATCACACCCGCGAGAAGATTTACGCGACCTTCCAGATGGGCGAAGCCTGCGGCCTCAACGCCTATCTCGGCCACCATTCGCACATCGGCATCATGACCGACTATTGGGACAAGAAGAGCGGCACGCTGAAATACATCGCCGACTGCTCCGACGTCGAAGGCGGACTCCGCTGCGCCCAGTTGGGGGCCTCGGCCTGTTACGTGCAGGGGGAAACGGCCGACCGGCTCGTTCGCGAGGGGAACTTCGACGAAATCAAACGTTTCCTGGATACGGTTCGCGAGGAGGGCGTTCCCGTCGGGATCGGCGGGCATCACATCGCGACGATCCAGGCCTGCGTCGACCGCGGATTCGAGCCGGATTTCTGGATGAAGACGATCCACCACGACCGCTACTGGTCGCGGCAGCCCGAAGGACCGGAGCACGACAACGTGTTCTGCCGCAAGCCGAAGGAAACGATTGAATTCATGAACTCCTTGCCGCAGCCGTGGATCGGGTTCAAGGTTTTGGCCGCCGGCGCGATCCGCCCGGAAGACGGGTTCCGTTTCGCCTTCGAGTCGGGCGCCGATTTCATCTGCGTCGGCATGTACGACTTCCAGATCGTCGACAACGTCAACACCTGCATGTCGATCCTCGAATCGCAACTGAACCGCGTCCGCCCCTGGTGCAACGCGTGAGAACGCTTCTCATGAAAAGGCAGGGCGGTCTCGGCGAGACCGCCGCGGCACGATTAACAGCGAAATATTTGCCGGATCATTCCCATTGCAAATGAAAAAGACCATGAAGAAAAGCAATAATAATGTAACAACAGATCCGACTCAGAAATATGATTTAAAATGGGGCATAAAGGCGTGCGTAATAATATTTATTATTTTTCTATTCACGCAGTGGCTGACTATTATTATTGAAAAAGGGTTAAATGAAAAATTACTCTGGAAACTTTACACCATGGAAGAGATTCAAAAAGACGACTTAAGGATTATTCCAAGCAGAAGTAAACTCAAAGTTTCAAATGGTGATATTTTACCTCAAGGGGAGTTCCGCCAATATGTTTTTGATCTATGGACGCGAATTCTATTTGTTTGGCTGATTATCATTGTCAGTTATTTTTTGCTGAAAAAACCCGCCAAAACCGTGTTTTTGAGGTTTTACGGCAAAAGGAAACAAGGGTTTGATCGGTAAAGATTCCCCCTGCAATAAAAAATGAAATTCGAAAAACGGATTTGAAACAATCAAATATGACACAACAAAAATACGTCATCGGAATCGACCTGGGAACGACGAACAGCGTGCTGGCTTACGCCGAACTGCGCGATGACGCGGAAACGGACAAGGCGTCGCGGGCGGCGGTTGAAATTCTGCCGATCCCGCAATACGTCGCGGCGGGGACGGTCGAATCACGCAAAAGTCTGCCGTCGTTCCTGTACCTGCCGACGGAGCAGGAGGCGGGCCAATACGAAACGGCGCTCCCGTGGGGCCGGGACCGGACGAGCGGCGAACGCACCCTCGTTTTGGGCGAAGCGGCCCGGCGGCGGAGTTCGGAGGTGCCCGACCGTTCGATCAGCGCGGCCAAGTCGTGGCTCTGT
>JAVBQX010000072.1:0-3695 GCA_031548645.1 Thermoguttaceae bacterium
CCGAAAACGGTCGTGTTCGTGCTTGACAACTCGGGGAGCATGTCGGGGCAGAAAATCGTGCAAGCCCGCGATTCGCTCAAATTCGTGCTCGAAAAACTCAACGATGGCGACATGTTCAACATCGTCGTGTTCAATTCGACGCTCAACACCTTCGAGCCGGAACTGGTCGAATACAACGCCAAGACGAAGCGGCTGGCCCTTGATTTCTGCGAGGGCATCCGCGCGACCGGCGGCACCGACATCAACGGCGCCCTGACCGCGGCGATGGGGATGATCAGCGACAAATCGACGCCGAATTACGTCATTTTCCTCACCGACGGCCAACCGACCACGGGCATCATCGACGAATCGAAAATCGTGGTCAACGCGACGGACGCGAACAAAACGAAAACCCGCATGTTCGTCTTCGGCGTCGGGAACGACGTCAACAGCCGGTTGCTCGACAAGCTGGCCCGCGGCAACTTCGGTATCAGCGATTACGTGCTGCCGGAGGAAAACATCGAGGCGAAAGTCAGCAGTTTGTACAGCCGGATCAGCGCCCCGGTGCTGGCCGGCGCGAAATGGCAAATCGCCCGCGAAAGCGACGGCAACACGAAACTGACGAACCAGGTTTATCCCGCCGGGGAATTCGACCTCTTCGCCGGGGAACAGTTGATCATGGTCGGCCGCTACTCGAAATTCGGCGACATCAGCGTTACATTGACCGGCAAGGTCGACGGCGAGGAAAAATCGTTCGCCTTCGACGGCGAGTTCACCGAAAAGAGCAAAGACGGTCGTTACGCGTTCATCGAACGGCTTTGGGCCGTCCGGCGCATCGGCGAAATCATCGACCAGCTCGACCTCAAGGGGCAGAATGCCGAACTGACCGAGGAACTCGTGCGGCTTTCGACGCAGCACGGCATTTTGACGCCGTACACCTCGTTCCTGGCCGACGATTCGACCGATTTGCGTGATTTCCGCGCGAATGCCGAAACGGCACGGAGAGGGACGGAATTCCAATTAAATCAACTTCACGGCAGCATGGCGACCTCCGGCCGCGCAATGAAAAATGCGATGCAAAACGCGGAACGTGCTGATTCGTCCATGGCCCTGCAATCCCGCGCTACCGCCGACAGTTTCGCTTACAGCAGTGGAGGTGGAATGGGTGGCGGCATGTCGGGCGGTGCAAGAGCGCGTCTTGGGGCACCGGCAGCCATGCCTGGAAGGGCCAGTGGCGGCATGGGCGGTATGAGCATGGGCATTGTCGCCGAGCGGGAGGTTGCCGCGGAACCAGCTCCGTTCGAGCGGGTGCAACAGGTGGCGAACCAGACGTTCTTCTACCGCAACAACCAGTGGGAAGACCCCAGCGTGACCGCCGAACAGCGGAAAAACGTGCAGGTCGTCAAGCAGTTCAGCGACGAATATTTCGCTTTGGTTGAAAAACACGGCCGCGAACTGACCCAGTTTCTCGCCCTCGACGAGCCGGTGCTGCTCAATTTCAAGGGACAGACGTATCTGTTCGAAATGTGAGGAAACCTGAGCCCGAAGCGTAAGCGAAGGGCACGGAAGTATGGAGAGTGGAATTTGGAGTGTGGAGTTCTTAGCCGCCGGGCTTGCCCGGCGCAAAACCCGTAGCGTAATCCTTGGACAAACCGCCCCAACTTTCGCGTCGAACAAGTTCGATGGCTAAGGGTTCTTTTTCTTCCGGAAAACCACCAGCCCACTGATGCCGGCGAGGGCGAAGCAGAGCAGAATCCAGGCATTCAACCCGAACACCATGAGGAATTCCTCCAGGTGAACATGTTGCCAAAGTTTCGCGTAACAGATCATCAGCGCGTTGCACGCGAAAACGGTGCAGGCAAGCGCGATCATCCCCCAATAGCGGCGGCGGGGAATGCCCGCGAAAAACACGACGAATCCCAAATACGCCAGCAGCGAAAGACCGATCAGGAAGTTGGAGCCGTTGCCGATAGGGACATTGACCCACGGCAGCGTCATGTCGGGCAATCCTTTGTGGGCGAAATACCAACTCACCGAAAACACCTGCATACAGAACAGGCCGAAGCCGATGCCGGTCAGGTCGCCCCAGAAATTGATGCGGTTGCGGAAGCCTTTCGGTCGTTTTTCTTCACCGGTGAGAATCGGCAGCAGATTCGGCAATCGCGGCGGAGCGTTTTGGAATGCCGCGTCGTCGCGGGAAATGCGCCAGCCGCAATACAGGAAAATGCACGGTGCGATTGATACGGAAATGATGCCAAACCATTCCGACCACAGTAGAACAAGCTTCATTTCAGAATAGACGAGTGCCAAAATAATAGTATAGATCACATTGAACACCAAAGCCGCGACAAGCCACGCCATCAAATTTTTTCGCGTGATCAATTTGGGTTCTTTCCCGCCGATTCCATTTTCAAATTCGACGGTTTGCCGCCATTTGCGATTGACGCGAATCGTATTGAATAAAAACAACAACCAAATGAAAAAGCTATAACACCAGTGCAATACATCAATATCGGAAAAATTCTGTTTGACAATTCCGTAGAGATAAACCGCATAACAAGTGATGATCAAGTGAGCAAAACAGCAGAACGCATAATATTCCAACGCCGTTTTGATCATGAGCAGCCTTGCCCCGCGGGTGGGGGCGTGACGGACGCCGCTCCAGACGCCGAGGATCGTGCCGGCGAAGACGGTCAGGAACGGGCCGAAACCGCACAAAAACGACCAGCACGTCGTGGTGATTCCCGCGAAGAGCGGGTGTCCGCCGCCGGTTGAGGTCGCCGTTTGTGCTGCGGCGATACCGGCCGAACTGGCCGCGAGTGCCTGTTTGCCGGTGACAAGAATCGGGATCGCCGCGAGGACCGCCGCGACGAAATGTTCGCCGGGGCGGATTTTCGCGAGAAAAGACTCGTACCGGCCCGCGACGTCCTCCTTGAGCATGGCCCGGCCCCGCGAAATCCGCTGTTTCACGCATGCTTCGCTCAGGTCGAGCGTCGCGGCGATCTCGCGAATCGACGCCCCTTTCTGGTAAAACAGGACCAGCGGCTCGCGGTAATTCGACGGGATGTGCCGCAGCGTTTCCCAAAGAAGGGCCGCCTGCGCCTCGCGCGAAATTTCCGATTCCGATTCCACCGTTGCGGGCGAGGGCAGCGAATCTGGGATCGCGTTTTCCTCGACGGGGACGTGTTGCGATTTCCGTTCGCGCGTGGTGCGCCGGAGCCAGTTGTTGGTCAGATTCCGCGCAATTCCACAAAGCCAGGGGCCGATTTTCTCTGCCGCGAGTTCCGGTCGCGTTTCACCGTCGGTCAACCGCTGCCACGCCGCGACGAAGGTTTCCTGGGCCAGGTCCTCGCTCTGTTGCAGGTTGCCCGTCATGCTGAAGGTCATCGCCATGACAACGTTCCGGTATCGCCGCACGATTTCCGCAAAGGTCTCGCGATCCTCCGCCCGCCCGGCGTCCAACGACAAATAGGATAACGTGTTTTCGCCCATGTTCTCACCTTTTCGATTACATTATAACGTTTTGTGCGATTTTTTCTTGTTTTTGTTTCACGCTTTCGTCCATAAGTTTTGCGCAAGAACAGCAGCCGGGAACGCAGCGCAGCGGAGTGACCGGTGTGGGGCGTGTCCGTTTGTGTAAGCGCATTTCGCGTTTTCGGTTTGTCGTTCGAAATCCTTCGGAAATCGACGTGCTTTCCGTCTTGCGGCTCCTCGCT
>JAVBQX010000214.1:0-3709 GCA_031548645.1 Thermoguttaceae bacterium
CCGCCTTGCCGAACACCGGCTCCTCCAACTCCAACCGGCGACACGCTAATTGGATCGCATCGAGATCACGCACCTCGACCGCAATGGTAACTATGTGACTCATGATATGACTCCTTTACGCGGGACAAATCCCGCCGCTAAAAGATTGTTTATTGACCGCCAAAAAAGAAACAGCCCGTGATTTTACGTATCACGGGCTATGTGGATTTCACTGTCGTATAGTACAAATATGGTCGGTTTTTAGCATCGTGAACCTGTAGTGTGAAACACTGACATCCACACTGCGATCAAAGAAATTATCACTACTCGACATGGGAAGTCGGCTCAGGTACAATCAGTATTTGTGTCCTGTTGGTCGTATTTGTTGATGGCAGTATTTGTCAGGTATGCCCCATGAAATCCATGACCGAACTCCTTTTGGTGATACCTATTGTGTTTGTTGCGTTTCCGACGATTCAGGCGGCGGAAACTTCAGAGCGTCCGAATATTCTGTTGATTCTTGTGGACGATCTCGGTTACGGCGACTTGTCCGTCCAGGGCGGGCCGAATCTTCAAACGCCACATATTGATTCGCTCGCTGCGGAAGGAATGCGGTTCACGCAGTTTCGGGCCAACAGCAACGTCTGTTCCCCCTCACGGGCGGCGTTGCTCAGCGGCATGTTTCCTGACCGGGCCGGTGTCCCGGGGGTGATCCGCACGCATGACGAAGATTCCTGGGGGTATCTCTCAGGGGATTTGACTTTGCTTCCCGCCGCGCTCCGACAACAGGGGTATCACTCCGCGATCATCGGCAAATGGCATCTTGGCTTGAGTTCGCCAAACATGCCGAACGAACGCGGTTTTGATTTCTTTCACGGCTTTCTCGGCGACATGATGGACGATTACTACACGCATCGACGTCATGACATCAACTACATGCGGCGAAACGGCGAGACGATTGATCCCGAAGGTCACGCGACCGATCTTTTTTCCGATTGGGCCTGCGATTATCTGCGTGATCGCAAACAAAATTCACAGAAACCATTCTTCCTTTATCTCGCCTACAATGCCCCGCACGTGCCGCTTCAGCCGCCACAGGAATACCTGGAGCGTGTCCTTCAACGCGAACCGGGAATTGATGAAAAACGGGCCAAGCTGGTCGCACTCATCGAACATCTTGATGACGGCGTCGGACGCGTGTTACAGGTATTGAAGGAAACAGGGCTCGAACGGAATACGCTGGTGATTTTTACGAGCGACAACGGCGGTCAGAAGGATGTTGGCGCGTACAACGGCCCCCATCGCGGCGGCAAAGGGGAAATGTACGAAGGGGGCCTGAAAATTCCGTGTCTCGTGCGATGGCCGAACCACATCAAGCCAGGAACACAAACCGATGCCCAAGCCGCGCTGATGGATTTCTTCCCGACCATTCTTGAAGCTGCCGGGAGCAAAATTGACGCGAATGGGCATTCGACGGACGGCCTCTTTCATCAACGCATTGACGGCGCAAGTCTTTATGACCTGCTGCTCGGGAAAAACGATCAATTGCCTGGCCGGTCGCTCTATTTTGTTCGACGTGAAGGCGGTGTCGCTTTCGCCGGAAAAACAAACGACGCGGTCATCCGGGGACAATGGAAAATCCTCCAAAACACGCCATTTTCCGCGGTGGAGTTGTATGATCTGGATAACGACCCGCTTGAACAGCATGACCTTCGTACGAAGGAACCGCAGCAATTCCGGCAAATGGTCCGGCAGTGGATGCTCCACATCCAGGAAGGCGGTCACACTCCCTGGCAGCCGCCGCGAAAGTAAAAATCGTCTGAAAGATACATGTTGTTTACACGCCGCGTGTAAACAACAGTCCCGGACCGCTTGGAACGCCCCCTGTCACAGGCGAACAAATTGACATTGGCCTGGATTGTTGTACAATGAGCATTCCTGAATTTGATCAGCTGAAACAACGGATCATTGGCCTGATTTTATGACCACGCCCATCTACACAGACGCCGAACTGGAAGCGATGCTTGACGCCGGGGAGTCCGATCTTGTCGAACTCAAATCCGCGTGGAATTCGCATTCGACCACCAAGTCACGGCAGGCGATTTATGCGTTTTTGAACGATTTCCCCGGTCATGGCAAGCCGGGAGTGCTGTTTATCGGAGTCAACGATCAGGGAAACCCCGTCGGCATCAAGGTCACGGATGAACTGATTCAAAAGCTCACGGCGATCAAACTGGACGGTCGGATTCTGCCGCCCCCGAGCCTGGTTATCGAAAAACGAACGCTCAAAGGCAAAGACGTCGCCATTGTGGTGGCCGTGCCCTCCGATACGCCGCCGGTCAGACTGGACGGCAAAATCTGGATTCGCGTCGGCACCAGCCGGGCCATCGCCTCGCCGCAGGACGAACGCATCCTCAACGAACGCCGCCAAAACCTGTTGTTCCAGCGTCAGGCCCCGTTCGAGCTTTTTCCCGTGAAGGACGCGACCCTCGACGCTCTGGACCAGGTGTTGTTCGAGCGGGACTATCTCCCGAAGGCGTTTTCACCGAAGGTCTCGAAAAAGATCAAACGAAACTACCTGCAACACCTTTCGACCTGCAAAATGATCGGCAGTGCGGAACTCCCGACGCCAACCGTGTTGGGCACGCTGGTTCTGGGGTATGAGCCGATGCGTTGGCTTGGTGGTGCGTACATCCAGTTTATGAAAATCGAAGGAACGGCACTCTCCGGTCGTGTGCTTGATGAAGCGAGAATTTCCGGCCCGGTGTCCGAGATGGTCCAGAAACTCGACTGGAAACTGGCGTCCCACAACCGGCACACGATGTTTCATCAGGATGACCTCCAGATCAAACATGTCTGGGATTATCCTGCGCTTGCCCTGGCCGAGATCACCCGCAATGCGATCATGCACAAGGAGTATGAAGTGGCGAATGCCCCCGTCCGGATTCAATGGTTCGACGACCGGATCGAGATCATCAACGGCGGTGGCCCGTTTGGTGACGTGACCCCGGAAAATTTCGGGCAGCCGGGCAAGGTCTCTTACCGCAACCCAAACCTCTCCGGCGCGATGTTGACACTCGGCCTCGTCAATTATTACGGCACCGGCATCGAACTGGCCCAGGAAGCGATGCGAACAAACGGCAGCCCTCCGATCGAGTTCGATGTCCAACCCACGACTATCACAGCCACCCTCCAAAAAGTCCCCGATTCCCAGAAAACACCGCCAAGTGAGTAGGGCTTGACGGGTTTGTATTCTGTGCGGATATTGTCAAGATGTCAGTTGAAAAGGCATTTTTAATACGATATTTCTGCTATTTTCAACAATTTTTCGGAAATTCCGTAACCGGCAGCAAAAAAAACGTCATTCATCTATAATGGCGGTTTCTTTTTTAGATTTTACGAATTCTGTTGCGGTGACATCATGACCACTGAAAAATGCCCGACCTGCGGTTCGCCGATGGAGGCGGGGAAACCGTGCCCCTACTGCCTGTTGCAACTGGCGGCGCAGTCCGATTCCGTGCTGGATTCCCTGCCGGAGACGTTGACCGAGGCGGAAAAATCACCTCGCAAAACGCTTGACATCACTGTCGTGCAAAAGGCGTTTTCGCAGCTTGAAATCATCGAGCAAATCGGGCGCGGCGGGATGGGGACGGTGTTCAAGGCCCGACAGCCGAAGCTCGACCGGTTCGTCGCGCTGAAAATCCTCTCGGAACAACTCGCCGAAAAGCCG
>JAVBQX010000196.1:0-7994 GCA_031548645.1 Thermoguttaceae bacterium
ACCAGGTCGAAGTCACCGACCCGGACACGGCGGCCAAGGTGCTGAAGCTGATGGACCTGCTCGACGATCACGAGGACGTGCAGAACGTTTCGTCGAATTTCAACATCCCCGACGAGGTCATGGCCCAGTTGAACCGCTGAATTTCAGCCCATCTCGCAAGGAAAGCTCATGCCTGACGAACGTATCGTGATACTCGGCGCGGGACAGATGGGGGTTGCCATCGCGGCGACGTTTCTCGCGAAGCGCTTTCCCGTGGCGCTGTTCGACAGTTCGGAGCAGGCGGTCGCGACGGCGCCGGCGCGGGTCGAAGCGGAACTCGCGATGCAAAACGCCGCCGACATCGCGGAATTGCCGTCGAATCTCGTTTGCACCAGCGCGATTGACACTGCGATTCTGGCCTGCGATTCCCGCGTTTCCTTCGTCATTGAAACGATCACTGAAAAGCTGCGGGCCAAAGCGAAATTGTACTCGGAAATCGTGCCGCGACTCGGCGATTCGACCGTTCTTGTCAGCAACACGTCGACGATTTCGATCGACTCGCTGGCCGCGACACTGCCGCCGGACGGCGATATGGCGTCACGATTCTGCGGCTTTCATTTCTTTCATCCCGTGCGGGAACGCTCGCTCGTCGAGATCATTCGCGGGCGTGCGACTTCCGAAGCGACGCTCGAACATGCGACGCGACTGGCGGCCCGGATCGGCAAAACGCCGCTCGTGGTCAACGACGGCCCCGGCTTCGTCGTCAACCGGCTGTTGAACGCCTACCTGAGCGGAGCCCTGCAACTGCTCGTCGAAGGCGCGACGATCCGGCAGATCGACTTCGCGGCGGAACAATTTGGCATGGCGATGGGGCCGTTCCGCATCATGGACGAAATCGGGCTCGACGTGACGATGCACGGCGGCTGGGTCTTGTACAAGGCCTTTCCCGACCGCGTCGAGCCTTCGGCGGTTTTGCTCGAACTGGTGCGCGACGGGCCTCTCGGCCGCAAAACCGCGAGAGGATTTTACCGTTACGAATCGTCGACGATGTGGGAATCGCCCGGCCGGGACAACGCCGCGTTGGAACGCCTGCTCGCAGAAAAGTTTCGCGCCGGCAGGAAATCGCCGCTGCCGTCGGTCACCGGCGAAATGATCATCGACAGTACGATCGGCGAAATGTTCCGCGAAGGGCAACGCATTCTCGAAGATGGCATCGTGACTTCAGCCGCGGAAATCGAACTGGCCGTCGTGCTCGGGCTCGGCTTTCCGAAAAACCGCTGGAAAAACCCCTTCGCAAAAGATATGTGATCGCCAACGAACGCCAAACGTCCGGACCGCTTGCGAAACCGGGGCCGATTCCTGTATAATAAGGACATGTCGACCGTTTGCAATGACATGCAACATGGTTGCCTCCCACCTGGCATGACGCGGCTGTTTTTTTGAAAAAACGAATCACCCTTCTGCCGCGTCTCTTCTCGAAATGAATATTTTTGCACCGGAGAAATGAAAATGAAATATCACATGATTTTGATCGGCATGATTTGCCTTGCGGCGATGACGGTCGGCAGGACGCAACATCTTGTCGCGCAGGAAACCCCGCCCGCCGCCGCTCCTGCTCCCGCTCCGGATGTGCAACCCTCGCCGCCCGCAACACCGCCCGCCGCGACACCAGCCGCACCGCCTGATGTCGCGCAGACACCGCCCCCGGCTCCGGAAACGCCGCCTGCGCCGGCTCCGGCAGATCAACCCGCGGCGGCACAATCGCAACCGGCGCAAGCTCAATCTGCGCAACCGGGCGCAGCTCCGACTGCCGGCGCTGCGGCAGGCGTTCCGAAAATCACGCCGCCCGAACAGGGGCTGGCTTTTCCGGCGGCGATGCAGGTCTTGGCCTACAACGCTTACGCGCAACTGGCCGCGACGCATGGGGACGCCAATTTCTGTTTTTCCCCGCAATTGCTGGCGAAACAACTGACGGCCTTGCGTTTCGGGGCCGACGGCAAAACCGCCGCCGAAATGTGCGACGTGTTCCCGTTCAAAACGGCGGTCCCGCAAACCGCGGAGATGCTCCGGCAGGTGGACGCGAGTTCGGCCCAGGTGCGCAAAGGCGTGCAGGTCCCGCAACTGCCGCCGACCTTCGGGCAGGCAAGCGCCGTCTGGGTTCCGGCCGATCACCCGATCGTCGAGCAGTACATCACCGGCGTCAAAAGCGGACTGTCGACCGAATTGTACGCCGCCGATTTCAAGACGAAACGGGACGCCGCCGCGACGACCGTCAACGCCTGGGTGCGCGACATGACCGGCGGACGTTTGACGTCGATCATCGCCGAACCGTTCGAGGTCAGCCTGCCCAATGACATTTCGGTGCTCGCGACGGGTGTCGCCTGCGCGTCGCCGCGTTTGGCCGCACCGTTCAATCGACAGTTTTCCGGCAACAACGAATTCGTGCTCGCGTCCGGCGAAAAAATCACCGTACCCATGATGCGGCAGATCGGTTCGTGTTTCGGGACCGAAGTGCCGAATTTGCAGGTACTGGTCATACCCTGCGTCGAGGAAAACCTGCGGGTCGTCGTCCTGCTGCCCGCGGCGGGGCAGCTCGGCACGCTTGAAAAATCGATGACGCCGGAATTCCTGACGCAACTGTTCGGCAAATTGCAGCCGATGGTCGTCGACGTCGTCATGCCGAAGGTGCAAGCGACCGCCTGTCTCGACCTGGTCGAACCGTTGAAAAACCTGGGCCTGCAAACTGCCGCGACGGAGAACGCCGACTTGTCGAATATGTCGCAGGCGAAGGAAAAAGGGCCGCTCCGCCTTTCGAAATTTTTGCACGAAACGCAAATGACGCTCGTCGAACAGGCCGATATTCCGCAGCAGCAGGTGCCGCAGGCAAATGCCCGGTTTTACGTCAACCGCCCCTACGTGTACCTCGTTTGGAACGCGCAAACCATGACGCCGCTCGTCATCGGCCGCGTGACCGACCCGCGATAGGTTGTGAATTGTATCACAACAGCATCAACACGGAGCCCGGAGCGTAAGCGACGGGAGAGGACCGGGCGCTGACGCTTCCGGCTCTGTGTTGAGATTGAATGTTATTGTCGGATTAAATGTTTTTACCATGTCCTATTCCGTCATTTTCCGCATTGGTTTGTTGATGACCTGGTGCCTTGCCGTAACGGCGATGACGCCCAGCGCCGCTGTGTCCGACGCGAATCCCGAAACGAACGTCGCGGCAACCATTGAAACCAATCTCGACGCAAACGCTGCGGGGTCGGAATGGCGATGGTCGCCGTATTCCTTCGGGTTGTGTCTCGCGGTCGACGATGCGCTCGACGGAAGCGCGGAAATCGAGCGGGAAGTGACGACCGCGCTTGTGCGATGGCAATCGAACTGGCTCAACGGCATTTGCGATTTCCGGCCGGAATCGCCGACCGAATCGCTGCGGCAAACACTGCTGCAATCGCGAAATCCGCTGCCGCCCGGTCAGGGCGATGCGCCGCCGGAAATGCCGTCGGAATGGGAGCGCTACGACAAGGTGTTTTTGATCGCCGTGACGACGCGGGGCGATTGTTCGAATGATGCTTCTGCGGTCGGCTGGTCGGCGACGATTCGCGAACTCGACGTGCGGACGCGGCAGGTCGGCGAAATCCGGCGGGTCGACGTCTCGCAACTCTCGCAACTGCCCGAGCATCTGTTCCGCGGAATCACGGAAAGCCTGACACCCGTGGCGCGCATCGTGCGGGTGGACGAGCCGAAAATCATGCTTGAGGAACGGGCCGGCGAGCTGCTCGCCCTGCAGGACGTTTTGCCCGCGGTGGCCGACGGCCAGGTGATGCTGCCGCTCTTGCGTTCGAACGACCGCGACGGCAAGGCCCAGCGAATTCAACGTATTGATTGGACCTTCCTTTCGGTCGACAAAAATTCGGGCGGACTGCTCTCGACGACCATGCAGACGGGGTTGCGTTCGCCGATCAACACGCGCATCCGACCGCGTCACCAGCAGCTTGCCCTGTTGGCCAAACCGTCCGCCGAATCGACGACGATTCAATTCGCGTCCTACGTTTCGCAGGAGATGCCGTTGCCGATCTGCGACATCCTCGAATCGGTGCCGGGCAGAAAACAGGCCGTCAATATCGGCACGACCAGTCCGTGGGGCGAATTCCGTATCGACTCCCTGCCCGAACGGCCCGTGCGGCTGCTCTATGTGCGCAACGGGACGAACCTGATCGCGCGCATCCCGGTCATGCCGGGCGTCGATCCCGTACTGACGGCCGAAGTGCCGATCGCCGACTCGACCCTGTACGCCGAAAGTCTCGTGCTGGGCATCCAGGAGGAAATTCTCGACACGGTGGCAACTCGGCAGATTCTCACGGCCCAGGCGATTACCTTTCGCCAGCGTTCCGACCGCACGGGTTTCGACGAAACGCTCATGAAACTGCGACGGCTCAAAACGCGGCAGAGCTACCAGTCGGAACTCAACATCCTCAAGATGCAACTGCCCTACGACGACCCGGTTTCGCGCCGACGCATCGAAACCATGCTCGAACAGACGCGGACCATGGTCCAGGAATCGCTCCCGCCGGTGGAAGTTCTCTGGACGACGAAGTGATCATCTTCAATGCGTCGCGACATGGAATGGCAATCAAGGATTCGCCTTGATGTCAACGTGGCATTGACCTTGGTTGTCGCGCAGTTCGGCGGGGGAATCGTTGACACGGAGATAAAGCGTGCCCGCGTGTTCCGGCGTCAGTTCAAAGTCCGGGCCGATGGTGAGCGGCGTGAGAAACGGCACCATGTCCGGCGTCATGTCTTCGTCCGTTTCGAACAGTTTCTCCGGCACGACGGCCCCGAGCAGCAGGCCGACCGGTTGCCCCAAATGATATCGGAGCGTTACGCCGTTCGGTTCGGCGTACCAGACTTTCGGGCTGTCGCCAAGCCGGTAACGGCCGCTCGCGGTGATATGGCAGGTTTGTCCCGCTTCGAGCGTCACGCCGCTGCTTTGCCACCCGCGCGACGCGTCGACCTCAATTTCCGCCGATGCCTTGAGCGGTTCGCACGGGCGTCTTTCCATGACCATGCGCGGCATGTCATAGCCGTAGCACAGCTCGTCGAGCAGGCAAAGCCAGTCGACCTGCAATTCGCCCCAATGATCGGCCAGACGCAGGTAAAAGCGGTTCGAAAAATCGGTGAACGTCAGCCAGCGCGCCATGTCGCGGTAAATGTCCCGGTATTGCGGATGACGGTCGAGCAGGAACCCGAAGGCCCACACCCAGGCGTAATCCGTCGGGGTTTCCAGTTGCAGACCGGAAAACCCCATGACGCGGTCGACGGTTTTCAAATGCCCGGCCTTGATGTCGCGCCGGACCAGTTCGATGCGTTGCCATCCCGGCGCGGCGTCGGCGTTTTCGGGCATGACGCCCAGTTCGAGCCGCCCGTTTTCCCAGCGGTGCGTGCCGAGATATTCCGCCGCCGATTCCATATACCAGACCGGGCCGCAGGTGCCGAAGACGTAATTCATGAAACCGTGCACACCCTCGTGCAGGAGCAGGTGCCGCCGGAAATAATCGGACTTCTGTTCAAGAACCCAGAGGCGGTCGTCGACGGAAAAGCCGGGCAAATGCGTCGGAAAGGGGCCCAACAAACCGGCGGTGCGAAATTTTTCAACATCGCCCAACAGACAGCCGCGCATGTGCCAGGCGTCGCAGTATTTCGGGTCGACGCCGAAAAATCGGCAGTATTCGGTCACGGCGAGATCGAAAATCTCCGGCAGACGGTCGATTTCCGGCGAAGGGGGCAGGTCGGTGCAAAGCGTCAGGTGTTTGCCCTTGATGACACGGATATTTTGCGAGCGAAGCGCCCGTTCGTCGAGCGGCGGGAGTTGCGGCCATTCCTTTCGCAGCCGTTCGCCCGTTCGGATCGCGTCCTCAATCGTAAAATCATCATCGGGCCGAAAGCCGGCGTTCGTCCGTTCCTGCTCGGCCAATTTGACCAAGGGGCTGGGACGCCGCAACGGTTCGAAACGCATTTTAACGTGTTGTTGCAGGGGTATCACAACGGCTTCCACGCTTGGCGTGTCATCAACGGTCGGTGGCAATGCCGCCTGCGGTTCCGATTTTTCGGGAGAGTGTTGAATGTCGTCCGTCGCGTCTTGTCGATGGGGGAGCGTTCGTTCGGCTTTTTTTTCACAGCCGCAAACACACAAACAAAACAGTGCCAGGCACAGCAATCCGGGAATCGTTTTTTTCAAGGTCGTCATTTTCATGGGGGGCAACATGGGGCTTGATCGGGAAAAAATTCATCTCTCACGCGTGGGGTCGCCAGAAACGCGGGGAGAACACGGCCAAAACGACGAAAATTTCGAGGCGCCCGAGCAGCATGATCCAGGTGAGCACGAATTTCGTCGCGGAGGAAAAAACGCCGAAATTGCCGTCCGCGCCGATGACTCCGACGCCCGGCCCGACGTTGCTGAGGCAGGTCAGCACCATGCTCGGGGCGTCGAGCAACTGGCGGTCCTGGGCATAGCCCTTGTTGAGCCAGGTGGCGTCCGGCTCAAGGGTCACGACGACCAGCGTCATGGCGACGATCACGAAAAAATACAGCGCGATGTAAACGGCGACGCTGTTGAGCAGGTCGCGGTTGACGACGTTCTTCTGCAGCCAGATGTTCCGCACGACGGTCGGGTGATAGGTGTGTTCGATCTGCGCCCGAACGATTTTGGCGCCCAACACGAGGCGGAACAGTTTGACACCGCCCGCCGTACTGCCGGCGCAGGCCCCGGTGAACATGACGAAGAGCAGGATCACGACCGCGGGCGGATTCCAACGGTCGTACTGGTCGGCCACGAAACCGGTCGTCGTCATGAGCGAAACGACATGGAACATCGACGTGCGAAAGGCGTAGGACACCGGAACCTTCGGATCGTCCGGCACGCCTGAACCGTCAACGTCGGGCGGCAGGGCCGAGTCGCTCACGTCGGCGACGACCGGCGGCGGATTCAACATGCCGTACAGGTCGAAACTGCCGTACCAGAAGCCGAACGCCGTGATGGCGACGGACGCGGCGAGCACCAGCCCGAAATAGGTCCGCCATTCGACGTCGCGAAACAGACGGCCCGGCTGGCCGCAAAGGCACCAGAAAAACAGCACGAAGTTCGTCCCGCCGAGGAACATGAAAAGGATCAGGACCCATTCGATGGCCGCGCTGTCGTACTTCGGGTCGGTCGCAAAATAGCCGACGCTCAAATTGTGCGTGCTGAAACCGCCGGTCGACATCGCGGAAAATGCGTGACAGATCGCGTCGAAGGGGCTGAGTTTCAAAAACAGCAGGATGAAGATCAGCACGACGTTCAACACGACGTAAATGCCGAACAGCGACCAGGCGAGGCTTTGCACGCGGGCCAGCGGGGAGCCTTCGCCGGGCGAACCGCCGCGTTCGGCACGCAGGACCTCCTTGCCGCCCAAACCCTGGCCGAGAATCGCCACGAGCAGCACGATGATGCCGATTCCGCCGAGGAAGTGCGTGCAGCCGCGCCAGAACAGGATGCAGCGCGGGATCATCTCCGGGTTTTCGACGTCGGAAAGCACCGTCGCGCCGGTCGTGCTGAACCCCGACTGGCTTTCGAACATGGCGTCGAAAATCGTCATCTTCACCAGGATGGTTTCGCCTTCCTCGCTGACGTGTTTCGCGCGGGCCGTGCCGCTGAGGACGTAGGGCAGGGCTCCGAGCAGGGTCGCGAGAACCCAGGAAAACACGACCACGGCGATCGCTTCCCGCCGGAAGAGCAGGGGTTTGGCCTTTTGACCGAACGCACGCAACAAGCCGCCACACAAAAAACAGATGCTCATCGACATCAACAAACCGAAGGTGCCTTCGCGCTCGTAGGCTAAACCTTTGGGTGTGCGTTCGAAGGCCCACGGAATGCTGAAGGCCATCGCCAGCCCGAGTGCGATGCAGACGCTGCCCAACAGTTTGACGACCAGGCGGATGTTCATAAAAACCCTGTGCGAAAGGTAGGGCGGTCA